>DATFTN010000279.1:0-21596 GCA_035261845.1 Myxococcales bacterium | reverse complement strand
TCTTCATCGACAAGCTCGAGGCGGGACAGCTCGCCGGGAACCTGCTCGCCACGCTGAGCGGCGTGTTCTTCGCCTTCACGGTCCTGCTCATCCGCCGTGACGCGAAGGACGGCTCCGGCGACGCGATCCCCTCCACCACGCTGGGCAACGTCCTCGCGGCGCTGGGCACCGCCCCGTTCGCGGGCGCGCTCCTCCACGTGTCGACCGCCGGTGCGCTGGTGCTGGTCTACCTGGGCGTGATGCAGCTCGGCGTGGCGTACTGGATGTTTGCCCGCGGCGTCCGCCGCGTGCCGGCCGCGGAGGCAAGCCTCATCTCGATGCTGGAGCCGGTGTGCAACCCGCTCTGGGTCCTGATCGGCACCGGCGAGCGCCCCGGTCCGTGGTCCATCGCCGGCGGGGCGGTGGTGCTCGGGGCGGTCGCGCTCCGGACGCTCATCGTTTCTCCTCGACCGTGAGCGCATAGAGCGTGCCGGTTCCCTCGTCGAGGTACCAGTCGAGGGGCGTCGCGCCCTGCGGCGAGGCAAGCGCATCCTGCAGCGAGACGAGCCGCGCCGCTGCCTCGGGCAGCTTCGCCGACCCTACGCCCAGGTAGAGGCGCCGGGGGCCGTCGTCGATCCGGAACGCGGTGCGCGAGACCCACGCCGGCTTCGTTCCCTGGCGCGCGCGCTGCAGCTTGTCGTTTCCGACCGCGGCGGCGTCCTTTCCCGCCCAGTCCGCCTTCAGCCCCTGGATGCGGGCGTCGATCGAGGCCGCATCGGTCGGGTCCCAGGCCCGCGCGGCGCCCGAGGCCAGGATGAGCAGGACGGCGAGCCGCATGGCGCCAGTCTGACGGAGCCCTCGCCGACCGTCGAATATTCTGCGGCGCACGTCGGGCGGCGCCGGACCGCCGGGCGGTCTAGAATCCGTCCATGGCGGTGCCGCGCGTGGCGATCCTGGGGGGCGGATTCGGCGGCCTCAACGCCGCCAAGGCGCTGCGCCGTGCGCCCGTCCGGGTCACGCTCGTCGATCGGCGCAACCATCACCTCTTCCAGCCGCTGCTCTACCAGGTAGCGACGGCGGCGCTGAACCCGAGCGACATCGCGACGCCCATCCGGCGCGTGCTCCGCCATCAGGAGAACGCGGAGGTGATCCTGGGCGAGGCGACGGCGATCGACGTGCCGGGCAAGCGCGTGCTGCTGCGCGACGGCGCGGTGCCGTACGACTTCCTGGTGATCGCGACCGGCGCCACCCACGCCTATTTCGGCCACCCGGAATGGGAGAAGGACGCTCCCGGCCTCAAGACGCTGGAAGATGCGATCGCCATCCGCCGGCGCGTCCTGGTCGCCTACGAGGCGGCCGAGCGCGAGGACGATCCGGTCCGGCGCGAGGACTGGCTCACCTTCGTGGTGGTGGGCGGCGGGCCCACCGGCGTGGAGCTGGCCGGCGCCCTGGCGGAGATCGCACGGCACGTGCTGGCGCGGGACTTCCGGCGCATCGACCCGCGCACGGCCCGGGTGGTGCTCCTCGAGGCGGGCCCGAGGATCCTGCCGGCGTACGTGCCCGAGCTGTCGGAGAAGGCCGCGTCGCGGCTGCGGCGGATGGGCTGCGAGGTCCTGGTCGGGACCGCCGTGACCCAGGTGGACGACGGCGGAGTGATCGCCGGCGGACGCCGGATCCGCTCCCGCTGCGTCCTCTGGGCGGCCGGCGTCGCGCCTTCGCCCATTGCGCGCTCTCTCGGCGTACCCCTCGATCGGGCCGGGAGGGTGAAGGTCGAACGGGACCTCTCCATCCCGGGCGCGCCCGAGGTCTTCGTCATCGGCGATCTCGCGGCCGTCGAGGACGAGCAGGGCAGGCTGGTTCCGGGCCTGGCGCAGCCGGCCATCCAAGGGGGGCGCCACGCCGCCCGGCAGATCCTCCGCACGCTCCGCGGCGAGGCGCGCGAACCGTTCCACTACTTCGACAAAGGGACCCTCGCGACCATCGGGCGCAACGCCGCGGTGGCGCAGATCGGCCGGCTGCGCAGCGAAGGCTTCTTCGCCTGGCTCCTCTGGCTCCTGGTGCACATCGTGATGCTGATCGGCTTCCGCAACCGGGTGCTGGTCCTGGCGCAGTGGGCCTGGACGTACCTGCGGTACGAGCGCGGCGCCCGGCTCATCACCGGCGAAGTGCCGGAGCTGCTCTGTCAGGAGAGCGCCCGCCCCGCGGAGTAGCGGTTCTTGCCGGCGCGCTTGGCGCCGTAGAGCGCCTCGTCCGCGGCGTGGATCAGCCCCTCGGCAATGGTGATGCCCTCCGCCGGGTAGTCGGCGGCCCCGAGGGTTGCGGTGACCGAGACCGGCGCGTCGCCCGCGTTGAGCGCAAGCTGCTCCACCGCCTTGCGGATCCGCTCGCACACCCGCAGCGCTCCCTCGGGCTGGGTCTGCGGGAGGATGACGGCGAACTCGTCTCCGCCGTAGCGGGCGGCCACGTCCGGCGTGCGCAACGAGCGCGAGATCTCCGAGGCCACCGCCCGCAACAGGCGATCGCCGAACACGTGGCCGTACTTGTCGTTGACCGGCTTGAACCCGTCGAGGTCGATCATCGCGAAGGCGAGCTTGCCGCCGTAGCGGTCGACGCGATTCATCTCCTGCCCGAGCCGCTCGACCAGGTAGCGGCGGTTGTACAGTCCCGTGAGCGGATCGGAAACCACCAGCCGCTCCAGCTCGCGCTGGATGGAGAGCACGCGGTCGTGCATCTCCTTGACCCGCAGGAGGGCGCGCACACGCGCCAGCAGCTCGTCGGGATCGCAGGGGAGCGGCAGGTAGTCGTCCGCGCCCTTCTGCAACCCCAGGACCCGCTCGGCCGTCGCGCTGCGATGGCTGGCGATCAGCACCGGGGTGAACTGGTCGTGCGTTCCCTTCAACTGCGGGAGGAGGTCGAGCCCGTCCATGTCCGGCAGCGAGCGTCCCAGCACCACCAGGTCCGGAGGGCCTTCGCGCAGCTTCTCGAGCGCCTCGGCACCGCTTCCGGCGTCGGCGACGGTCAACTCGGCGCCCGAGAGCAAGGCGCGCTGCGACGCGCGAGCGCTCTCGTCGGCCTGCACCACGAGCACGCGCATCGTCCCTCCCCGCGAACGCGATGCCGATCTTCGATAGCAGAGAGGCAGGGGTGAAGGGAAGGCTGCCAGTCGCCGCCGTATTCGGCGGCGCTGTGTTTCGAGAGCGGACAGAATTGTAATCTGCTTTAGTGCTCCGAGTATGAAGCTGGTGACCGTGTTCGACTCGCCGGGCGAGAAGGTGCGGCTGGACAAGATCTCCACCCGGCCGCCGCCCAAGATGCAGAAGGCAGAGGCCCAGGCGCGCTTCGAGGAGCTCGACCAGGAGCTGTTCGCGCTGCAGGACCTGATGTGGGGCGCCAAGACCCACAGCCTGCTGGTCGTGTTGCAAGGCCGCGACGCGGCAGGCAAGGACGGGACGATCAAGCACGTGGTCGGGGGGCTGAACCCGCGCGGCGTCCGCGTGGTGTCCTTCCGCCAGCCTACCGAGGAGGAGCTGCGGCACGATTTCCTCTGGAGGGTGCACCTGCGTACGCCGCAGCTCGGCGAGGTGGGCATCTTCAACCGCTCGCATTACGAGGACGTGCTGGTGGTCCGCGTCCACCACCTGGTCAAGAAGTCGCTCTGGAAGCCGCGGTACGGGCACATCAACGACTTCGAGGCGATGCTCGCCGAGCAGGGCTGCATCCTGCTGAAGTTCTTCCTGCACATCAGCCCGGAGGAGCAGGAGCAGCGACTCCTGGCGCGCGAGAAGGACCCGCTCGACGCCTGGAAGCTGAGCCTGCAGGACTGGAAGGACCGCGAGAGGTGGGACGAGTTCACCGAGGCGTACGAGGACGCGATCTCCCGCTGCGCCGCTCCCCACGCTCCCTGGATGGTCGTGCCCTCGGACGCGAAGTGGTTCCGCAACCTGGCCGTCGCGGAGACCCTGGTCGCGGCGCTGCGGCCGTACCGGAAGGAATGGCGCGAGAGGCTGGAGGAGATTGGGAAGGTGGCGCGCGCGGAGCTGGAAGCGTTCCGCAAGGAGGAGATGGAAAAGGAGACGGGAGCGAAGAAGCGTCGGCTGGTGGCGAAAGGGGCGTGACCCGAGTCAGCCGACCGTGACCCGCCGGACGCCGCGCTCTTCCAGCAGGGTGCGGACGCGGCTCCGGTGGTCGCCCTGCAGGACCAGCGCGTCTCCTTCCACCGCACCGCCGCACCCCAATGCGCCCTTGAGATCCTTGAGCCAATCCCGCAGCGCGGCGGCGGGGAGGCCCAGCTGCTCGACCAGCGTGACTTCCTTGCCGCCGCGTCCTTTGCGCTCGAGGCGGACCACTGCCCGCGCCGGACCCTTGACCGGTTTCTGCGCCCGCTCGGCCTCACGCGGAGCTTCCGGCGCGCGGGGCAGGTCGCCCAGCTTGTCCTTCAGCGCCGCGAACGGATTGTGGAAGGGCTTCTTCTCGTCCACTGGCTCAAAGCTTATTCCAGACAGCTCCGAAGAACCCATCCGTGTCGTGCAAGTGGGGCCAGGTCCGGAAAAACCCGTCGCGGACCAGCTCCGAGGGAAGATCGGGCGGAAGCCGGCGCAGCTCCGGGTGGGCCCGTTCCAGCGCCAGCGCGACCTCCTCGTTCTCCTCGCTACGGATCGTGCAGGTCGCGTAGACGAGCCGGCCTCCGGGACGGACGCGACCCAGCGCCGCTTCCAGCAGGTCCCGCTGCAGCGCCGGCAAGCAGACCGCGTCCTCCTCGCGCAGGCGGAAGCGCAGGTCGGGACCGCGCCGCAGCGTGCCCAGCTCGGAGCAGGGAACGTCCGCGAGCACGGCGTCCGCCTCGACGTCCTGACCGATCTCCACCGCCGCGCCCGCTCGCCGGGCCCGCTCGCCCAACCGGCGCAACCGGTCCGCGTCCGGGTCCCACGCGACGATCCGGCCCCGGCCGCCCAGCGCGGAGGCCAGCGCCAGCGTCTTCCCGCCGGCGCCCGCACAGAAGTCGAGCACGGTCTCCCCGGGCTGGGGCCGCAACAGGTCCGCGACCAGCTGGCTCGCCTCGTCCTGCACCTCGAAGAGGCCGTCCCGATACGCGCGCAGCCCGAGCAGGTTCGGTCGCGGGCTCGTCACCACCAGGGCGCCGCGCGCCAGGCGGCCCGGCCGGGTAGTCACACCATCCTCCTCCAGCAGCCGCGCCAGCGCTTCGCGATCGATCCTCGATGCGTTGGCGCGCAGGCAGACCGGGCCCGGCGCGCACATCGCGGAGGCGAGGGCTTCGGCATCTGCGCCGAGCTCGCGCAGGAACACCGCCTCGATCCAGTCGGGATACGACCATCGCTCGGCTATCCTGGACGGCGCAGGCGAGCGGGGAGGCAGCGGCGGCGCCAGCGCCGTCAGCTCGGCCGCCCGCTGCTCCGGAACGAGGGACAGGTCGCGCAGCAGGGCGAAGAGGAGCGCGCGGGGGTCGCTCGCTCCCGCGTGGGCGCGGAGCCGCCTGCGCCACAGGCCCACCCCGAAGACGGCCTCGACCACCGCCGTGCGCTGAAGAGGTCCGAGCGCGCGATGCCTCCGCAGGAACCAGTCGATCTCGCGCTCCGCGGCGGCTCCGTCCAGCACGCGACCGATTGCGGGAAGCACCGCTTCCACCAGGCCATCCAGCGCGTCCCATGGCACGGCTTGCAGGCGCTTCAGGGCGGGTTCGGACACGAACCATGGGATAACGCGCTCGTCTGCTGCTCGACAATGCGGGGGTCAGGCGCGTGCCCGGGCGCCGTTTCAGCTCAGGTAGCCGGACGCCTGCAGGCGGAACAGGTGCGCGTACCGGCCGTCCTCGGCGAGCAGCGCCTCGTGGCTGCCCAGCTCGGCGATGCGGCCGCCCTGTAGCACCGCGATGCGGTCCGCGGTCCGCACCGTGGAGAAGCGGTGCGAGATGAGGATCGCGCTGCGGTCCGCGGCCAGCGCCTTGAGTCGCAGGAACAGGTCGTGCTCGGCCTCCGCGTCGAGCGACGCGGTGGGCTCGTCCAGGACCAGCAGCTCGGCCCGATCGCGCATGAAGGCGCGCGCCAGGGCGATCTTCTGCCACTGGCCGCCGGACAGCTCGTGGCCTTCCTCGAACCAGCCGCCCAGCATGGTGTCGAGCTTCTGCGGCAGCTCGTCGACGACGGTGCGCGCGCCGGCGCGGTCGACCGCCGCGTCGATCCGGGGCCGGTCGGAGATGGCCCGCACCTCGCCCAGGCCGACGTTCTCCAGGGCGGTGAACTGGTACTTCACGTAGTCCTGGAAGAGGACCCCGATGCGGTCGCGCAGATCGCGGGGATCGAAGTCCCGCAAGTCGACCCCTCCGTAGAGGATGGCCCCCTGGGTCGGATCGTAGAGGCGCAAGAGCAGCTTGATCAGGGTGGACTTGCCGGCGCCGTTGTCCCCGACCAGCGCCAGCTTCTCGCCGGGCTCGATGCGCAGGTTCACTCCGTGCAGCGCCTCGCGGTCGCTCCCGGGGTAGCGGAAAGCCACCTCGCGAAACTCGATCAGCTGGGAGCGGCCCTTCGCCGCGCTCGAGGGCCGCGCGCGCGGCAACTCGCCGGCCGTCGGGATGTCGAGATAGCTGAACAGGTTGGAGACGAAGAGCCCGTCCTCGTAGAGGCTGCCGATGGAGGCGAGCGCCGACTGGATGGCGGCCTGTCCCTGCCGGAACGCGGCCAGGTACAAGGTCAGATCGCCCAAGGTGATGCGGGCCCTCGCCGCGCGGTCGGCCATGAACAGGTACGAGGCGTAGAAGGCGAGCAGCGACAGCGCGCCCAGGAGGAGGCCCGCCGCGCTCTTGCGCAGCGCGAGCCGCCGGTCCTCCGAGTAGAACTTGTCGAACAGCGCGCGGTAGCGCCCGAGCACCAGCGGCGCCAGCCCGAAGATCTTCACTTCCTTCACGTGCGAGTCGCGGGTGAGGATCCACTCCAGGTAGTTCTGCCGCCGGCCCTCCGGGGCCCGCCAGGAGTTGAGCCGGAACGACTCGCCCGAGAAGCGTGCCTCGGCGAAGAAGGCGGGCAGCGAGGCGGCCACGATCACCAGCGTGCTCCACCACGACAGCCGCGCCAGCAGCGCCGCGTACGAGATCAGGATGAGCAGCTGCTGGCCCAGCGAGGCCAGCTCCAGGACCAGCGAGAGCGGCCGCACGCTGGCCTCCCGCCGCGCGTTCTGCATCTTGTCGTAGGTGTCCGCGTCCTCGAAGTGGCGCAGCTCCAGCGTGGCGGCCTTCTCCAGGATCATCGTGTTGACGTGGTTGCCGAGGGAGGCGCGCATCAGGTCCCGCAGCAGCGCCTGGCCGCGCGAGAGCACGGTGGACACCACCATCAGGCCGAATTCGATCAGCACGTACTCGACCACCCGGCGCTCGTCGGCCCGGGCGCCGGTGCGGGCGGCCTGCACCACCGCGTCGACGATCAACTTCCCCACCCAGGCCATCGATGCGGGGATCACCGCCTGCCCGATCAGCAGGGCGACGATTCCCGCGGCGAAGCCGCGCGAGGAGTCCTTCACCAGCTGGAAGACGCGGGGCAGGGCGCGCAGGTAGCCCAGGGTGAGCCGCGCGCGCTCGCGGAGCGACTGCGGCGGCGGCAGCGCAGCCCTCAATGCTCGAGCATCTCCTGCACCTTCATCTTGTCCTCGCGGTAGGTGAAGTGCTGGTAGAGCTGCCAGGCATTCTGCTTGTCGAGGATGCGGTCCTTGAGGATGGGGACCGCGGCGAGCTTGTCGTCGCGGTAGACCAGCTTGTCGATGAGCTGCCCCGCCTGCTCGGTGGTGAAGAAGGCATTGGCCGCGGCGGTCCGCAGCACGGCGAGCTTGGCCGTCTCGCCCCCTTCGCGGTCGAGGGCGGTGCGCAGCATGCGGAAGTCCTTGTCGTTCATCGGCTGCGGGCCCCTGCCCTCGGCGACGCGCACGTTGAGCAGCTCGCCGGCGCGCGCTTGCACCTTCTTCTCGCGAACGCCTCCGCTGGGGAGCTGGAAGACCATCCGGTAGTAGTGATCGGGCTGGGCGTCGAACGCGACGGGCGCGGTATCGGCGGCGACCAGCGCCGGGCCGTCGAAGGCTTGCACCTGGGTGCCCTCGGGTTCGGTCACCTCGATGACGGTGCGCCCGTGCGCCCGGTACTCGAGCCGCATCCCGTCCTCGATGATGACGGTCGGCTGCGGCGGGCGCTCGGGCCTCTCGGAGGGCGGCTGCGTCTCGGAGGGCTTCTCCGGCGGCCTGACCTCCGGCGCGGCGCAGGCGGCGAGCAGCAAGATGGCGAGGAGGGAGCGCCTCATTCGTTGGTTGTAAACCGGGTCGGCGATCAGCGCTCGTTCTTGAAGACTTGCCCGCCCTTCATCACGAAGCGGACTCGCTCGAGGCGGGCTACGTCTTGCAGCGGATCGCCGTCGACGGCGACCAGATCGGCGAAGCGGCCGGGGGCGACTTCGCCGAGGTTCTTGGACTCTCCCAGGAGCGCCGCGGCCACCGTGGTGGCGCTCTGGATGGCCTGCATCGGTGTCATCCCATAGCGGACCATGTACCCGAACTCCTTCGCCTGGTTCTCCGTCCAGGCGAAGCCCCCCGCGTCCGTCCCGAAGGAGATGCGCGCGCGCTTGCGCACGGCCTTGGCGAAGGCCTGCTTCTCCAGCTCGACCATCCTGGGCCACACGCCGCCTCGCCCTTCGGCGACATACACCCCGACGTAGATGGTGGGACACCAGAACACCTCCTGCTTCACCATGCGGTCGATCAAGTCGTCGGTGAGCCCGTCGCCGTGCTCGATGGTGTCCACCCCCGCGCGCAGCGCGGCGTCGATGCCGTCCCAGCCGATCGCGTGCGCGGCGACCTTGCGGCCGATGCGGTGCGCCTCGCCGACCAGGGCCTTCGCCTCGTCGTCGGTGAAGTTCACCCAGCTCGCCAGGCGGGCTTTCTTCTCGTCCCAGTAGTACTTGCGATCCGCGTAGAACTTGATCCAGTCCGCGCCGTACTTGGCCTCCTCGCGGACGGCCTTGCGGACTCCGTCGGGCCCGTCGACGATCTGCACGCCTTCCGGCATGCGCAGCTCCCACGAGTAGCCGAGCAGCGGGTACATGCCGGTCGGTGCCATTGCGCGGGTGGCGACGTACATGCGGGGCCCCGGGATGACGCCGCGCTGGATGGCGACCTTCACGTCGACGTCCGCGTACATCGCGCCCTCGGTCTCCAGGTCGCGGATGGTGGTGAACCCGTTCATCAGCGCGGTGCGCGCCGCCACGGTGGCGCGGATGGCGCGGTACGGCGTCGACTCCTTGAGGAGCTGCTCGTCGTAGTCGGCTGCCGTGATGTCCCCCTGGAGCAGGACGTGGGTATGGTTGTCGATCAGGCCCGGCAGCAGGGTCGCGTCGCCCAGGTCGATGACCTGCGCCTGCCCGGCCTTGCGGGCGAGCTCGTCCGCCGGCCCGACCTCCTGGATCCGCTCCCCCACCACCAGCACGGCCAGTCCCTGCCGCGCCCGGTCGGAGCGGCCGTCGATGAGCCGCGCCGACTTGACCAGCACGGTCTTCTGGGGCGCCTTGGCCGGCGGAGCTTCGCGGGGCGCTTGTGCGTGGGCCAGGAACGGGAACGCGATGGCGACGCAGATCGGTCGAAAGCGCATCAGTGCTCCGCGGCGCCCGCTCGAACAGTGGCTCGGTACGCGCCGGCGAGGTTGCCGAAGAAGTCCCGGGCGGTGAGCGTCACCTCCCGTCCGTTTTCCTCCAGCGCGACGTCGAAGTGGGTGGCGGGGCCGGCGCGGAACGTCACCGAAGGCCGGTCGTAGAGCCATACCTCCGCGGCGCCCGGATCCGCGACGACGCTGATCGTCTTCGTCTCCGCCGTGGTGGTGGTCAGATTGGCGATGAACAGGCCGTTCGCGTCAGTGAAGCTGGTCGCGGCCGGCGTGACGATGTTCCGGCTGCCCGTCACTTCGATGCGCACCGGCACGTCCCCGAGGGGCCGGCCCGAGGCGTCGCGAATGGCGACGGCGATCGTGACGCTGTCCACCGCGTCGGCGACCAGGGTTCCCATGGCACCGTCCGCGTCCAGGTTCCGGACCGGACCGTTCTGCACGATCACGATGCTGGACGTCGTGGCGCTCGGCCGTCCGCGAGTGCCCTGCGCGCTCGCGGAGAGCGACAGAAGGGCAATGCAAAGCGGCAGGGCGCGCATCCGTGCTCCAGGGACCCAGGTTACGGGGCGCATACACTCGCATAGGCCTGCGGAGTGGCGCAATGCGGGCCGCTCCCCCCGTCTACGAGGAGAGCGGCCAACTTGTTCCAGAACAAGTCGACGGACGTGCTGCTACGGGGCGCCGAAGGTGCGCTTGAAGAATCCGGACGACTGGCCCAGCACGTAGAGCGTGGTTCCGTCCGTCGGATGAGGCGTCACGAAGAAGTAATCGGAGGTGTCGATCGCCGGTGTCGCAGTGGTCACATTGAGGAAGGATGCTCCTAGATTGCTCGACCGGAACACCCGTTTGCCGTCCGCCGTTGCCCCGGCGGTCACGGCGTAGATGGATCCGGTGACCACGCCCGCGGAACTCGCGCCATCGACCGCGAACGCGACACCGCCCACGCTGGTGCCAGATGCGAATGCGTCGATGATACTGAATGTAAAGGAGGGCCCGGTTGCGGACTCGAGCACCCCGTCCGTGTGCCCCGCGACGACGATGTTCCCCTCCGGATCCACTGCGATCGCGTTGACCTGGGTCGCCGGCGCCGGGTCCGCCGTGGTGAGCGGGGTCATCGAAATCCCGGAGACGCGGAACAGGTTTCCACCATTGGTTCCGACGAACAGCGTTCCGTTCGATGCGATGGCCAGCGCGGTCGGCTGATTATCCGGGGTGGAGTTGGCAAGGATGAGAGGAATGTTCGACCAGGTCGTTCCATCGTCGATCGAGCGGAACAGGCCTCCCTGGCTGAAGCCGACGTAGAGCGTCTTATGTGTCGAATCCGAGGGATCGAGCACGATGGCGCTCCGCGGAATCGGGCAGGCTTTGGCGGGAAGGCCATTCGCAGTCCCGTCGACTTCGGTCCAGGTCGTGCCGTTCGTCGAATGCTGCAGCTTCCCTGCGCAGTTCACGGAGACCCAGATCGACAGGCCCGTGATCGGGTGCCCGACGCTGACGCCGAGCGCCTGATCGCCGGCCGGGAAGTTCGTGCTGGCCCACGGCGGTCCGCCGGTCGACGTCGTCAGCACGCCCTTGCTCAGCGTCGCTGCGTAGATGATTGAGGAATTCGCCGGATCGAACGTCAACGAGAACGGTTGCGCCGCGCGGGTGTCCAGAGGGTTGATCGATGGGTTGTTCAGGTCGAGCCAGCCCGTCGGCGTAGTCAGGGTGGCCGTCGCGGTCGCCGACGTCGTCGTTCCCGCCGCGTTCGTCACGGTCAGCGTGAACGTCGTCGTGGTCGTGATGTTCGCGACGACCAGCGTGCCGGACGCGGAGACCGAATGCGCGCCCGGATTGATCGACCCAGTCCCGCCTGAGAAGACGAAGCTCAGCTGGGTCGCTCCGCCGCTGAAGATGTTCGCCGGCGCCGCGAGGAAGCTGGTGATGGAGGGCGGGACGACCACGTTGAACGACGCGCTGTCCTGGACGACGTTCGCCGGCGTGCTGGTGACGGTGGTTTGCAGCGTGTACCCCGTACCAGCCTTGTCGATGCTCAAGTTCGCGAAGCTGGCTACGCCGCTCAAGTTGGTGGTTTGGAGCAGCGTGCCGGACAGGATCCCGCCCGCGGGATTGGTTCCGATCGCCATCGCCGCGGACGCGCCGGGCACCAGGTTCAGGAACTGGTCCTTCACTGTCACGTCGACGGCCGGCGTGATGTGTTGGCCCGTCGTGGTGGTCGTCGGTTGGACCGTGAACGCCGCAGTAGCGGGCGCTGCCGCCCTGATGTCGAATGCCGTGCTGTCATCGCCCGGAGTGCCTGTCACTGCAGCGTGCAGCTTGTAGCCGGTACCCGCCTTCTGGATGCTGAGGTTCGCGAAGCCGGCGACGCCATTCGTACCCGTCGACTCCGTCTTCGTGCCGAAGAGCGTCGCCACCGGACCGGATCCGATCGACACGGTGACCGATGCGTTCGGCACCAGGTTCGCGAACGTATCCTTGACGGTCGTTTCCACGGCCGGACTGATGGAGATGCCTGCCGTCGCCGTACTCGGCTGAACCGTGAACGCCACCGTTGCCGGAGCCGCCGGGCTGACGACGGCGGTCTGCGTATCGGTGAGCGCGAGCTTGACGGTATCTGTCACGGTGACCGTGCGCGAACCGGCGGTGATCAACCTGACGCCGTTCGTGAACGTGTGCGTTCCATCGTCGCCGGCCACAAACGGGAAATTCGCTGGCAGCGTGGCGCCGGAATCGGTGGAACTGAACTGGACTGTCCCGGCGTACGCGTTCGGTCCTTTCGCGACGTTCGCGAACTTGTCGAACGCCGTGACCGTCACGGTACTGAAGTCGCCCGCTGTCACGTTCGCCGGAAGGCCGGTCAGCTTGATGCTGGCTGTGGGGCCCGCGACGAAGTCGACTGACGGATGACTACTGAGCGTCACGGGCGCCAGGACCTGATTGGCGATCGCAGTGAAGGTCTTCGTCTCCGCTTTGGTGCTCGTCATCGTCACGGTGAGAACGCCGTTCGTGTCGCTGGATCCGATCGAGGCAGGACTGAACGCGTTGCCCGTGCCGTTGGCCGCGATGCTGACGGGAAGGGCTGCGACCGGCTGTCCGAGCCGGTTGTGCAGGGTCACCCTGACGGTTGCGCTGTCCACATTGTCGGCGACCACAAATGCGGCCCCACTGGTCGCGACCGCGGTGAGGGTCGACGCCGTCGGATCGGGGTCCAGCACCGTCACGTTCAGGATGGCCGCGTCGGACCGCAGGCCCGTCCCGCTCTCGGTGGCCACTACGCGGAACGAGTAGGTTCCCTCAACGTCTCCCTGGAAGGTGGTCGCGCCGGCCGGGAACGTCAGCGCGCTGCCCTGCGGGATCGAGACCAGCTCGAAGGCGATGCTCGAGGGGCGCCCGGCGCCGCAGGCCGTGTCCGGATCGACGGCGGTCGCCGAGAGCGCAACCGTCTGCAGGCGCGCGGGGAAGGTGGGCGAGTTGTTCGTGGTGACGACGACCGGTGGGTGCGAACCGCAGGCGTCCACGTGGACGGAGGCGGTTCCGACCGGCCCTTCCTGGCCGCTGGTGTTGATCGCGACCGCCGAGACGACGTAATCGCCCGGCCCGGAAGCGCGGAAGCTCACGGCCGTGCCGGAGCTGCTGCTCAGCTGCGCCGGAGCGCCGACCCCCGAGACCGCCCAGGCGATCGTCGGTGCGAATCGCGCGGGGCAGGTGGTCGCCGCGGGCGTCGCGGTGAGCGGGAGGGAATCGAAGCTGTTCACGGTGCTCGAGGCGGGATTCACCTGCACCGCGATGGGGGCCACGCCGCAGGTAGTGGTCGAGATCGACGTCGAGGCATCCGAGGAGTGGCCCTGCGCGTCGACCGCGCGGACGGTCACGTCGTAGGTGCCGACGACGTCGGGAGTGAAGCTGAACTGCGTTCCCGCCTGGGTGGCGAACGAGACCGCGGTGCTGCCCGAAGGGCCGGCCAGCGTCCACCGGTACTGCACCGTGCCGGCAGGCACGCCGCAGGCCACGCCGGGATCGATCGGGTGCGCCGTCAGCATCACCGCCGCCCCGACGTTCGGCCGGGTCTCGGCGAAGACCGCCGTGATCGGCGGCCCGTCGAACGTGACGGCGGCCGCGCCACAAGCCGCCACTTTGAACGTGACGAACTTCGGCGCCGATTGGAGGCCGGTCGAGTCCGTCGCGACCACCGAGAACTGATAGGCGCCGACCACGTCGGGGGTGATGGTCGGGTTCTTGGCGGTGGGATCCGACAGCGCGGTGCTGCTGGTGCCCGGACGCGAGACCGTGGTCCAGAGCAGGGTGAAGGTCTGGTTCAAACCGCATGCCGTACTGTTGTCGGCGTCGGTGACGGCCGCGTCGAGCTGGACCTGGGTTCCCGCATTCGGATTCGCGGGGGTGGCCGTGACCGCCGTGACGACCGGCGCGGCCTCACCGCACTTGCGCACAGTGACGGTCACGTTGCTGGGCGGGCTGGAGAGCACGCCGTTCGAGACCACCAGCGCGACCACGTATTGCCCGTCCAGATCAGGTACGAAGCTCGGCTTGGCGATGTGCGCATCGTTGAACGACGCGCGGCTGGCCGGCGGCCGATTTGCGAACGACCAGTCGTACAACAGCGCGCGACCCTGCGGGTCGGTCGAGGCCGTTCCGTCGAGCAACACGGAGCCGCCCATGTCGGCGGTGACTGACGTCCCAGCGTTTGCCAGGGGAGGCGCGATCTTGTCCGCGCACCGGGCAGTGGCGATCGCGAGCGCAAGACAACCAGCGACTCGTCCGAGTCGTCTGTTCATGGTGTCCCCCTCAGAATGACGAGCCGAAACCGAGCGTCGCTCCGTGAGCTACCCGGTCGGTATGAGTGAAGGCGAGAACGTCGTTGCGATAGTCGAGCGACATCGCGAAACGACCCAGCGGCAGCACTACGCCGAAGCGGCCGCTGAAGTGGTTCCGCAGCGTGCCCAGCGCCGAATTCGTGTCCTGGCTGAGGAAGTTGTGGGCAAAAGCGGCGGCTGCCTGCCCATCCAGTCGCCAGAACAGAGGGAATTGAGCACGGAGGCCGAAGTCCGCGCCGAACAGGTCGGACGGGAACGTGCCGTTGCGGATGCCGACGTACTGGACGCCGAGGGTGGGCACCAGCGAGAAGCTCCCGTTCCAGAGACCGGCGCCGACGTCGTATCCGATGCCGGCCGAGGCGTCGTACCGCTGCTCGTCGAAGGTGATCCGCTGGTCCGCGTTCGCCCCCGGGTCGGGAACGTAGGGCTGCTTGGAGCTGCGCCAGTCGAAATGGGCGACGCCCAGCACACGCGCCCCCAAGGCGCGAGTCGCATCGATGCCGAATCGCGACTGAATCACGGGGTTCGTGTCGCCCTCGCTGCTGCTCTCGGCGCCTCCGTAGGCGGCCACCTTCCAGGCGCGCTCCGCGGGTTGGGCCGTGATCAGGCTCCCCGCCGGCCGTTGCAGGTCGAACTGCGCTGGACCGGCCTGGCTGAACCCCGCCTGTACCGGTCCGCCCGCCGGCACCGGCTTGATCGCTTCCGCCACGGCCTGGCGCAGCAGGGTGTCGGCCTGGTCGACGGCGACCGAGTGGGGAAGCTTCGGCGTCCCGCTCTGCGCGGGCCCGTTGCCCAGCGAGTCGTACGCCTCGAGGTAGTAGGCGAATCCGTCGGCCACGGCGGTGCCGGGGATCATCGCGAAGTACTCGTCGTCGGCGCCGAAGGTGAGCTGGATGCACTCGTACTCGATGTGGAGCAGGTTGCGCCAGCAGGCCTGCGCGTCGCCCACCGTGGAACGCTCGTCGACGATTCGCGCGGTCAGCCGGAGCCCGGTTCCTGCCACCGCCTTGCGCACCGGTTCGTGCGTCAAGGTCGGCGGGCTCGTGTCCTCCTCCGCGATGGCCGGCAATGGGATCGCCGCCGAAGGCGCGGGCGCCGCCCCTGCCACAGGCGGAAGCGGCGGCACGGGCTCGGGCAGGGGGAGCGCGGCCCCCGGCGGCGCGCCCGCTGCGGGCGCCGTCTTCAGATCGGTCTTCTGCGCCAGCGCCGCTCCCGGCGCCTTGATCTCGCCCGGCTGGACCACCAGCTGGCAGAACGCGATGTACTGCTCTGCCTGCGACTTGATCTTCGGATTCGGATCGCGCTTCTCGCGGAGGAACGCCTGGTACGAGCCGAGCGCCTCTTTGAGATTTCCCATGTGCCGCTGGGACTGCGCCAGGTTGAAGAGCAGCTCCGGCCGGCGCGTGTAGTCGTACGCCGCCTGGTAGCCGGCGGCGGCGCAGGCCCAGTTCTGGGCGGCGTAGCAGGCGTCGGCGCGCTTGTACTGGGCGCGCGCCAGCTCCAGCGCCGCGGGCGCCTCGTAGGCCTCGGCCTCGCGGACGGGCTTCAGCGCCACCGCGACGCGCAGCTCGAAGCCGGGCTTGTCGGGCAGCCGGGTGGGGGCCGACCAGACCTTGTAGCCCTCCAGCACCAGCCGCAGCTCGTGCTGTCCGGGAGTGGTGGGCGCCTTCTTCGGGGTGGGGCCGATCAGCTTTCCATCCAGGAACAGCAGCGCTCCTTCCGGCGCGGAGTTCACGCCCACGATCGGAGGCGCGTTGCTTCCGCCGGCCGGCGAAAGGGCGATCCGCAGGGAGATCTGCTGCCCGGGCACCAGCGTGATCTGCTGGGCGACGGTCCGGTAGCCCACGCTCGAGACCTCGACGTTATGGTCGCCGGAGGTCAGCTCTCCGGAGAAGGGCGCGGGTCGGGCCGGCTGACCGTCGATGCTCACTTCGGCGTCGGGCGGCTCGGCCTCCACTCTCAAGAGACCGGGACCGGGGATGCGCTCCAGCGCGAAGGAGAGGTCCGCGTCCCGGTTGGACTGCATCGTCACCGTGCGCACGGAGTTGAGGTACCCGGCGCGGACCACCTGCACGGTGTGGGCGCCGAGCTTGACCTCGCCGTTCCAGGGACTCAGGCCCACGTCCGTGCCGTCGACGAGGACGGTCGCGCCATCCGGAGCGGAGGCGACGGTCAAGCGCGGGGCCCCCGAGGCCCGGAGCAAGTCCAGGCGCAACGACAGGTCTTTCTCCGCGGGCATGGCGAAATCGGTAGCCAGGTCGCGGCGCCCGGTCAGGCGCAGGACCAGCTCGTGCTTGCCCGGCGAGACGGGGGCGATGAACGGCGTGCGTCCACGCTCCTTGCCGTCGATGAGGACGGTCGCGGCGGCGGGTTCCGACTCCACCGTCAGCGCCGGGTCCTTCGGCATCGCGGGCAGGACGAAGGCGAGTTGGATGTCCCGGCCCTGCCGGGCGGTGATCTGCCGTTCCTGGCGGAGGCGCCCCGCCAGCTGCACGGCCACGGCGTGCGCGCCGGGCGTGAGCTCGACCGCGTACGGTGTAACGCCGGCCGCCGACCCGTCGACGAATACCCGCGCTCCCGTCGGATCCGAGGTCACGCCCAGTGCTGCGGGGCCGCCGCTCCGCGCGGGCAGCGGGACCGTCATGTTGATGCTCCGGCCTGGCTTGACGTCGAGCTGCTGCTCGGTGACCCGCCCGTCCGGCGCGATCACCTGGATGACGTGGAGACCCGGACCGAGCGCTACGGTGACCGGCGTCGTCCCGGCGTCGTTGTCGTCGACTTTCAGCGTCGCTCCCGGCTCGTCGGTGCGGAAGGTGGCCTTCACCGGGCGCGCCGGCGGGTCGAATGCGACGCAGACGATCGGCTTGTTGGGCGACCCGAATCGGGTCGGCTCGCCTTCGTCGTGGCGTGCCTCGATGAAGTACTCGAACGAGCCCTCCTCGAGGATCGACGAGGGGAGGCGAGCCGCGAATCCGCGGCCGGCGCGGTCGATCATCGTGTACGCCGAGTAGCGCTGCGAGTTGGCTGGCCGGGCGAAGACCAGCGGCGCGAACAGGCGCGCCGGGTCCTTCACCCGCGCGCGGATGATGATGGCCGACCCGCGCGCGATGCGTTCCAGCGGCTTGTGGTCGATCTTTCCTTGGCTCGCGGACGGAGCGGGCTCGACGCCGGGCTGCTCCGCGGCCTGGGCGAGAAGAATTCTTCCGGAGGCGATCGAAGGTCCAGCCGTGGCCGCAAGGGCTGCGGCGAGAACGAGTGCAAGCTGCATGGTCCGATCCCCCCTACTGATCGACCACGGCCCCGCGCGAGCCGGGATCGAGCAAGAACGAGCTTGGATGTCCACGCGCGGAGCAGGCGCCCCGCGTTCCCCCAAGGACAAGCGTTTTACCGCCTGCTTACCAGTACACACAAGCCCCCCGCCCGGTGCACCTCGGGCCCTGGCGCGTCATTTTTGACGACGCGTTGCGAAAGCGCGCTTTGCCGCGCAAGCTCCGGCGCTTGTGAAGGACGGGATCCAGGTCCTGGGTGGTCTCGCGGGCGTTCCGCGCAAGGATTGGGATGCGCTGCTGGATCCAGCCGCCACGCCTTTCGTCCGCTGGGACTGGATCGACGCGATGGAGCGGTCCCGGTGCGCTTCGGACCGCTCGGGCTGGTCTCCGCGCCACCTGGCGCTGTTCCGCGGCGGACGCCTGATCGCCGCCGCTCCGGCCTGGGTGAAGGACGACTCGGACGGAGATTTCGCGCGGGACTGGGACTGGGCGGGGTCCGCGGCTCGCGCGGGTCTGGCCTACTACCCGAAGCTCTGCATCACGGTCCCCTTCACTCCGTGCACGGGGCGCCGGATCCTGGTTGCGCCCGGCGAGGATCGCGCCCAGGCAGTGCGCCGGATCGTCGAGGGCGCGCGCTCACTCTGCCGGCGCGAAGGAATCCCCAGCCTGCAGATCCTCTTTCCCCTGGCCGAGGAAGCGCGCGAGCTGGGGGAGGCGGGGCTCTCGCTGCGGATGGGTTTCCAATTCCACTGGCGGAACGAGGGCTACCGGGCGCCGGAGGAATTCCTGGCGCGCTTCCGCAGCAAGGACCGTAACGCCATCAAGCGCGAGCGCCGCGCGCCGCAGGAGCAGGGCATCGCGATTCGCACCGTCCGCGGCGACGAATTGTCGAGGTCGCCTGGGGAATGGGCGAAGGCGGTGTACGAGCTGCACAGCTCGACCGTGCGCAAGCTGATGTGGGGGCGCAGCTGGCTGAACCGCGCCTTCTACGATCTCGTCTTCGAGCGGATGCCCGGCGCGCTGGAGGTGGTCGAGGCGCGGCGGGAGGGCCGGCTGGTGGCGGGCGCCTTCAACGTGGCCGGGGGGAATCGCCTGTACGGCCGGTACTGGGGCACCTTCGAGGAGCACCCGTTCCTGCACTTCAACGTCTGCCTGTACCACTCGATCGACGAGTGCATCCACCGGGGAGTGGCGGCGTTCGAGGGCGGCGCGGGGGGCGACCACAAGCTGTCGAGGGGCTTCTTGCCCAGCGAGACCTGGAGCGCGCACGTCTTCCTGGACAGAAAGCTGGACGAGGCCATGCGCCGTTCCTTGAGCGCGGAGACCGAGGAGCGCAGGCACGCGCTGCGGCGCTGGTCCGCGCAATCGCCTATCCTCAAGCCGGCATGAGCCCCAAGCGCCAGGAAGAGAGCGAGCCCGGCGTCGTCACCAAGACGCGGCCGAAGACCAAGCCGAAGATCGAGCGGCCCAAGCTCTACAAGGTGGTGCTGCACAACGACGACTACACGCCGATGGAGTTCGTGGTGCTGGTGCTGGTGCAGGTGTTCTCCAAGTCGGAGAGCGACGCTCACAGCATCATGCTGCACGCGCATACGCATGGATGGGCGGTGGCGGGCGTCTACACTTTCGAAATAGCCGAGACGAAGGTCAACGAGACCACCTCGCTCGCCAGCAAGGCGCAGTTCCCGCTGCTCTGCACGCTGGAGCCGGAGTGAGAGGCCCGCTCCGGGGCGTCTACTTCCTTTATTACGGCTACGTCGGAGCGATCCTCGGGTACCTCGCCCCGTACCTGCGCGGGCTCGGATTCACGGGCGAACAGATCGGCGCCGTTTCGACGGCTGCGCAGCTGGTCGCCGCGCCGGCGGCGCTCCTTTGGGGCCATCTGGCGGATTCGGGGACACCATACGCAACTCAGCGCGCCAGCCCACTCTCGGCAGAGCGAGTTGCGTATGGTGTCGCCGAATCCCGCGCGGCGGTGCTGCGGATCTGCGCGCTGGGCGCCCTGGCGGCGATGAGCGCCCTGCCGTGGGCGCGGACCCCGCTGGCGGTCGGCGCAGTGCTGGTGGCGCACTCGGCGTTCGGGGGGGCCGTGGTGCCGCTGCTCGATTCGCTCACCATGGAATGGGCGCGGGGGGAACCCGGCCGGACCTACGCGCGAACGCGCCTGTTCGGTTCCCTGGGGTTCGTGGTGGTCGCGCAGGGGCTCGGCGTCGGGCTGGCCTGGCGCGGAGACCGGCCAGCGGATCCGCTGGTCCCGCTCGCGGCGGTCGCGTGCGTCGCGGGATATGCCCTCCTCCTGCACGCGGCACCGATGCCGGCGGCGAGCGGCTCCGCCAGGGCCGCTCCATTGCACGGCCGCGACGCGCTGGCCTTGCTCCGCGACCGCGCCGTGCTGCTCCTTCTGGCGCTCTGCGCGATCCACTGGGCGTCGTGCGCGCCCTACCACCTCCTCTTCGGGGTCCTGGTGCGCGACCGGGGCTTGCCGTCCACGGTCACCGGCGCGGGGCTCGCGCTCGGGGTGCTGGCCGAGGTGGCGGCCCTGTGGGCGTTTCCCGCGCTGCGCCGGCGGTTCGACTTGCCGGCGCTTCTCGCCGCCGCCTGTCTGTGCACCGCGCTGCGGTGGTGGCTGGTCTCGCGGGCGAACGGGGCGGCCGCGCTCATCCTCCTGCAGCTGTTCCACGCCTTGACGTTCGGCCTGTGGTGGGCATGCGCGGTGGAAGCCATGGGTCTATTGGTGCCGGTCGGCCTGCGCGCCACCGGGCAGGCGCTCTTCTCCGCGCTGGTCTTCGGCGCCGGCAACGCCGCCGGCTATTTTCTCTCGGGTGCGGGGTACCAGGAGTTCGGTGGCGCCTCGCGCCTGTTCGCCGTCGCCGCGGCGGTCGAGGTGTGCGCCCTGCCGCTGTGCGCGGTGGCCGGCCGACGCCTCGCCAGCGCGCAGGCCGCGCGGGCCGGCCCGGTCGAAGGTGGCGCCCCGCCGGGCAGTGCCTAGCTTTTTCCCCCTGGCGCCCCGGTGAGGCGCGGAGGAAACGGATGCCTGGCTCCTGGAGCAACAAGCGCGAACGCCAGTACGAGCACATCAAGCGCAGCGCGAAGCGCCGCGGCCGCAGCGCCCGGGTCGCGAAGCGCATCGCGGCGGCAACGACGAACAAGACCCGCCGCATGAAGGGTGAGACCAAGGGTCGCGGCAGGGCGCGCGGCCGCACGTCCACCAGCCGCCGGACGATGCACCGCAAGCGGGCCGCCGCGGGCCGCAGGGGCGGGCGGGCCCGCCGCCGGAGCTGATGACGCGGTAGAAGGAAGCATGGCCGGGTACTCTGGGACGCCGCTGCCGAAGAAGCTCGGCATCTCCCCGGGCGCGCGGCTCCGGTTCGTCGCCGCTCCCGGCGAGTTCGCGGCGGCGCTCGGCCCGTTGCCGTCGGGCGTCCGCTTCGCCTCGCGCGGCCCGGCCGACGTGGTGGTGTTCTTCACCGAACGGCGGGCGGAGCTCGATCGGCGCTTCCGCCTGCTGGCGCGCGGCCTCGACCGCGCCGGCGGGCTGTGGATCGCGTGGCCCAAGAGAGCGTCGGGCGTGCCGACCGACCTGGACGAGAACGCCGTCCGCGAGATCGGGCTCGCCGCCGGGCTCGTCGACAACAAGGTGTGCGCCATCGACGAGACATGGTCCGGCCTGCGGTTCGTGATCCGCCTCGCCGATCGGTAGCTGCGAATCGGCCCGCTCAGCTCCAACTCGTCCCGGGACTCATCATCAATCACTTCTCGTCTCACGCGAGACCTGTCTGGTTCGAAGATGATCGGTGCGCATTCGGCGTCGGAGCACGAACGGCCATTGAGTGCCACGGCGGCTCTGCAGCAAGCGACCGCGCAGTTGGC
>DATFTN010000278.1:0-1669 GCA_035261845.1 Myxococcales bacterium | reverse complement strand
CCCGCCCCTGAAGCCCGCCCTCCGGGACCGCTCCCCATCCACGGCGGCGGCTCGTTTGACCCGCCGATGCGACTTTTGATACCGGATCCAGGCCGGCCGCGCGGGCCGGCAAAAACACCGGGCGGGGGAACCGCCCGCTAGCAAAGAAGGTCTTCGACATGGCGCAGGGTACCGTGAAATGGTTCAACGACAGCAAGGGCTACGGCTTCATCTCCCAGCAGGGGGGAGAGGACGTGTTCGTCCACCACACCGCCATCCAGATGGACGGTTTCCGATCGCTCTCGGAGGGAGACAAGGTCGAGTTCGAGGTCGCCAAGGGCCCCAAGGGCCTGCAGGCGCAGAACGTCCGCAAGCAGTAGCCCGCATTCCAAGCGGCCTGTGCCGCGGGGCGAGAAGGCCGTCCGCTCCGGCGGGCGGCCTTCTCGCTTCGACGCGCCGATCCATCGACGCCCCCCCCCCAGCAAAGGGTCTCAATCGCGACCGTCTTCGCCCTGACCGTCGCCACCACGCGAGGCGGGAAGGACCTCCCAGGTCGGGTTGTCGCCGTGCTGCTGGGTCCAGAACCAGCGCCAGCGTCCTCCACTCCGAGCAGCAGGTCGCGGGAGAGGAACTGGACGTTGTCCAGCCCGGCGACCGACATGCTTCCCTCGAGGAAAAGCGAGAGTCGTGAGGGCGCGGATGCTACAGAGCCCGCGCCTGGCCGTCGGCCAAGCCTTGGCCACGAATGGGTGACGCCTCCGTGACGAGCTATGCTTTCCGACGCAGCTGGGCCCGCAGGTCGAGGTGCTGCTCCGCGAGGTCGGTCTCCTCCAGCCGCCGCTTGTGCGCCGAGAGCAGATCGCTGCGCGTGAGCATGCCGATCACCCTGCGCGGATCGTCGCGCGAGACGACCGGCAGCCGTCCCACTTCCTCGCGCACCATGTGGTCTGCCGCCTCGCGCAGCGTGCTGTCCTCGTACGCGACCGCCGCCGGGCGGCGCACCAGATCGCCCACGCGCCTCGAGCCGGGCTGCCCGGGGTCGAGCAGATCGCGCCGCGTGACCACTCCGGCGAGCTGCCCGCGCGCGTCGACCACCGGGAAGCCCTGGTGCGTGTGGCCCGGCGCACGCGAAAGGATGCGGGAACGGACCGGCTCCAGGAGCTCGTCGGCCGGCAGCGAGACCACGGGCCGGGAGGCGGCGGCGCCGGCTTGGATCTGATCGAGGAAGTCAGCCGCGTACTCGCCGGGGACGCGCACGCCCCGCCGCGCGATCTTCTCCGTCATGATGGTGTTGCGCATGAACAGGCAGGAGATGAGGAACGCC
Organism: Myxococcales bacterium; assembly: GCA_035261845.1. GTDB lineage: Bacteria > Myxococcota > Myxococcia > Myxococcales > 40CM-4-68-19 > VBKO01. Next base: position 366 of record DATFTN010000278.1, on the reverse strand, counting down.
GCGCTGCAGCCGCCCAGGAGCGGCAGCAGGCCCAGCGGCTGGCGGGTGGTCTCGAAGGCGAAGATCACCGACGCGAGCAGCGCGCGCGAGGCGCCCGTGAACATGGCCGCCATGCCCACCAGCGCGCCGATGCGGACGTCGATGCCCAGGTGCGGAGCCGCCGCTGCGGCTCCCGCCGCCAGCGCGCCTCCCAGCCCGCCGCCGATGGTGAACAGCGGCGCGAGCGTGCCGCCGGAGGTTCCGCTGCCCAGCGAGACGCACCAGGAGAGGAACTTGAGGGAGCAGAGGACCAGCATCGCCTGCAGGGTGAAGTCCCCGGAGAGGATGTGGTCGATGTTGTCGTAGCCGACGCCCAGCGTGCGGGGC
>DATFTN010000277.1:0-11788 GCA_035261845.1 Myxococcales bacterium | reverse complement strand
GCCGCGTTCTGGCTCGCCTGCCGGAGGACGCCGTCGCGGCGGAGCACATCCTCTCCGCCCTCGCCGCCGAGCTGGCCCGCTCCCCCGACGAACAGGGCTAGCCGCGTTGGCCGAAGGCGAGGTGGTCGCGGCGGGAGTCGTCTCGCGGGGCGACCCGGATGTCCTGCGGGCCCGGGGCCCGGCCGATGCAGTCGCGCGAGAAGCGGCGCACGATGCGGTCCCCGGCCAGGACCGCGATTGCGACCGGGGCGACCGCGCAGAGCGCGGCCGCGATCCACCACGCCAGGGCTTGCCCTGCCGGGGCGACCATCGCCTTCCGCGCCAGCGCGATCGCCACCACCAGGCCCAAGAGGATGCCCCAGAACGCCACCAGCATCCCGGTGCGAGCGCCGTAGTAGCCGCGGATGGTCGAAGCCAGCTCCTTGTCGCGCAGGAACACTTTCCGCCCGGACGGCTCCGCCACGTCGATGAGCGGGTGCCCCTCTCCGCAGCGGGGGCAGTCGCGGCCTCCGCTCCAGGTGCGCCGGCACATCGGGCAGATCTTCAGCATGGGCGCGGGATGTTCGCGCGGGCCCCGGCGCGGGTCAACGCAGATTGCAACCCGCACGCTACGCGGATTAGGCTCGCGCCCCTCCCATGGATGCCGCGAGCTTCGACTTCTTCTACGACCTGGGCAGCCCGTACAGCTATCTCGCCTCCACGCAGCTGCGAGGGATTTCCGAGCGCACCGGCGCAAGGCCGCGCCTGTACCCGATCACACTGGGCGGAGTGCGCAAGGCGACCGGACACCAGATTCCGCCGGCGCAGCAGCTCGCCTACATGGCGCAGGACACCGCGCGATGGGCGCAGAAGTACGGCGTCCCGTTGCAGGTTCCCAAGGCGTTCCCGGTCACCACCATCTTGCCGCTGCGCACCGCCGTCGCCGCGTCCAGGGACGGCGACGGCGAGCGGGCGATGAAGGCGCTCTTCCACGCGTATTGGGGCGAAGGGGACGACATCTCCGATCCGGCGGTCGTCGAGCGAGTGCTGCGGGACGCGGAGCTCGACGGCAAGCGCCTCCTGGCGATGGCCGCCGAGCAGGAAGTGAAGGACGAGCTGCGCAAGAACACCGACCTCGCACTGGCCAGGGGAGTCTTCGGCGTTCCCACCATCTTCGTCGGCGAGCGCAGCTTCTGGGGAAACGACCGGCTGGAGTTCGTCGAGTCGGCCCTGCGCCAGGCCCGGCTTTCGAGGTGAGGGGGGCTCACGATGAGCTCGATCCGTCCCGATCCGAATCTGCTGAAGAAGCACCCGAACGCGGTTACCGTCGACCAGCTGCAAGAGAAGGACCGCTTCCTGGGAACGCTCCTGGGCGCCGCCGCCGGGGAATCGCTAGGAGCGCCACACGAAGGCAAGCGCGCAGGGGAGATTGGGCCGCTTCGCGACATCACCGGAGGCGGTCCATGGGCCGCGGGCGAGCCGACCGACGACATCGACCTGACGCTTGCGCTCTTGCGCTCCCTGGTCGCCCGCCGGCGGTTCGATCAGGACGACGCCGCCCGGCGATATCTGGAATGGTTCTCCCGGGGACCCAAGGACGTGGGCATCCTCACCCGGGCGTCCTTGGAGAACCTGCGCGCGGGCGATTCGCCCCAGCAGGCTTCGGCGCTCGCCTGGAAGACTCGGGCAAGCGCGCGGCGGGGAACGGCAGCGTCATGTGCTGCGCGCCGATCGGGCTGCTCCACGTGCGCAGCCTGGAGGGCCTGGCGGACGATGCGGCCGGAGCGTCGCGCATCACCCACCACGACCCGCGCTGCGTGGGCGGCTGCGTCGCGGTGGCCACGGCGATCGCGCTCCTGGTGAGGGGCGGGCGCGACGCGGAAGAAGCGATCCCCCGGGCGGCCGAGTCGGCGGGTGCGGTCTCCGACGAGGCGCGCGCCGCCGTCGAACGGGGCGCCTCGCGCCGCCCGCCGGACATCGCGGTGGACGGCGACGACCAGGGTTACGTCCTGCGCACCGTGGAGATCGCCTTCAGCGCGCTCGCCACCGCGCCCACCTTCGAGGAAGGCCTGATGTCGGTCGTGTCCCGCGGTGGCGACACCGACACCAACGGCGCCGTCGCAGGCGCGCTTCTCGGGGCGAAGCACGGCAAGAGCCGCATCCCCGACCGCTGGTTGAAGCCCCTCAAGGCCGCCGCCGAGCTCGCCAGCCTGGGCGAGCAGCTCCATGGGCAGCTCTAGCCGCTCCGCTCAGTTGGCTGACCGTGATCACTTGGGGGGTCGAGGCCTAGGGTGTCGGCTGGCCGAGCAGGTCCAATTGGCGTGTGGCCCCCGTTAACGCGCCGCGTCCCGGCCCGGAACAAGTCGAGACACGTAACGATCGCGCTCGCTCCATGAAGGCGCGAGCGAGCGCGCAGAGTGGAACTCGGTCGCTGCGCGCAGGAAAACGCGTCCCGGGCGTTGAGGCCCCGGATTGTGCGATGGTCGGAGGGCCGATCGAAACGGCCTGCTGAACTCGTCAACTGGAAAAGACAGGCATCGGTCAAATGACCGATGATGCGCCCCGCGCTGAAGTTGCTTGTGGGGAGTGGTCGAAACCTCGGCGACTCGCTGCCCGCGCTGGATGGGCGCGATGACGCGTCGCCCGTGCCGAGGCCACGTGCGTCAACCTGTTCCAGGATCTAACGATTCGTCACTTTCCGCGCGGTTGTTCGAGCAGACGCGAGACGTGACGCAGCGCGTCCCGTCCCGGGACGGGACGCGGCGCGTCAACAGAGCGGCCGCCGACTGGAAATAGCGACCTCCCCCTTGTAGAGGCGCCGGATCGAAGAGCGTGGAGTCGGAGGTAGAGCGGTCAGCTCAAGCGGTCAGCCCGACCCATAGGTGTGCAAACCTTCGCCGGTGAGGCCGAGGTTCACGCCCATGAAGGTGAACACCACCACCGCGAAGGCAAATACCGCGATCGCGGCGGGCCGCTTCCCGGCCCAACCGAGCGTGATGCGGGTGTGCAGGTAGCCCGCGTAGACGACCCAGGTGATGAGCGCCCAGGTCTCCTTGGGATCCCAGCCCCAGAAGCGCCCCCAGGCCTCGTTGGCCCACATCCCGCCCATCACGATGCCGACGGTGAGCAGCGGCCAGCCCGCGATGATCACCCGGTAGGTGATGTCTTCCAGCTTGCGGGGATCGGGAAGCGTGGCGGAGATGCGGTCGCGCAGCGGCGTGGTGAGCAAGAAGCCCAGCGTCGTGCCCCACACCAGCGCGATCAGCCCCAGCGCGTAGTTCGAGGCGAGGCCGAGGCGGAACGGGCCGTGCTCGCCGGGCGCCAGCCGCACGCCTTCGGGCAGGACGATCTCGTGGCTGCTCAAGATGCGGTAGACGAGCAGCGCCAGCCCCAAGGTGAGCAGCGCGAACCCGGCGGCCACGATCTTGTATCCCCGCCCGTGAACTCCCTCCTCGGGTCCCTTCCGGGCGCGGAAATAGACCACCGCGCCGGCCGCGAGGAGCAGGATGGCGGCCAGCAGGAACGGCCCCACGCCGGCGACTGGAGTGAGGAACTTCACCGCTTTGTCGCTGCCGGGCGGAACCACGTGGACGGCGGTGGTGACGGTGAGAAGCTTGCCCTGGTGCAGGCGGCTGGCGATCTGGTGCTCCCATCCCGGCGCCATCTGGAAGGTCGCGCCGAAGAGCAGCTTCGCGCCTCCGACCAGCGAGAGCAGCAGCGCCGCCGCCGCGGCCTGCACCCCGCCCAGCACCGCGGAGGGAGTGCCGGTCCGCACCAGGTACAAAAGGGCGCAGATGGCGCCCAGCGTGAACAGCGAATAGCTGACGAACAGCATCCCGACGTGGATGAGGATCCAGTAGCTCTGCAGCGCGGGGACCAGCGGCTCGATCTGCTTGTCGGTGACGAGCGAGGCCTCTCCCATCGCCACCAGGGCCAGCGCGACCGCCAGGACGCCCACGATGCGCAGGCCCCATTTCCGCTCGATGATCAGGTAGCAGACCATCATCGCCCAGGCGACGAAGTTCAGCGCGTCGAACAGGTTCGTGTACGGCGGGTGCGAGACCATGAACCAGAAGCGATCGGTCGAGCTGAGGACGTCGCCGGTCGCCTGGCGCGCGAGGATCTCGATGCGCCCCGCGGCCACCCAGCGCGTGACCAGGTAGGCGGTGTGGGCGGTCACCGCCAGCGCGGCGAGGGCGGTGGCGACGCGGTCGAGCTTGAGCTTCTGGACGGCCAGCCGGGCGGCGTAGCCCACCAGCGCGGCGGCGTAGGTCGCGACCGCGACGATGCGCAGCCACCATCCGAAATCGAGCAGGCCCTGGATCGATTCCATCGAGGGAGACCTCCCGCGGCTGGCGCATTCTACCCCGCCCGCGGCGCGGCGGTGCGCCACGTTGCCGCACACCGCCGCCACGGCCGCCTCAGAGCGACTTCAGGAACTCCACCAGATCGCCCTTTTCGGCCGCGGTCAGCCCGAGGGGTGTGCCGTTATTGCCGACGCGCTTGTCGGTGTAGTGGTTGACGACGTCCAGCAGCGCCGGGAACCGCCCATCATGGAAGAAGCCTCCCTTGGCGCGCGTGAAGAGGCCGCGGAGAGGAGTCGTCCTGTACCTGCCGTCGGGCGAGCGGTTGGCCTGGAAGTCGTCGATCGCGAGCTCCTGGGCGTTGTGCATGTTCCATCCGGCCTCGGTGTAGAGCGGCGGCACGTGGCACACCGAGCATTTCGCCTTGCCGTTGAAGAGAGCTTTGCCGCGCTCAGCCTTCTCCTCGTCGAAGCTGTCCTCGGGCGGCTTGGGCGCCAGCAAGGAGAGCTGGTAGGCGTGCAGCGCGCCGAGCTTGGAGGTGACCATGTCGGTGTCGGCGTGCACGTGCCCGAAGCCCTCGCGCGCCGCAATGGGGAACTTGGTCTTGTCATCCAGCCGCGCGTCCAAGAAGTTGCCCTTCCCGTGCATCTCGAGAATGGCGACGAACGCGTTCCAGTAGGGGATGCTTCCCCAGCCCGTATAGGTGTGCAGGTTCACGCCGGCCAGGCCGAACGCGGCGGGAATGAGCGTGGCGGCCGCCTTCCCGTCGGGGCGGAGGGCCTTCCCGTCGAGGTTCAGCTCGGCGTCGAACTTTCCGGGCCCCCAGCTCGCCAGCACCTTGCGCACCGTCGCCTCGTCCACGCCGAGGAGCTTCGTGAAGAACGAGAGGTCCGCCGAGAGCGAGATGATGGCGCCGACGTTCAGGTCGCGGTTCGGCCAGCCGTCCAGGCGGTGTCCGATCCCGGGCGCGAACGAGTTGTCCACGGTCGAGTGGCACAGCGCGCACTGGATGCCGAGGGTCCGCAGGCCTCCTTTCCCATCCGAGAACCCGGTCACGCCGAGGACCGCGTTCGAGGTCAAGAGAGCCACCGTGACGGCGGGGTCGTCGAGGTTCACCTTGCCGACCTTGAGCGCGTCGATCGTCGCCTTGGACAGGGCGTCGACGTCGACCTTGAGCCCCACGGAAAGCGCGGCCTTGGGGCTGACTCCGGGTCCCACGCCTCCGAGTTGGGCACCCTCGATGGTCTGGTGCAGCCGCAGCGTGCCGCCCCAGAAGTCCTCGTCGCCAAAGGTGTCGAAGCGGAAGATGTGACGTCCTTCGGACAGCCGGATCCGCCGCCGGGCATCGTCGTTCTTGTGGTCGTTGTCCCTGGCGGACGCCGCGAACTGGTCGGCGCTGCCTGCGGGCGAATCGGAAAGACCGGTGTTGCTCGTGCATCCAAGCGCACAAAGCAGCGGGATCGCGAGTGTTGACTGGCGCATGGGACCTCCTAGGCCAAGCAGCGGCTGATCGGCCGCCCTTGACAGAGTCCGCATCTTCCCCAAGGTCACAATGGCGAAACCTTTTTGCAGCTTCCGACTCCGACGCAGGAAGGAGGGGTCTACGTGAACGCACGCAAGCTTCTGGCGGACGTGGTGGGGCCCCTCGACGACGCGGAGCTGGTGCGGCGCATCAGAGGGGGCGAGACGGCGCTCTTCGAGCTCGTGATGCGGCGCTACAACCAACGGCTCTTCCGCCTCCTGAGGTCGCTCCTGCGCGACGAGGCCGAGGCGGAGGACGTGCTGCAGGACGCGTACGTGCGCGCCTACGCGCACCTCGGGCAGCTGGAGCAACCGGAGCGCCTCGCTTCCTGGCTGACCCACATCGCCGTCCACGAGGCCAAGGCGCGCCTGCGCCGCCGCGGCCGGTTCGCCGACGTGAAGGAGGGGCCCTTGCGCGCCGTGCCATCGCCATCCAGCGATCCGGAGCAGGAAACGCTCGGCAAGCAGCTGCAGCGCGTCCTCGTCTCGGCCATCGATGACCTGCCGGTGGGATATCGCACGGTGTTCGTGCTGCGAGACGTGGAGGGAATGTCCACCGCGGAGGTGTCGGAGTCGCTGCGCGTCTCCGAGCAGGCGGTGAAGATGCGCCTGCACCGCGCCCGGGCGGCCCTGCGCCAGGTCCTCTTCGATCGCGTCGGGGCAGCCGCCTTGCCGCCCTTCGCATTCGCCGGCGACCGCTGCGACCGGATCGTGGCCGGCGTCCTCGCCCGGCTCGAGCTCGCCGCGCCCTGAGGCGCGACTCAGGACCGGTCGAGATCAGGGCCCAAGGGACCGCGTGGCGGTCCGGCCGGAGCGCGCAGGCGCAGCCCGAGCGAGTCGACGGGAGCGCGCTTCAAGTAGCCTTTGTGCCCCGCCGAGAAGCCGGCGGCGACCAGCAGCGGCGCAAGCGGCGAGGAATGCGCCGATTCGCCGTCCACCAGCGAGATGAGGAGCGCGCGCCGCCTCCCGGAGTCGACCAGCCGGGCCAGCGCGTTCGCGACGGCGCGTCCCCGGCGGGTGCGCTCGGGCTCCTGGACGGGAAGGAAACTGAGCAAGTTCTGCTCGCCTCGCCCGAGCCAGGCCGCCAGCTCGCCACCGACCAGCACTACGTGCGCTCCGGCGGAGCGCTGCGGGCGCGCGCCCTCGCCATCACCTGCGCGCGAGGGCCAGGGCAGCATCGCCCCGTACGGATTGGCCGGATCGGTCGCGGCGAGGACCGTCGCCTGCGGCTCGTCCGGCGGGTCGCGCAGCGCCCGCAACCGCTCGTCCGCGCCCGGCAGCGCGAACTGGGTGGCGCCCAGGCCGGCGACGAAGTATCCGCGCCGCGCGCGACCCGACTCCTCCATCGCCTTGAGCACCTCGTACACCGCGGCGAAGCCGCCCTGGATGCCTTCCGCATGCACCGCCTCGCGGGTCAAGACTCCGTAGCGCGACAGCAGCACCTGCGCGAGCGCCATGGACCGCTCCGTCGGCGTGCCCGACGGCTCCGGGAGCAGCGACCAGCGGCCCTCGCTGCCCGGGGGACCCAGGCGGCGGGTCCGGAAGGCGGGGGCAAGGGTCCGTTCGCGGCGGGGTCGGTCCGGCGGACCCCGCAAGAAGCTGCGCAGCGGAGCCAGGGTGTCGTTGGTCACCTCGCCCGCCCAGACCAGGGACCAGATCGCGTCGAGCAGGTCCTTGGGAAACGCGCCGGTCGCCTGCTGCAAGTCGGCGAAGAAGCTCGCGCCGCGCTTCGACAAGTACTGGCGGACGCGGGCGGCCAGCTCTCCTTCCGCCTTCCGCGGCGGAGGCGCCAGCAGGCGGTAGTGGCCGGCGAGGTAGAGCGCCACGCGGCCGTCGCGTGGCCCGATCGGGTCGATCCCCCGCCACACCACCTCGCCGGCCGAACAGAGCAGGTCGAGGTCCGCCCACTTGTACGGATCGATCCTGGCCGGTAGGGCCTCGTCCTCGAGAACGCTGGCCGGGAGCGGAGCGCCCTGGATCTGCTCGACGGCGCCGAGGAGGGCGTCCACGCCGCGGCGCGGGCGGTCGATCCCTTGCCAGTCGAGCTGCAACCGCGACAGCGCTGCCTGCTCTACCGGCTCCACCTGCTTGCGCAGCTTCGCCAGGGACCGCCGCCGGAGGCCGCGCAGCACCTCCGCGTCGCAGAACTCCCGCCCTCGCGCTCCCTCGGGGTAACGCTCAGCCGCCAGCGCGGCGGGCAAGAACTCGCCCTGGAGCACGCGCTCCTGCTCCTCCAGCCGAGCGAGCGCGAGCGCCACTGCCGCGGTCCCCAATCCGAGCCGCCGCGCGACGTCCTCCGGCCGGAACGGCCCGTGCGTGCGCGCGTAGCGCGAGACCAGGTCGCCCAGCGCGTCCTGCACCGGCTCGAGCAGCTCGCGCGGCGTCTCGGGAGGCGGCTTCAGCCCCAAGCCGTCGCGCATCCGCGCGGCGTCCTCCGCCGCCACCCAGCGCTCCTCGCCGGCGATGGCGGCGGGAAAGGCGCGCCGCTCTCTCTGGAGCGACGCCAGCCACTCCCGGACGGGAGCGTCGGGAACACTGCGCGCTGCCAGCTCCTCCACCCCGAGGTCGCCCAGGCCCAGCAGAAGATCGTGGGCCGCGTCCGAGTGCTTGGCTGGATGGCGTCCGTCGAGTCGTTGCAGGGCACGCTCCAGCTGCTGCACCGCTTCCGGATCGAGCAGCTCGCGCAGCTCCGCTTCTCCCAGAAGCTCGCGGAGCTGGGCCTGGTCGACGCTCAGCGCCTGGGCGCGGCGCTCGGCGAGCGGCGCGTCGCCGTCGTAGATGAAGTTGGCCACGTAGGCGAAGAGGAGCGAGGAGGCGAACGGCGAGGGCGTGCGCGTATCGGCCGTCACCACCCGGACGCGCCGGTCCCGCACCCGCCGCAAGAGCTCGGTCAGCCCCGGAAGATCGAACACGTCGCGCAGGCACTCGCGGTACGTCTCGAGCAGGATGGGGAAGCTGCCGTAGCGCTTCGCCACGGACAAGAGATCTGCGGCGCGCTTGCGCTGCGCCCAGAGCGGGCTGCGCCTGCCGGGATGGCGGCGGGGCAAGAGCAGCGCCCGCGCCGCGTTCTCCCGGAAGCGCGCCGCGAAGAGCGAGGTCTGGCCCAGGCTGCGCGCCACCAGGTCCTCGATCTCGTCGGGCGAGGGAAAGAACAGCGCGGGCTCGGGCGGCTCCTCGGACTCCGGCAGGCGGAACACCATGCCGTCGTCCGAGTACATCATCTCCACCTCGGCATCGCGGTCCGCCTGCAACCGCGCCACCACCGCCGTCGCCCAGGGCGCGTGCACGCGCGCCCCGAACGGGGTCAGGACGCACACGCGGAAGTCGCCTGCCTCGTCGAGGTAGCGCTCGACGATCACGGCGCGGTCGGAGGGCACCTCGCCGGTCGCCTGGACCTGCTCCTGCAGGTACTGGAGGAGGTTCCGAGCCGCGCGCTCGTCCAGCCCGTGCTGCTCTTTCAGCCGCGCCTCCGCCTCAGCCGGCGGGGCGGTCGACAGCTCTCGCGCCAGCCTCCCCACCACCTGGCCGAACTCGAGCGGGCGGCCGGGCCGATCGCCGTGCCAGAAGGGCATCTTTCCGGGCTCGCCGGGCGCGGGGCTCACCAGCACCTTGTCGTGCGTGATCTCCTCCACCCGCCAGCTCGAAGCGCCCAGCACGAAGACCTCGCCGGTGTGCGTCTCGAAGACCATCTCCTCGTCGAGCTCGCCCACCCTGCGGGACGTCTTTCCTTCCGACTGACCGAGGAGGAAGACGCCGTAGAGCCCGCGGTCGGGGATGGTCCCTCCGTTCACGACCGCCACTCGGGCCGCCCCTTCGCGGATCCGCACGATCCCGGCCACCCGGTCCCAGGACAGCCGCGCCTTGAGCTCGGCGAACTCGTCGGACGGATAGCGCCCGCTGAGCATGTCGAGCACGCCTTCGAAGCTCGGCCGCGGCAGCTCTGCGAACGGGGCCGATCGCCGGACCAGCGCGTAGAGGTCGTCCACCTTCCACGGTCCCTGGGCGCAGGCCGCGACCAGCTGCTGGGCCAGGACGTCCAGAGGGTTGCGTGGGTAGAAGGTCTCCTCCACCTGCCCCGCGGCCATCCCTTCCGCGGCCGCGGCGCTTCCCAAGAGGTCGCCCCGGTGCTTGGGGAAGAGGATCCCCCGCGGCACTCCGCCCACCTGGTGGCCCGCCCGTCCGATGCGCTGCAGGCCCGAGGCGATGGAGGGAGGCGCCTCGATCTGCACCACCAGGTCCACGCTGCCCATGTCGATGCCCAGCTCCAGCGAGCTGGTGGCGACGATGCACGGCAGCTCGCCCTTCTTCAGGCGATCCTCGATCTCGGCCCGCTTCTCCCGGGCCACGCTCCCGTGGTGCGCCAGCGCGATCTCGCTCCCGGCCAGCTCGTTGAGCGCGCCCGCCAGCCGCTCCGCCAGCCGTCGCGAGTTGACGAAGATCATGGTGGAGCGGTGCCCCCGGATCAGCTCCACCAGGCGGGGATGGATGGAGGGCCAGATCGAGCGGCGCTGCCCGGGTCCCACCGCTCCCGAGGGCCGCTCCTCCAGCTCGCCGATCTGCCGCATGTCCTCGACCGGCACCTCGACGCGCAGGTCGAACTGCTTGCGGCTGCCCGCGTCCACCACCTCGACCGGCCGCGCCCGCCACTTCTTGCCCGAGGGTTCGCCCCCGCCCAACAGGCGCGCCACCTCGTCGAGCGGCCGCTGGGTGGCGGAGAGGCCGATGCGCTGCGAGGGCTTTTGCCCGCGGAGCCCCTCGAGGCGCTCGAGCGAGAGGAAGAGGTGCGCGCCGCGCTTGCCCGTGACCAGGGCGTGGATCTCGTCCACGATGACGGTCTCGACCGAGCGCAGGATTTCCCGCGCTTGCGAGGTCAGCAGGAGGTAGAGCGACTCCGGGGTGGTGATGAGGATGTCGGGCGGCGCGCGGCCCATTCGCGCCCGCTCGCTCGCCGGAGTATCGCCGGTGCGGATGCTTAGTTGTGGAAAGTGGAAGGAGGCGCCCGTCCGCTCCGCCTGCGCCGCGATGCCGGCCAGGGGCGCGCGCAGGTTCTTCTCGACGTCGACCGCCAGCGCTTTGAGCGGCGAAACGTAGAGGATCCGACACCGCGCATCTTTTTGCGGCGGCGGCGTGAACATCAGCTGGTCGATCGCGGTCAGAAAGGCCGCAAGCGTCTTGCCCGACCCGGTCGGCGCGAGGAGCAGTGTGCTCCTTCCCGACAAGATGGGAGGCCACCCGAGCACCTGCGCCCGGGTAGGAGAGGCAAAGGAGGCCTCGAACCAGCCCCTTACGGGCGGCCTGAATTCGTTGGGTAGGGAAGTCCGCAACGTTTTCGCGCTGTTGCGCTTCAGCTGACCGGCGTCCGCGAGTGAACGATGCGTCATAACGCCGCGAAAGGAAATCAGCAACAGAACCGGGCGTTGTGCATCGAAGAGTCGTTCCGTGAGACGTTCCGTGAGTGAATGGCGGCTCGGGGGTCTTCCAGGGGTGGGATCGTTGGGAGGGCTCGGGCGTTGTAGGCAGCATAGGGGGAAAGGAAGGAACGGAGAGAAATGCGCGACCGCAGCGAGTTCGATGACCTTGCGCCGCTGATCAAGCTGATCAGGGCCCATCCCCCGTTCGATCGGGAGACGGAGCTCAAGGTCACTCGTCGCGCCCGCAAGGGCGACAAGCGCGCGCAGGAGCAGTTGGTGGTCCACAACCTGAGCCTGGTCATCTCGGTGGCCCGCAAGTTCATGGGTCGCGGCGTCCGCCTGGAAGACCTGGTGCAGGAAGGGAACTACGGGCTCCTCAAGGCCATCGAGCACTTCGACCCCGAGAAGGGCAACCGCTTCTCGACCTACGCAGTGTGGTGGATCCGCGCGTACATCACGCGCTGCCTGAAGGACGGGCCCAGTGCGGTGCGCCGCACCATGCCCAACGGCGGCCTGCCTCCTCGGGACATCTCGCTGGAGGAGTCCCTCGATCCAGAGGGCGAGTCGACACAC
>DATFTN010000276.1:0-15784 GCA_035261845.1 Myxococcales bacterium | reverse complement strand
GGTCGCCACGCTCTGCGCCATTCCCGGGGACTCCGCCTCCGCGGCCGCCCGTCTGGCCGCGGGCCTGGTGCAGCGGGGTGGAGGCGGCCTGGTGTGCTCCGTCTACAGCGACGATCGCGAGTTCCTCCGCGCGTTCGTGCTCGCGGTGGCGCCCTGGCACGGGCGCATCTACCTCGGCAGCGAGAAGGTCGCCGGTCAGACGCTGGGCCCCGGGACCGTGCTCCCCCAGCTCGTGCACGGCGGTCCGGGCCACGCCGGCGGAGGCGAGGAGCTGGGCGGCCTGCGCGGGCTGCAGCTCTACTCGCAGCGCGTGGCCTTGCAGGGCGACCGCGCCCTGCTCGACGCCATCGCCCCCGCTGCGGAGAAGCAGCCGCCGTAGCGCGCTACTGCGCGGAGTGCCACTGGGCGAAGAGCTGCGGGGCTTCCGCGACGAAGTCCTCGTGCCGCGGCCGCCAGTCCAGCTCCGTGCGCGCCTTCTCGCTGGAGAGCTTCTGGTCGAGCGCGAGCGCGTCGGCGAACGGCCCCATGGACTGCCTCGCCTTGTCCAGTGGCAGTGCGCTCACCTTCCCACCCTTGCCCGCGGCGCGGCTGGCGGCCTCGGCGATCTCGCGCAGCGTATGGGTCGATGCGTCCGCTGCATGGAAGATGGAGCCGGCCGGCGCGCGCTCGACCAGCCGGACGTACAGCTCGGCCAGATCCTCGACGTGCACCAGAGGCCAGTGGTTCGCGCCCTCTCCGATCATCTGAGCGGCGCCCTGCTTCAGCGCTGAGCCGAACATCGACGCGGGGATTCCGCCCCGGGCGCCGCCGTAGACGATCCCCGGCCGGACGACCACTGCGCGGATCCCTTCCTTCGACAATTCCAGGGTGAGCTGCTCGTGCGCCGGGCGCCAGGCGGCGATCTGCGCAGGGTTCGTCGACGTCGACTCGTCCGCCACGGCGCCCGCCGTGTCGCCGAGCACCCAGACACCGCTCGTGTAGATGAAGGTCGCGCCGACGCGGCCGTGCAGCAGCTCGCGGGCGTTCTGGATGGACTTGCGGTCCAGCTCGACGTGCTGTGGGCCGGGGTCGCTCGCGCAATGGACGATCGCCTGCACGCCGTAGGCGGCCGCGGCGTATCCCGCGGGGTTCCCCAGATCGCCTTGCACCAGCTTGACGCCGGCGCCCTGGAGCGCGGACGCCTTGTCCTTGTTGCGAACGAGCGCCTGCACGTCGTGCCCGGCCTTCTTCAGCTGCAGGGAGACGACGCTGCCGATGTAGCCGGTCCCGCCGGTGACGAACACCTTCATCGAGCCCTCCGTGGGGTGGCCGCGTCTCTCTACGCTCGACCGCGCCCGCCGCCAAGCGCGAAGTGCAGGACGGGCGGCCCCCCAGGCCCCAAGACGACCGTCTGAGCGACTGTATAGTTGCCTACGCACCGTCACCGCCAATGCGCAGCGTAACCGCCGCCGGTGTGTGCTTGACACCCACATCGAATGCGGGCATGTGCCCGGAATGTTTCGGGTTCGTGACGTCACGCGCCGTGTCACCTTCCGGCCTCACGTTTGCTACTGACCTCCCCGGGGTTCGCGCGGGAGCGACAACCGAATGAGCGTCGAGCGACTTCCAGTCCGGCATCACGAGCGCGTCGCCGTTCTCCTCAATGCCAATGCCGGCGCCGTGTCGGAGGCCCTCCGCCGCGAGCTGGAGAACTTCGTCCCGCCCGAGGACGTCTTCTACTCGCGGACCCTGGAGGATGCGCGCGCCATCGCCCGCACCGTTCTGGAGCGCGGGTACTCGACCGTCCTCACCGGCGGCGGGGACGGCACCTTCGTTGGTTACGTGAACTGCCTGTTCGAAGAGGCGTCCCGCACTGAGGTGGTGGTGCACGGCGCCGCGGCGGTGCAGCTCGCCAGGCACCGCTTCCGCGTCCCGCGCGTGGGCGTCCTGAAGCTCGGCACCGGCAACGCGGTGGCGGAGTTCTGCGGCTCGTCCGCCCGGCGAGTCGGCGTGGTCGAGGACATCCTTCGGGCCCGCTCCGGGGAGATTTCGCAGGCTCGCGAGGTGCACCTGCTCGACTGCGAGGGCAAGCTGGCGCCCTTCGCCGGCCTGGGCGTCGACGCCGCCGTGCTGAACGACTACATGCGCTTCAAGAACGGCCTGGCCGGCGGCAAGCTCCAGTTCGCCGCTGCCGGCGGGCTCGGCTACCTGCTCTCGATCGTCGGGCGCACCATCCCCGGCTATGCGCTCCAGCGCGGCGTTCCCCAGGTGGAGGTGGTGAACCTGGGCGCGCCCGCCCGGCAGATCGGCCCCGACGGGAAGCCGCTGGGCCGCGACATCCCCCGCGGCGAAGTCATCTACCGCGGGCCGTGCCGCATCGCCGCCGCCGGTAGCGTGCCGTGCTACGGGTTCGGCTTCCGGATGTTCCCTCACGCCCGCAAATGGCCCGGCCGGTTCCAGCTGCGACTCTCGGCGATGAGCCTTCCGAAGATGCTCGCCCAGTTCCCCCGGATCTGGCGCGGACACACCCCGCGCAGCGGACTGCTCGATTTCCACTGCGACAAGGTCCAGATCACCTTCGACCGCGACATGCCGCTGCAGGTGGGAGGCGACGCCGAGGGCTCTCGCAAGCAGTTGGTGGTCGGCATGGCCGGCGAGCCGCTCGAGCTGATCGACTTCACCCGCCCGGCCCGCGCCTGAAGCCAGCGCTTCATTCGGACGCGCTACGCCTGTCGGCGACGGCGTGCAGCACCGGAAGCATCTCCTTGGCGCGCACGAAGTCGGCAGTTCAGCTTGCTGAACCAACTGTTGACCATGAATCAGACGCCGACCCACCTGGGATTCTCGCAACGCCTGTCGCATGAGGCGCCTACTGACGAAACTCACCCCGACCGATCGGAAGCCGGAGCGAGGCGCAGCCACATGCTCTCAGCTCTGTACAGCTCGTACATTTCACTTTCGGGGGGATATCGCTCCCCGAAGCGGTGCCTCGAACAAAGCAGCCTCGTGCCGTCCAGCACAGCGACCAGCTGCGCTTTGCGTCCGCCGAAAAGCAAACGGAGACGCACACGCGGACTCTATACCGGTGGTTGGCCCGGAGGGGGCGGGGCCGGCTGCTGCTGCATCAGGTTCCGCCGTAGACCGAAGAAGAGCAGCGCGCCGAGCGGGAGCGAAACGCTGAGGATCCAGGGCGCGTACTCGTTCCCCCGCGTCATTCCGACGCTGAACAGCTGCAGGGAAAAGGGACGCGACGAGCCAGAGGCTCCGCAGCACGCACCTCACAAGACGTTGGAGGCGAGCTCGGCGAGGGCGCTGCGTTCGCCCTTGGTCAGGGTGATGTGCCCCGCCAGGCGCTCGCTGCGGAACTTGTTGACCACGTGGATGAGCCCGTTGTTGGTGGAGTCCACGTAGGGATTGTCGATCTGGTAGGGATCGCCGGTCAGCACGATCTTGGTGTTGTCGCCCACCCGGGTGATGATGGTCTTCACCTCGTGCGGCGTGAGGTTCTGCGCCTCGTCCACGACGATGTACTGGTTCGGGATGCTGCGGCCCCGGATGTAGGTCAGCGGCTCGATGGCAATGAGCCCCAGGTCGAGCAGCTCCTTGTAGCTGCGGCCGGCCTTCTTGTCGGCGCGCGACAGCCCCATCAGGAACTCGACGTTGTCGTAGATGGGCTGCATCCAGGGGTTGAGCTTCTCCTCCACGCTGCCGGGCAGGTAGCCGATGTCCTTGCCCAGGGGAAACACCGGGCGGGACACCAGCATCTTCTGGAAGACCTGCTCCTCCATCGTCTTCTGCAGCCCGGCGGCGATGGCGAGCAGGGTCTTGCCGGTGCCCGCCTTGCCCACCATGGTGACCAGCTTGATCTCGTCGTTCAGGAGGAGGTCCAGGGCGAAGCTCTGCTCCTTGTTGCGCGGCCGCAGTCCCCAAGCGCCCTCCTTGAGGGACTTCAGCAGCGGAACGAACTTCCCCTTCCCCGCGTGGTACTTGGCCAGCGCGGTGTGGCTGACGGCGTCGCGGTCCTTGAGCAGCGCGAACTCGTTGGGGCAGACGGTGCCGGCGATCGGCTCCGGCACCGGCAGCTCGCCGTGGGCGTAGAAGGAATCGATCTCGGCGCGCGAGGTCTCCACTTCCCGGACACCCATGTAGACTTCAGGATTTTCGATTTTGTCGTTTCGATAATCCTCGCTGGGAAGCCCCAGCGCGTCGGCGCGGATGCGGAGGTTCACGTCCTTGCTGACGAACACGCAACGTAGATTGGGCTCGCGCTCCTTGATGTCCGAGGCCAGCGCCAGGATGCGGTTGTCGGCCAGGTGGCCGTTCATCAGCTCGCGGGGCAGCTCCTTCTGGGTGAAGAGCACTCTCAGGGTGCCGCCGCCCTCGAGCGGGACGCCCTCGGTGAGGGAGCCGCCTTCGGACCGGAAGGCATCGAGGTCGCGGGAGACCTGCCGCGCGTTGCGCCCCAGCTCGGAGAGGTCGCGCTTGAACTTGTCGATCTCCTCCACCACGTAGATGGGGACGATGACGTTGTTGTCCTTGAACTTGTACAGGGCGCTGGGGTCGTGGAGCAGGACGTTGGTGTCGAGGACGTAGTTCTTTCGCAACGAGGACTCCCGGGCGGCTCGACCCTTGCCACGGAGCGTAGATCGGGAGGGTCCGGAAACGAAGCCCGAAATCGTCCTCAAGCCGCTGCCTTTCCGGGGCCGGACTCGACCCGATTCCGCCCGGTCTGCTTGGCCCGGTACAGCGCCCGGTCGGCGGTGGTGAGCAGCTCGTCCCCGTTCTGTCCACCGCCCGGCCAGGTGGCGACGCCCACGCTGACGGTGACCCGCAGCGCGCCCTGGTCGCTGGCGTGCGCCGTGCTTTCCACCGCCGCCCGGAGCCGCTCCGCGATGGCCCGCGCGCCCGCCGCGTCCGTCTCCGGCAGGACCACGGCCAGCTCCTCGCCGCCGTAACGCGCCACCAGGTCGGTCTCGCGCGCCTGCGCGCGCGCCACCGCAGCCACCCCGCGGAGCACGGCGTCGCCCGCCGGGTGTCCGTGGGTGTCGTTGACCTTCTTGAAATGATCGACGTCGATGAGGAGCAGCGAGAGCGGGCGGCGGTAGCGCTGCGCCTCGCGGACGCGCGCGACCAGCTGGGTGGCCAGGGTGCGGCGGTTGAGCAGGCCCGTGAGCCCGTCGGTGGTGGCGAGCCGCTCGGCCTCCTCGTACAGGCGGGTGCGCACCAGCGCCGCCGCGGCCTGCAGGGACAACATCGAGAGGGCCGCCTGCGCCGGATCGGGCAGCCCGTCGCGGCGCCGGGTGCCGCACACCATCGCACCTACGGTGGACTCGCCGGCGCGCAAGGGGAAGATCTTCAGCGCCCCGAGCCCGCGGACCGCGGTGGACGAGTCGAAGATCACCAGGCGCTCCATGGCCTGCAGCTCGCGTCCAGGAAGCGGAGCTCCCAGCCGGACCACGTTGGCGACCAGGCCGGCGTTGTCGGCGAAAGTCAGGCCCGAGAGCGGACCCGATCCGTCTCCAGCGACCGCCTGCACGCGGTGGCGCGGCCGCGCTCCGGCGCGGGCCGGCTCCTCCACCAGCGTGACCGCGCACAGGTCGAGCCCGCCCATCTCCCGCGCCTGCGCCACGGCGCACTCCGCCGCCTGCGCCAGGGTGGTGGTGCGGTTCAGCTCCTCCAGGGCGCGGAAGAAGCGGGCCTTCTCCTCCTTCTCGCCGCGCACCGCGGCGAGAAGGCGCTCCCCTTCCATCGCGCGCACCACCTCGCCGGCGAGCGACGTCAGCACCTGCTCGTCGGCAGGGCCGAAGGGCGATTCCCGGTCGGCCACCAGCGCGCCGAGGACGTGCTCGTGCCGGTCGCGCAGCGGCACCCCGCAGAAGGAGTGCGCCGGCGCCGGGCCGTCGTAGTGCGACAGCGCGGGGCCGTCGCCCTGCAACAGGACCGGCCTGCCTGCCGCGAGCACCGCGCCCAGGGCGCCCTCGCGGATGGGCAGCGGCCCGCGGAAGAGCCGGTCGCCGCGGGAGATCGAGTCGTGGAGCCGCACCGTGCCGCCGTCGGGGGAGAGCAGGAAGACGGCGACCGTGTGCGGCTGCAGCGCGGCCGCCGCGACCGAGAGCGCGCCCCGGACGGACTCCTCGATCTCCGACACGGCGGCCAGGAGCTGCCGCTCCGGGTCGGCCTCGGCCGTGGCGATGAGGCGGAACTCTCGCGCGCTGCGCTCGGCGTCCGCCACGCGACGCCGGACGGCTTCCTCCTCGGCGGTCCGGGCGGCTCGCAGGCGCGTCGCGAGGACGCCGTGGTAGAGCGTGGCGAAGACCGCGGTGAAAGCGGCGTGCATGGCGAGGAGCGGCCACCTCGCGGGGAGCGCACCCTCGGCGAAGAAGAGACCGGCGTCGAGCCCCAGGAGCCAGCCCAGCGCGGGCAGCGCGAAGCGCAGCGGGAGCGCGAGCGCGTAGCCGGCGGCCAGCAGGTACACCAGCGGGTACAACGGGCTGGTCAGCCCCCCACCCAGCTGCGCCAGCGCCAGCGCGCCGACTGCGGACAGCGCGCAGGATTCCACGGTCCACTGCGCGGGTGCCCGAACGCCGCTCAGCTTCCGCCTCGCCTGGCGCAGCGCCGCCCGTACGCCGGCGGCCACCAGCAGCGCCCAGGGGGCGACCTGCGCCGGACCCGGCCAGGCGAACTGCGCGAACGCGCCGCGCATCAGCAGGACGGCGAGCCCCAGGATCGCGGCGGGCATGGCAGCCTTGCCTGCCCAACGTCGCGCCCGCCTGGTCCAGTGCTCCGCCATGCGCGCCCCTCACTCGAACTTGACCAGCACCTCGTCGGGACGGACGAAGCCGAGCTGCTCCCGCGCTTCCTTCTCCAGGACGCGCGGGTCCATCGGAACGGAGAGCGCCCGGACCCGCCGATGCAGGCGGGAGTTCTCCTCGCGCAAAGCCTGGTTCGCCGCCTCTTGCCGGGCGATGTCCTGGCCGAGGCGCCTCAACAAAGGCACGCCGTGCGGGTCGGCCAGGGCCGCCGCCGCGATGACCAGCGACGCCGCCGCGGCCCCCGCCACCACCACCCGCGGCCTGTTGCTGCGCGCCCAGAAGTCCATCGGCGCGGAGCGTTCCACGCACGTCCCTACCCAGCAAGAAAACCACCACCCCACACCGACCCACCCGCCGCGATCGCGACTACAAACGTTTCACGCAGAGGGCGCGGAGGATAAGGAGAGCGCAGAGATTCGGTTTTTCTGAAAAACCAACTCCGCGCCCTCCCCTTCCTCTGCGCCCTCTGCGTGAAACGCTCTAGTTCACGACTGGGCGTGAGAGGGGGGGTTAGCGGGATTCGAAGGATTGTTCCAGCTCGTCCATGAGGAGCTCGTAGACGCGGCCGGAGACCTTCTCGAGGAATTCCTCGCCGTCGGGAACTTCGTCGCGGGAGCCGGCGTCCTGGCCACGGCTGCGGGTGCGCTTGGCGGTGTGGATGCCGTCGGAGCCCGGCGCGCCCTCGCCGTCGGGCAACCTGAAGTCGGGCGCCGGGCGGCTCAGGTTGAGCGGCTCCATCGCCGGCGCCGTCCCGTAGCTGTGCTCCGCGTGCAGCGCCTCGGTCTCCGCCGTGCGCACGTCCAGGTTCTTGCGGCCCTTCTGCAGGACGTGCGTCAGCTCGTGGGCGAGCAGCTTCTGCCCTTCCACGGTGTCCGGGTTGAACTTGCCGGGGGCGAAGAAGATGTGGTCCTTGACGGTCACGGCCTCGGCCGCGTAGCGGTTGGTGATCTGCGCCGCGCCCGGCCCGACGTGCAGGCGCACCCCGGTGAAGTCGCCCCCGAGGAACTGCTCCATCCGCGCTTGGGTGAGCGCGTCGAGGCGGCGCGGCTCGTCGAAGCCGGAGCCGAGCCGGACCTGCTCGGGTCGCAGCTTGCCGTCGATCCCGTCGCCGCCGGCCGCCGCGCGGAATACGTTCAGCACATCGCCGAAACGACCCTTGCGCGCCCGGCGCGCGACGTTCGCCGTCCGCTGGCCGGCCGACTCGACCACCTCCAGGTCGTGCTTGCCTTCCCCGAGGTATTCGTCCGCCGTCTTCACCCCGCCGTGCGCCTCCTCCGCCCGCGCGTCCACCCAGCCCGCCGCCTCGCCCACCTGGTGCGCGAACCCCGCCGCCGAGCCGAGATGCATGCGGTAGAGGAACGCCTCGGCCTTCCCGGCGAGGCCATGCACCTTCTCGGCGGCGTGCTCGACCACGTTCAGGCCGTGCAGGCCCATTTCGGCGTGGTGCATCGCCTTCCCGAGCACGCCCGCGCCGGCGTGCGCCGCGTGCGCGACGCTCTCGGCGAAGTCCTCCGCCTTCTCGAACATGCTGGCGAAGAACCCACCCTTGCCCCGCCCTGGCTCCGGGTGCTCGCGCTGGTCGTCCGCCGGGTGTCCGCCGTCCCCTTTGTGGCCGCCGTGGCCTTTGTGCCCGTCGCGCGCGCCACGCCCGCCGCGCCGCTTCTGACTTCCCCCGCGCCGGCCATCTTCCTCGACCGGCAAGAACGCTCCGAACACCTCCGAGAATAGCTTCACGCCCTCGCCCGACCCGATCCAGGTGTCGATCGCCGCGGAGTCGACTTCCTGGTGATCGCGATCCGGGCGCTCGCCCCGGTGCGCGCCGCGATCGACGAAGATGCGCCCGTCGTCGATTCCGCGGAGCACCTCGTCGACCATGTCTCCCTGCGGCCGCCGGCCGCCGCGCCCGGCGGGCTGGCGGCGCGGTTGGCCGTCCCGCCGGCCTGGCTCAGCGCCCTCGAGGTCGGCGTGCTTCGAATCGAGGCCTTTCAAGCCGGAGACGAGCTGGCGGAAGTGCGCCCGCAAGTCTTGAAGATGGTCGCGCAGCTTCGCCGCCCTGGCGGTGAGTGCAGGATCCTTAAAGGCGGCTTGCGCCGCGTCCTTCACCGCCGCCGCCGCGTGATCGCCCAACTCCTGCACGGACCGGATGCGCTCTTCCGCCTCGGCGCTCCGGCCGCGCTCGAGCAGCCTCTGCACCGCCTTGATCGCGCCGTCCACCGCGCCGCCGAAGTGCGCCACGGCTTGCGCCGCCGCCTCCACCGCCGCCTGTGGTTCCGACTGCGGCGCGGCCTGCGCTCCGTCGGGACCCGCATCGATCGGGGCGCGGGACAGCTCGTGCGCATGTTCGCGCCCGTCGCCGCGGGCGTGCTCCTGGTGGCCCTTCTCCACGTGGCGCTGCGCGCCCAGGTGCAGCGCCTCCTCCAGCAGCTGCCGCCCCTGGTGCAGCCCTTTCTTGCCCCGCTCCTCCAGCTGCAGCGCGCCGTGCAGCTTGTCGTGCCCCTTGTCCTTTTGCGACGGCCTGGGTGCCGGGGCCGGGTGCAGCGCCTTCTCCAGCTTGGCGATGCTCTCGTCGATCAGCCGATCCTGCGTCCCGTCGCCGAGGAACTCGCGCGCTCCGCGGTCGGCGACGTGCTTGCCGAGGTCCTTCCCGCCGGCGATGGCCGCGTGCACCTTCGCGCGCGCCTTCTGCTGCCACTCTTCGTAGAAGGCGATCTCCTTCTCGTACTTCTCGTTGCCCCGGGCGAGCCGCTTGGCCTCCTCGATGCGTCTCTTGATCTCGTCCACCTGGCCGCCCAGGGCCATCAACTCCTGGAGCGCCTGACCGGTCTGCTCCTTGGCGCCCAGCTCGTGCGCCGCGCGCAGACGCCGGGAGGACTCGAGCTCGAATCGTTGCACCCGCGAAGAGACGGAGGCGATGGCGTCCCAGGCTTGCTTGTGCCGCCTGGAGCGTTCCTCGTCGGATTCCGGATGGGCCTCGGCGTGCTCCGCCTGGGCGGCGCGCTGGAGGTGCTCGGCTTGGGGCGCGTCACCGATCCTCTTGCGCTTCTTCTTGCGGGCGCCCTCGGGACGCACGCTGGGGATGAGCTCGAGGCCGCCCCCGACCTTTCCTACCCGTTCGTTGAAATCTCGGGCGAACCCGGTGCCCTGCTCGAGGTATCCGTGCGCCTGGTCGGCTCGATCGGCCAGGTGCGACAGGTACGCTCCCAGCTCGCTGTGCTCGCCGACCACCCCCGCGCCCTGGCGGGCGAGCGCGGCGGCTTTCTCCAGACCGCCTTGCATGCGGCCGGCGTACTCGAGCCCTTTGCCGACCGTGCCTTGCACCTTCTGCAGGCCGTCGTGGACGCCCTGGACGACCTCCCGGCCCTGCCTCTCGAGCGCCTTGCCGCGCGCGAGCGCTTTCTCCAGCGGAGTGCGCGGCTCGTGGTGGCGCGGCTTGCGCCCGAGCTCTTCGAGCAGGACCGGCCGATGCGCCCCGACGTCCTCGTGCAGCTCCGGGTGGCGCAGCCGGTGCCGCTCCAGCTTGTCCCGGGCAACCGCCTCGATCCCCTCCCGCTTGCCCGCGCGCGCATCCTTCCGGGCCATCATCCTGCCGTAGGCTTTCTGCGGGTCCTTCACCCCGGCATAGCCCAGTCCCTTGTCCACGTGGCCGCGGTAACGCTGCAGCGCGCCGCTGGCACCGTGCCCCATGTCGAGCGCCTTCTTCAGCCTCTGGTCGCCTTCGCCTGCGTAGCCGCCCGCCTGG
The DNA here is from genome assembly GCA_035261845.1 of Myxococcales bacterium. Lineage (GTDB taxonomy): Bacteria > Myxococcota > Myxococcia > Myxococcales > 40CM-4-68-19 > VBKO01. The sequence continues at coordinate 5,254 of DATFTN010000276.1, read as the reverse complement.
GCGATCAGACGACCGAGCGCGTTGTCTCCCGCCGCGTCCGCGACTTCCGGCGCGAGCTGGTGGATCAGGGACAGCCCGCCCTCCAGCCGGTCGCCCGTCGCCAGCGCCTTGTCGAGGTAGCCCTGCGCCTTGGCCGCCTTGCCGGAGAGGAGGATGCCGCCCTTCACTCCCTTCGAATAGAGCTTCTCCAGCCCACCCAGCGGCCCCTTCAGGTGGCTGCGCTCGACCGCCAGCTTCTCCATCTTGGAGAGCTGCTTGCCCTGCAGGATCTTCTGCGCGGCTTTGAGCCCCTTGATCCGCCCCAGCGCCTTCAGGGCACCCGGGTCGAACGAGTCGAGACCGCCGCCCGCCGCGCCCTTCAGCGCGTCCTTGAGGCTGCCCCCGCTCGCCAGCGCGCTGGCCGCGCCGGTCAATGCGCCGATGCCCACTCCCGCGAGAGGCCCGAGCTTGAGGAACGGAAGCGCACCCGTCAGCGCGCCCGTGCCGGCCGCGAGCAGCACGTGCTTGAAATCCTTGCCCTCGCTGATCGCCTGGATGCCGCCGATCACGCCGCCGACAATGCTCTTCACCACCACGCCGCCGGGGATGAAGGTCGCCGCCAGCGACAGGCCTGTGACCAGCAGCTGCCCGGCGGGGCTCTGCAGGAACCCCGCCGTCGCCTGGTAGGCCTTCTGCACGCCTTGCCAGGCCGCGCCGGCGGTGTGTTTCGTCTTCTCCCAGATTCCCTGCAGCCCGCCCGCCTTGCGGAATCCCTGCACGGCGAGGCCGACCGGCGAGTAGCTGGCCGCGGTCTTCAACATCGAGAGTCCGAAGCGCAGGCCCTTGCCGATGCCGCCGGCGACCCCGGTGCGGTGCAGGGCATCGAGACCGGTGTGGACCGCGCCCCTGGCGAACCCGAACGCCCGTTTCGCCGCGTCCCCGGTCCCGTGCAAGACGGCGGCGCCCAGCTCCGTCGCCCGATGGAAGCCTGCTTGCGCGAGGTCTCCGACGGTGTGCGTGACCCGGGAGGCGGCGCCGCGCGCGGCCCGGGCCAGCCCGACTGCCTTGTCGCCGGCCCATTGCGCTCCCTGCTCGACAGCGCTCGACAGGCGCCGCGCTCCGGCGACCGCGCGCGATACACCATGGCCGACGCCGGCCGCCGCCGCGTGCACTGCGGTGGAGACGCGCTGGCCGGCATTCCACGCCTGGTGCCCGAGGTCGCTGATTCCGCTCCGCACGGCCCCGCCGGCCGCTTGCCCCAGCCCCCCCGCCGTGCGCGCAACGTCGGCGGCCGTGTGCGCGACCGCGCTGGTCGCCTTGTGGAACGCGTCGCCCGCCGCGTTCTTCAGCCGGCTGAAGAGGCCGAAGTGCGGGCGGGATCCCTCCGCACGCAGCCGGCCGAAGAGCTGCATCGTCCCCGCGAGCGGCTGCGCGCCCCGCGATTGCAGGAAGTGCGAGGCGAGGTGCGGAACCGGAAGCCCTTGCGACCGCTGCGCTCCCTGCAGAAGGTGATAGAGCGCCCCACCCGGCGCGACGTGGGCGGCGAAGTCTCCGCGGCCGTGCGAGTGGAACACCTCGCCGAGGGCCTGTGCGGCGCCATGCGCGTGCCCGCGCCCGTGGAGCCGCGCCTTGGCCCGGTCCGCGATCTGCCTCCGGCGATCCTCCTCGTGGACCGCGATCTGATGGAGCGGCGAGCCGCGGGGCGCCCTCTTCAGGGAGCCGAGCAGCTCGTGCAGCTCGCTGGCCGGCGCCCCCACCCGATCCGCGGCGGACCGACCAGCCAGCGCGCGGCCGATCGCGCCGTGCTCGCCCAGCGCCCCGAGTCCTCCGCGGTGCGCGGCGCCGAAGCCGCCCAGGTGGGGGCCCGCGATCCCCGGACGGACTGCCGCGATCGCCTGCGAGCCGAGGCCGTGGGCGAGCTCCAGGGGGGAACGCCCTTCCGCACGGTGCAGCTCGCCGGCGAGCTGGCTCGCCGAAGCGTCGCGGAGCAGCCTTTCGATCCCGGGGTGCAACTTCCGCAGGGTTTGGAGCTGCTTCTCGCCCAGCGCGACGGCCGAGGGCTGGGGAAGCGCGCCGCGCTGGTGCAGCGCCCGGGCACCGGCTGCCTTCTGCGCCTCGCCCGCCAGGCGCGCCAGCGCCGCTCGGCGCTCCTCGAGCAGCGCCGGGAAAGGCCGGAGCGAGGCGGCGCTCCCGCCGGCCGCCGCCAGATCTCCCATCTGCGCGAGCAGCCCGCCGACTTCGCGCACCCCGTCCGACAGCTCCGAGGCGCTCCGCTTCCCCTTGAGACGGGCCAGGATCCCGTCCATGCGCGCCAGGTGACCGCGCAGCTCGCCGGCGCGCGGATCCGTCAGCGTGCGATGTCCGGCGGTGGCGAGGTTGCCGAGCGTCTTCTCGAACCGCTGGACCACCCCGACGCGCAGGTGGCGATCGCGCTCGATTACCGCATCCAGGCGGGGGGACCCCGAGCGCAGCAGGCGCCGGGGCGCGAGCAGCTCGGGCAGCGTCACCACGATCGGGGCGACCGCCCCGGACGGGTGGGGTGTCGCGCGTCCGTGCACGGCGCGCAGGTAGTCGTCGCGGAGGCGCGCCTGGCGTTCGCGGGCGCGATCGCGCTCCTCCTCCGCCGCCCGGAGCCGTGCGCGCTGATCGGGATGCACGCCCCCGGCGTTGCGGGCCTTGGAGAGCTCGGCGGTGGCGCGGTCGATGCCGTCTTTGCGGCTGGACAGCAAGCTCAGCAGCTCCTGGCGGCGGGGACCGGAGAGCGCCGCGATCTCCTGGGCCAGGTGGCCCCAGGAGCCGGCGCACTCGTCGAGGTCGGCCCCGAGGTCGAATGCCGCGAGGCGGCGATGCAGGTCCTGAAGCCGCCGGTCGATCCGCTGCAGGCGCTCGGGCGCGGTTCCGTGGCGCTCCAGATCGGCTCGCCCCGTCCCGAACATGGCCCGCAGGCGGGCTGACGCGTCGCGCCACGGCTGCAGGAACGGCGCAAGCCCGACCCGGCGGCGCTCCTCCTCCACCTTGGCGTCGAGCGCGGCGGCCTCTCGAGACGCCTGCATCATCGATCGATGCAGCGCCTCCGGCTCCGGCCGGCTCGTCGGCTGGTTCGACAAGGGCGCCCCCTCAGGCCGCAGGCCAGATTAGAATACCTGAACGAAGGGCAACCTGGCAAGGGGTATCGGACACCACGCTCGTGATGGTCCAGCGTCAGCGGCCGCCGCTGAGGTAGGAGAGGATGAGCGCGCGCTCCTCGGGGCTCAGGTGGATGCGCTTCATCTTCTCCATCTCGTCGAGCGCGGTCTGCCACTGTTCCGGCGTGTACGTCGACGGGGCGTACTCCGAGTGGCAGGCCGTGCATTTCGACAGGTACATGCGGCGGCCGTCGGACATGGGTCCCCGCGTCTGCGAGCCGCCGCAGGCGGCAGCGCAGAGCAACAAGAGCGCCGCCGCCGCCCGCATCACAGGTTGAACCCCAGCACGGACCGGATCTGCACGTGCTGGTCCTGGGCGGAGTCGAGGCCGAAGCCCGCTCCGATCTGCAGCCACAGCTTCTGGGTCGCGACGCTGATGGAGGGACCCAGGTAGTAGTTCCGCGACACGTCCGGTCCGACGAACTCATGCGTGGTCCAGAACTCCGCGGCCACCCGGACCTGGGGGATGAACTCGTAGCGCGCGCCGAAGTCCACCTCCCAAGTACGGCCCAGGTCCGCGCGGAAGAGGTGCTGCTCCCCCACCAGGTTGGCCACCAGGGCGAAGCGGCCGAAGTCCTTCTCCAGGATCAGCTTTTCCTCGACTTCGAACGGCTGGTTGAAGTCCGCCGGCCGTTCGATCTCGCCGTAGATCATCACGTCCACGGGCCACTCGCCCTTCTCCGCCAGCCGGTAGCGCGACTCCAGCCGCCAGGACTCGAAATGGAAGGGCTGCGCTTCGGCGGACGGACCGCCCTGCTCGAACACGTGGTAGAGCGCCGTGTCCAACCGGTCGGTGATGCCGTACTCGAGCTCCACCCTGGTGACGACGATCGAATCGGCGAAGGCGCTGCGCGGGGCTTGGATGTCGTTCCACAGCTCCAATTCCAGATTCCCCTTCGGCTGGGTCTGGAACTCGTACGCGCGGATCATCGTGCGCCGGTCGGCGCGCGCCTGCTCCGCCGCCGCGGCGAGCAGCGCCGCTGTGATACCGATTGTGATTCTCATTCTCAGTTGCCGACCGTGCCGCGTCCCCATCTCGTCCCTCCTCCGCAGTGTAAGGTTGTCAGCGCCGGCCCTGGCAGTCCTTGCAGAGGCCGTACAGCTCCAGCTTGTGCCTCGTCACCTGGAAGCCGTGGTGGCGGGCGACCATGTCCTGCAGCTCCTCGATGCGCTCGTTCTCGAACTCGATGATCTGGTGGCAGCTGGTGCAGATCAGGTGGTCGTGGTGATGCCGGCCGATGGCGGCCTCGTAGCGCGTCTGCCCGTCGTCGAAGTGGCGCGCGCTGGCCAGGCCCGAGTCGGTGAGGATCTTCATGGTCCGGTAGACCGTGGCCGCGCCGATGTTCTCGTCGCGCGCCTGCACCTTGCCGAGCAGCTCGTCCACGCTGAGGTGCCCGCTGGAGGAGAAGAAGGTGTCGACGATCAGGTCCCGCTGCCGGGTGGCCTTGAGCCCCCGCTCTGCGATCCAGCGCGAGAGCCGCTCGCGCGCGGCGCTGGTGGGGGAAGCGGGCGGCTCCCCTTTACGTCCGCGGCTGCCCTGGCTGGAAACGCGCTGGGTCATGGTCGAAAATGAAATTGATTCTCAATCTCGCAAGGGCGAAGATACCGCGACGCCCGGCGCAGTCAAGCCTCAGCGCAAAAGGCCGCGCGCCCGCAGCACTTCGCGCCATCTCCGCTGCGCGGCGGGGCCCTCCCCGCCGGGCGTGGCGTCCTGCCCGACGATGCGGACCAGCGCAGCGTGCGCCGCGGATCGCACGGCCGGCTCGCTGTCGTCGAGCCGATCCACCAGGTCGGCGGCGTACTGCGCGGCGGCCCGGTAGCCGGCCACTTCGGCTGCCAGCGCGCGCACCCGGGGATCGGAAGAGCGCAAGAGCACCTGCACGTCGTCCCCCTGCTCGCGCCCGATTCCCTGGCGCGTCCCCGGCAGGAGCAGCACCCAGACCAGGGCGCCCAGGCCGATCTGGAAGAGTCCCATCGCGGCCGGATATTTCTTCGCCCGGACCAGCGCGAGGCGGTAGACGGCGAACACCACCAGGAACACGGCGAAGAGGACCGGGGCGGCCGAAGCGGCCCAACGCGGCAGCTCGCGC
>DATFTN010000275.1:0-14590 GCA_035261845.1 Myxococcales bacterium | reverse complement strand
GGCGGCCAGGAACGCCGAGACTGCGTGATGGGTGGTCGCGAAGACTGCCGTGAAGCCCAGCACGGCATGGACGATGAGCAGCGCGCGCGCAGCGCCCTCGAACAGCACGGTCACCCGCGCACCACCGGAAGCGCGAAGGAGCCCGCGGCGTGGCGGACGGCGGCATCCGGGCTCCGGGCGCTCCATTCCTGCACGCGCGGGCACCCAGGGTCCGGAGCCGAGAACGCTCCGTGCGCGCCGGCCACCGCGCGGCAGCCGCCCCGGCATAAGCGCAGGTACTCGCAGCTCGCGCAGGGCTCTGGAGCGCTGTGCACGAAGCCGCGGAAGGAGGAGAACCCTTCCGGCCAGGCCGCCCGGATCGCGCCTGGCACGCGCGCATCCGCCTCGGCAGGGCCGGCGAAGGAGCAGCCCATCAAGTGCCCCTCGGGGGCGACGGCGGCGAGGACGTCTCCCGCCACGCACCCCTGGACTCCCCAGAACGCGGCCGCGCGGGCGGAAGGCCGGTGCCAGAACACCATCGGGGCGAACGAGCAGTCGAGCTTCACCCGGATGCGGTGGCGCAGCATCAGGCGCCGCGCGAGCGGGTAGATGCGCCTCGCCTGTTCGGGCGTCAGCTCCTCGTCGAGCCGCGCGCCGCGGCCCACGGGCTTGAAGCGGAGCAGCTCCAGCTCGTTCAGGCGCAGCTTGCGGACCAGGCGGGCCACGCTGGGAATGCCCTCGAAGCTGCTCCGGCTGACCACGCAGTTGACGCCCACTTCCTCCTTCACCGCGCGGAGCAGGCGCAAGGCGCGCTCCGCGCGGGCGAAGCCGTCGAACCCGCGGGCGCGCTGGTAGTCCTTGCCGACGCCGTCGACGCTGACGTTGATCTGGCCGAACACGCGGCACCGGTCCACCAGGTCCTGCGTCAGCCCCAGCCCGCTGGTGGTCAGGTTCGGAGTGATGCCGACCTGCCGGGCGTGGGCGGCGACCTCGAACAGGTAGTCGAGCTCCAGCGCCTCTCCGCCGCCCAGCGCGACGTGGAAGACTCCCATCGCCGCGAGCTCGTCGAGGATGCGGCGCGCCTCCTCGAGCGAGAGCGCCGCGCCGCGCGGAGTCGCGTCGACATAACAGCCCTTGCACCCGGCTGCGCACCGGCGGGAGAGCACCACGTGGACTTCGGTCGGCGCGACCAGGGGCGCTTCGATCCCCTCGGGCGAGTCCCACAGCGGCGATTCGGGCTGGCCCAGCTCCCGCATCATCTGCCGGTCGACGTGGAGCAGCGCGCGCGGGCGGGCGACCTCGACGATGCCGCCGAAGCGCTCGGCGCGCGCGCGCACCGGCTCGAGCTTCATCGGGCGCCGGGCCGCCGCAAGAGCGCTCCGAGCAGGAGGGCCAGCACGCCGGCGAAGGTCGCGCCGAAGAGGAGGAACGTCACGTCCACGCCGAGCGAGCTGGAGTTCGGATTGCAGCCGAACGTGGCGCGCAGCACGCGGCCTTTCCGCGACGGCATGCCCGCATCCTAGCCGATGCGGCCGCTACCGCGCCGCCGTCAATCGCCGGATGCGCTCTAGCGGCGCCCGTGACCGCCGGAGTGACCGCCGCCGGAGTGACCGCCGCCGGAGCGAGCTCCGCCGCCGGACCGGCTGCCGCCTCCGCCTTGCGGAGCAGCGGACGTCCGCGGTGCGGACGGAGCCGCCCGGACCGATCCTCCGGTTCCTCGCGCGCCGCCGGACGGAACGCTGCCCCAGCGGGAGGTGGACCCGGCGCGCGCGCCGCCCCAGCTGGAGGCGACCCGGGCGCGGCTCGCGGAAGGCTGCGACCAGCTGCGCGTCCAGCTGCCGGTCCTGGCCGGCGCCGCGGGCTGGGCGCGCGGCGACAACATCGGCGACTGCGCGCGGGGAGACTGGGCCGGGGAAACCGAGGCGCGCGCTGGCGCCGCGGGGGTGAACCGTGTGCTGCGCATCGGCTGAGCTCGGGGGCCGACCACGCTGCCGACGCTCACCGGTCGGATCGTCTGCCGGGTCGCGGAGGCGACCTGCGCCACGGGCGGCCCGAACGCAGAACCACGAGAGGGAAGCGCACGCGGCCCGGGGAGGGCGGCCGCGCGCTGCACGATGGGTGCCGTCTGCCGGACGGCGATCACGTGGATCGGGATGGGCTGGGTGAAGTGCTCGGCGCGGACCGCCACCCAGGCCGGACTCGCGAAGCCCCAGCCGACGAACCCCCGCGGGCCGATCGGCGCCCAGGCGCAGTAACCGAAGCCCCAACGCCAGGTGACCCAGGCAGGCGCCCAGACGAATCCGGGCACCCAGTACCAACCGATGTCCACCGTGTAGCCCCAGGAGCCGTAGTGGTAGGCGGCCCAAGCCCACGGGTCGTCGGAGACCCAGGTCCAGCCCCAATCGGTCAGCTCCCAGCGCCCGTAGACGTACGGCCGCCAGCCCGGAGCGACGGCGGGCACCCAGACCCGGCCGTACTCGGGGATCCATTCCCAGTGCCCGTAGGGAGCGAGGTTCTCGTAGAAGACCCGATCGTCGGTGACGTCGGTGCCCGGCGGTGGAATGTCGGCCTCGGCCTGCGCGGAAGCGGGCGGTCCGGCATCATCTTGCGGCGGCGGAGGCGGAAGCGACGCGCCCGGGGGTGGCGCACTCTGCACGACCGGAGGCGGTTCGCGCACGACCTCGCGCTGGTAGAGGCAGCTGCTACCGCCCACTGCCGCGAGCGCGACCACGGAAAGGAGCTTTCGTGAAGTCAACATGGCGGCGATTCTCCGCTCCATTGCTTGGACGCCCGGATCCCTGAAGCAATTCACGCGCCGGGCACCTGTCTGCCCGGTTGCCTCCCAGGATGCGCCGCCTGGGCGAAACGCACCAGTGGGCGCCCGAGGGGAGCGCTCGGTCGGACCGTCCGCTGGGGAGAACCGCCCCGGTTGCGACCGCATTCTCCTCCCCCGAGGGACCCGGGAAGTGCTCTCCCGATCACTGACAACGCATTGCGTCAATGCCGGTATGCCTGGGCGATGGGAAATCGCCAGCCCTCCCCGAATGCCCGCGCCGTGACTCGCAGGACGGGGGCCGCCTGGCGGCGCTTGTATTCGCTCATCACGACCAGCTTCAGCACCCGCCGCGCCAGGTCCTCGGGGATGCCCCGCTCGGTCAGCTCTCCGACGCCGAGGTGCTCCTCGACGTGGCCGCGCAGCACGCGGTCGAGCTCGTCGTACGGAGGCAGCGTGTCCTGGTCGGTCTGGTTCTCCCGCAGCTCCGCGGTGGGCGGACGGGTGAGGATCCTCTCCGGGATCACCTCGCGCCCCTGCTCGTTGAACCAGCGCGCCAGCGCGTAGACCGCGGTCTTGCTCAAGTCGCCGATGGGAGCCAGACCGCCCGCCATGTCCCCGTAGAGGGTGGAGAACCCGGTGGCCAGCTCGCTCTTGTTGCCGGTGGAGAGGAGGAGGGCGCCCGTCTTGTTCGAGTACGCCATGAGCAGCGTCCCGCGGATGCGGGCCTGCAGGTTCTCCTCCGTGACGTCGGGCTTGCGGCCTTGGAAGATGGGCTCGAGCGCAGACAGGTACGCGCGGAACATCGCCTCGATCGGGATGGTGTGAAACCGGATCCCGAGCCGTTCCGAAAGGAGGGCGGCGTCTTCGTTGCTCATCGAGGCGGTGTAGCGCGAGGGCATGGCGATGGCCGTCACCTGGGCGGGGTCGAGCGCGCGCGCCGCGAGCACTGCGGTCAGCGCCGAGTCGACGCCGCCGGACAGCCCGAGCACCGCGCTGCGGAAGCCGGTCTTGCGCGCGTAGTCGCGGATCCCCAGCGTCAGCGCGGCGGCCAGCTCCGCGCAGCCGGCATCCGAGAGGTCCAGCTCGTACGCGGAGACGACTGCGAGGGCGCCGGCGTCCGGCTTGGGCGCGAGCACGTGATCGGCCTTGCAGCCGGGGCCCGGCTTCTCGCGCCCCAGCGGCGGCGTGCTCCGCGGCGCGGCGGCGGGCAGCGGCTTCGGCGACAGCTCCACGAAGGTGAGCCGTTCCTCGAATCCCGGCGCCTCCAGCAGGATCTCTCCGTGAGCGGACACTCCCAACGACCGCCCGTCGAACACCAGCGAGTCGTTCCCGCCGACCAGGTTGCACAGCGCGATGGGAATTCCGTGGCGCCGCGAGGCCGCCGCCACCATCTCGCGCCTGACGTGCGCCTTGCCCAGCGCGTAGGGCGAGGCGGAGAGGTTCACCAGCACCTGCGTGCCCTGCCGGGCCAGCTCCTCCATCGGGTCGCGCGCGTAGCGGGGCTTCTGCCAGAAGATCTTGTCGTTCCAGAGGTCCTCGCAGATGGAGAGCCCGACCCGCACGCCGGCCACCTCGACGACGGTCACCTCCGGAGATGGATCGAAGTAGCGCGCCTCGTCGAAGACGTCGTAGGTGGGCAGGAGCGACTTGCGCCCGAGCGCGGCGATCTTCCCGTCCCGCAGCAGCGCGCAGGCGTTGAACAGCCCGGCGCCCTCGCCCCGGTGCGGCTCGGCGAACCCGACCAGGGCGGGAATGCGCCCGAACACCGCGTCGGCAGCGAGCTGATCGAGGGCGGCCAGCTGTCGCTGCACGAACTCGCCCAGGGCGAGCAGGTCCTTGGGCGGGTAGCCGCACAGGGTCAGCTCCGGGAACACCACCAGCTGCGCTCCCGCGTCCGCCGCCTCGCGCGCCTGCCGCAGGATCGCCGCGGAGTTCTCGGCGAACGCGCCGACCGTGGTGTCGATCTGGGCGAGCGCGATCTTCATCTCGGCCGGAGCATAACGCTTCAGCGGCGCGCCGGCGCGACCTGCGCGCTCCCCGTCCGCGCCAGCTTTCCCCAGCCGACCGCGAATCCCGAGAGCGCGTTCCACAGCGAGCGGACCAGCGCCACCCAGAGCAGCTGCCGGTAGAGCACGCGCTGCACGAACAGCCCGAAGAGCAAGCCCGGGTCCTCGCCTTCCAGGAGCACGGCGGCTGCGGAGAGGAGCAGGTCCAGCGCGAAGAACAGCAGGTAGTAGCCGACCGTGGCGAGCGAGTTTCCGCGCACCAGCGCGGCGACGAAGAGCAGGTCGACCAGCGGCGCCACCAGCGGCACCGCGAACTGGTACAGGGCGAACGCGGGAAGGATGAGCCGGCCCAGCACGCCTCCGCCGGGACGGAAGAAGCGCGACTTGTGCTTCCAGCACGCCTGGAGGACGCCGTACGTCCAGCGGAAGCGCTGCCGGAGCAGCGCCCGGACCGTCTCCGGCGCCTCGGTGTACGCGAGCGCGTGCTCCGCATAGACCACCCGGTAGCCCCGGGCGATCAGCCGCAGGGTCAGGTCGGTGTCCTCCGCCAGCGTGTCTTCGTGGAAGCCGCCCTCCGAGAGCACCGCGCCGCGCCGCCAGGCGCCCACCGCTCCGGGCACCACCGGGACCGCGCCGGCCAGGTCCCAGGCGCGGCGCTCCAGGTTCTGCGCAGTGACGTACTCCAGCGCTTGCCAGCGGGTGAGCCGGTTCACCCGGTTGCCGACCTTCGCATTCCCGGCCACGGCGCCTACCCGAGGGTCAGAGAACGGGGCGGTCAGGTGGGCGACGGTGTCCTTGGCGAACAGCGTGTCGCTGTCCAGCGCCACCACCACCTCGCCGCGCGCCTCGGAAAAGCCGAGGTTGAGCGCGGACGACTTCCCTCCGTTCGGCTGGGAAAAGATGCGCACGCGCCGGTTGCCGTCGAACTTCTCGCGCAAGATGGCGAGGGTGCCGTCCTTGGAGCCGTCGTCGACGCAGACCACCTCCAGGACGGGCGGCTCCTGCTCGAGAAGCGTCTCCACGGTGCGGGCGATCACCGCCTCCTCGTTGTACGCGGGGACCACCACCGAGACGGTCCCGCCGAACGGGGCCGGCCGCCTGCGCCTCGCGCGGCGCACCTGCAGGGGCGCGCAGACCGCCAGGATCACCGCGCGCAGCCCGAGCAGCGCCAGGGCAAATCCGAAGGCGGGTCCCAAGAGGCGCGCGACGCCGGCCAGCAGCCCGAACACCAGCGTGTCCACGCCGGAGACGAGGGTGGCGATCGGAGCGCGCGGCGCCGCGGGCAGCAGATCGTCCCGGGGCATCTGGGCCGCCTCCTCCGGCCCCACCACCTGGATCCCCTGCTGGGCCAGGCCGTCGAGGATGAGCGGCAGCGCGTCGACCGTCGCCTGGCGGTTCCCGCCTCCGTCGTGCAGCAGGATCACGCTGCCGCCCCGCGCCTTGGCCAGCACCCGCCGGGCGATCTCTTGCGGATCGCGCAGGGAGAAGTCCTCCGGATCGATGTCCTGGCCAAGGGTGAAGTAGCCCATCGCCGAGGCCCGGGCGATGACCTGCGCGGTGGGCGCTTCGTCCAGCGCCTGGTCGGAGTGGTAGGGCGGCCGGAACAGGCGCGGGTGCCGCCCGGTGATCCACTCCAGGAGCTTCTCGGTGACGTTCAGCTCCACTTCCATGCGCAGCGGGGAGACGCGCGCGAGGTCGGGATGGGTGAAGGTGTGGTTGCCCACCGTGTGCCCCTCGGCGAACTCGCGGCGCACCAGGTCGGGGTGCGACTGGGCATTGCCGCCGATGACGAAGAACGCGGCGTGGACGCCGCGGCGGGCGAGCAGGTCCAGGATGCGCGGAGTCCAGGCCGGGTCGGGTCCGTCGTCGAAGGTGAGGGTCACCCGCCCCCGCGGCTTGCCGCCCTTGCGCTCCAGGATCCAGCCCGACGGGTACTGCAGGTAGCTGGCGCGGGGAACGCCGCTCGCGCTCCAGGTCACTTCGCGCCGGCCCGGCTGCGGCGCCGCTTTGAGCGAGATCAGCTCGCCGCTGCCTTCCGTCTGCACGTCGTCCGGGTCGTTGGCGATGACGCCGCCCATGCCCCGCCGCGCGGCCCCGGGATCGAAGGCGCCCGGGGCGGGCGGCCGGGTGAACAGCTCGAAGAGCTTCGGATCCTCGGCGCCGAGCCGCCACAGTGCCGTCCCGCGCAGGCGCAGCGCCGCCACCGCTTCGAGCTGCACCGCGTCGGCGGGCGCGTCGAGGAACCGGACCGCGTGCTTCTCGCGCGCCTCGTCGTCCTCGTACTCGAAGAAAGGTCCGCGCGCCTGCGCGTCCCACTCCATCGGCGCCTCGTTCTCGCGGGCCAGCCCCAGCGCTTGCGAGTAGGAGAGCTCCTCCGCCGGCCGGGCCGTGTCGCCGTCGGAGTCGAGAGGCCAGTCGTAGCCGTAGGCGCCGATGGCCAGCACCAGCTTCTCCGCCGGTGCGCGGCGCAAGTACTCGCCCGCGCTCCGGGCGACGAAGTCCGGCGTGGCGATCGGTCCAGGGTTGTCGTCGGCAGAGTGCTCGTCGTAGGCCATCAAGACCAGGAAATCGCTGGAAGCCGCGAGCCGCTCGACCGGGACGTCCTTCGGGTCCGCGGGCACGTCCACCGTGACCAGGAAGCCGCGCGGGTGCAGCTCGCTCCACAGGGTTTCGACCAAAAGCGCCAGCTGCTGGAACCCCTGCGGTCCCAGCTCCTCCAGGTCGACGTTGACCCCCGCGTAGCCGCGCTCCTCGCAGATCCCGGCCAGCCGCTGCGCCGCGCTCTTGCGCGAGGCGTCGGTGGCGAGCACCGCCTGCGCGAGCTGCGGCGAGAATCCTCCCGGCCCGTAGTTGGACACGGTGGGCACCACCTCGAGGCGCTGCGCCGCGAGGAGGACCCGCGGGTCCTCCTCGACCGAGAGCTCGCCTCCCGGTTGGATGCGGATCCACTCCGGCATCACGTGCGTGAGCTGGTCCGCGTGTTGCTGCAGGGAGCGCAAGCTCGCCGGGTCCCAATTCACCACGAAGCCCGCCAGCACCGGCGCGGCCGAAAGCCCGGCGCGCCGCCTGCGCTGGGCGGCTTGCGCCTGCTGCAGCAGCGACCGCAGCCGCCCCTCCTCGTGGCGATAGGCGGCTTCGCGTGCCCGTCCTTCGAGCGCGCGGCCCGCGGCGGGCCGGGCCGCGGGGGCCGCCTCGGGCAGCACCTCGCCCCGGCGCGTCCACGGGGCGGGGAAGACGGAGACGAGGAACGTCCCCACGGCGGCCAGCGCGGCAGCGCCCGCGGCGACCGAGGCGAACCGCACCGCCGCGCCTCTCCGTCCGGATTCGTCCCTGAATACTGACATCTCTCCTCAGTTCTAAGAGAAAACCGCGAAGCGCGCGAAGTTCGCGTACGGCGTCCCACGCCTGGGACGGGGGTGTGTTAGACCCTCGGGGGTGCACGACGAACTGAGCCGGCGCAAGGCGCAGCACCTCGATCTGGCGCTGCGCGACGAGGTGGAGCCGGCCGAAACGGATCCCCTCTTCCGCTGCGTGCGGCTGGTGCACCGCGCGCTGCCCGAGTTGCGCCTCGCCGACGTGGACCTGACCGCGGAGCTGTCGGGCGCGCGGCTGCGGGCGCCCTTGATGGTAGTGGGCATGACCGGGGGGACCGATCGGGCCGGCCAGATCAACCGCGACCTGGCCCGCATCGCCGAGGAAGAGGGCATCGCGTTCGGCGTGGGCTCGATGCGCGTCCTGCTCGATCAGCCGGAGCTGCTTTCCACCTTCGACGTCCGGCCGGCCCGGCCGGCGCGGCTGTTCGCCAACCTGGGCGCGCAGCAGCTGGTGCAGCGCGGGCGCGACGCGGCGCATCGGCTGATCGAGTTGATCGGCGCCGACGGCATCGCCATCCACTTGAACCCCGCCCAGGAGCTGGTGCAGGACGGGGGAGACCGCGACTTCACCGGCTGTCTCGACGCCATCGGCCGCCTCGCCGAAGAGCTGGGTGACCGGCTGATCGTGAAGGAGACCGGCTGCGGGATCGGGCCCGACGTGGTGCGCGAGCTGATCGCCCGCAAGGTGCGGGTGATCGACGTGAGCGGCAGCGGCGGCACCAGCTGGACGCGGGTGGAGCAGCTGCGGGCCCAGACGGCGGAGGCTGGCGCGTTGGGCGAGCTGCTCAGCGACTGGGGCCTTCCCACAGCGGCCTGCGTCGGAGCCGCGGTGCGCGTGCTGGCGCCGAAGAAAGGCCCGCGAGTCCGCGTGATCGCCTCCGGCGGAGTGCGCAGCGGGTTGGACGCCGCCCGCTCGCTGGCGCTGGGAGCGGACCTGGCCGGTTTCGCGCTGCCCATCGTCCGCGCGCACCAGCGCGGCGGGATCGAAGCGGCGCGCTCGGAGCTGCGCGCCGCGATCGCCGCGCTCCGGGCGGCGTGCCTTCTGGTCGGGGCGCGCGACGTCCAAGCCCTGCGCGCCTCCCGCCCGGTGCTGCTGGAGCCGCTGCCCTCCTGGATCGCCCAGCTGGAGCCTCCCCCGTGAAGGCATTCGCCCCGGGAAAGGTGCTGCTCCTGGGGGAGCACGCAGTCGTGTACGGCCACCCGGCCTTGGCCGCCGCCCTGGGCCGGCGCGTGTTCGTGGACGTGGAGGAAGACCCGTCCGGTCCGACGATCGAGCTGCTCGCCCCGGCTACCTCAACCTCGAACTCGACCTCGCCCTCTCCCTCAGCCTTCCCCTCGACCTCGACCCCGACCTCGACCTTTCCCTCGACCTCTCCCTCGACCTTCCCCTCGCCCTCCCCCTCGACCTCAACCTCGCTTTTCCCCACCCCTCCCGAGCTTCTCCGCGCCGCTTCCGACCTCGCCGCCGCCGCGGGCGCTCCGCCTCGCTTCCGCGCCCGCGTCCGTAGCGAGCTGCCTCTCGGAGGAGGCCTGGGCAGCTCCGCCGCGCTGGGCGTTGCGCTCGCGCGCGCCTTCGCGCAGCTCGCCGGGTGGGACTGCCCGATCGAACGGGCAGAGGATCTCGCGCTGCGCCTCGAGCGCGTGTTCCACGGCGCTCCTTCCGGCGTCGACCCGGCGGTCTGCGCGCGGGGCGGAGTGATCGTCTTCCGCCGCGGCCAGCCGGCCGAGGTGGAGCGCGTCACCCTCCGGACGCCGCTGCACCTCGCGATCGTCGTGACGGGCGTCGTGCGCGGGACCCGCTCGACCGTGCTGCCGCTTTCCGCCCGCCGGGCCGAGCGCCCCGACCTCTACGACCCGATGCTGGCCTTCCTGGGCGAGCTGGCGCGCGGCGGGGCCAGTGCGCTCGAGCGCGGAGACTTGCAGGACCTGGGCGTCCGTTTCGACGCGGCGCACGGGGTGCTCGGCGCGCTGGGCGTCTCCTGCCCCGAGCTGGAGGAAGCCGTGGCGGCGCTGCGCGGCGCCGGAGCGCTGGGAGCCAAGCTGACCGGCGCCGGTGGCGGCGGGGCGGCGATCGGCCTGGCTCGCGACGCGGCCCACGCCCAGGAGCTGGTGCGCGCGGCCGAGCGAGCCGGCCTGCGCGCGTTCGCGGAGGAGATCGCTTCGTGAAGGCCACCGCCGTCGCGCACGCCAACATCGCGCTGGTGAAGTACTGGGGAAAGCGCGACGAGGCGCTGCTCCTCCCCGAGGCGGGCTCGCTCTCCGTCGCGCTGGACAGGCTGGTCACGACCACCACGGTCGAGCTGGGCGCCGCGGAAGACTCGCTGCGCATCGACGGACGGCCCGCCGCCGACCCGGAGCTGCGGCGCGCGCGCGCGGTGCTCGACGCCGCCGGGATCGCCGCGCGCGCCCGGATCGAGTCCCGCAACGACTTCCCCACTGCCGCCGGGCTGGCCTCCAGCGCGAGCGGTTTCGCCGCCCTGGCGGTGGCCGCCTGCGCCGCCGCAAGCCAGCAGCGCACCGAGCGCGAGCTGTCCGCCCTGGCGCGGATGGGGAGCGGGTCCGCGGCCCGCAGCGTGCCCGGCGGATGGGCCGTCTGGGAGGACGAAGGCGCCGCGCAGGTCGCTGCGCCGGACCACTTGCCGCTGCGCCTGGTGGTGGCCCTCTGCGGAGATGGGCCGAAATCAGTCGGGTCGCGGGAAGGGATGAAACGGTCGCGCGAGACCTCGCCGTATCACCGGGCGTGGATCGAGCAATGCCGCCGCGACCTGCCCGAGGCGCTGGAGCTCTTGCGTGCGAGAGATCTCCCGGGCCTTGGCGCGCTCGCCGAGCGCAACGCGATACGCATGCACGCGAACGCGCTCGCGGCGGATCCGCCGCTTCTCTATTGGGCGCCCGCCACGGTCGGCTGCCTGGATTCATTGCGGCGGATGCGCGAGCAGGGCACGCCCGCCTGGGCGACGATCGACGCGGGCCCGCACGTGGTCGCGCTCTGCGCGCCCGAGAACGCCGTGCGCATCGAAGCCGCGCTGCGCTCCGTTCCGGGCGTGCGCGACGCGCTGGTGTGCGCCCCGGCTGGAGGAGCGCGCGTGGTCGAGCGGCGGCCCGATGCCCGCGCCCGTTGAGCTGGCCGTTCCGGGGAAGGCCTTCGTGGCCGGGGAGTACTCGGTCCTCGAGCGCGGGCAGCAAGCGCTGGTGCTGGCGGTGGATCTCCGGCTGCGCGCGTCGCGCCGCGAGCTTCCCGGACGCGCGGTGGAGCTCCGGCGCCGCCCCGCCGGCCAGTGGGTACAGGGAGAGCTGGCGCGCGGCGGCATCAGCTGGTCGGCGGGGATCCCCGGCGAACTGCGGTTCGCCGCGCGCGCCGTGGAGGTCGCGGCCAGGCTGTGCGCCGAGGAGGGCCGCGAGCCGCGCGGTTTCGAGCTCGCCTTCCAGGACGACCTCGTGCGCGAGGGAAGAAAGCTGGGTCTTGGCGGCAGCGCCGCCGCGTCGGTGCTCGGCGTGCGCGCCGCTTGCGCGGCGCAGCGGCGCGAGGTCGCGCCGCGCGAGGCGATGTGCCTGGCCGCGGCGGCGCACTGGATCGAGCAGGGCGCCCGCGGCAGCGGTGCTGACGTAGCGGCCTGCGCGCTGGGCGGCCTGCTCGAGGTCCGGACCAGGCACGCCTGGGCCGGGGTGGACGATCCGCTCCGCCGCGGCGCGCGCGATCTGCTCGTCCACCCGCCGCTCGAGGCGCGCGAGATCGCGGTTCCTCCCGGGCTCCGGTTCCTGCTCGCCTGGACCGGAACGCCCGCCGACACGCGCCGCCTGGTGGACGAGGTGCTGGCGTTCGCTCGGGCGCGGCCCGGCCGCTGGCGGCATCACGCCGGCGCGCTGTCCGCCCAGGAGACCGCTTTGCGCGAGGCGATCGAGCGCGGCGACCGCGGCGGGGCACTCGACGCCGTCCGGCGCGCCGCTGCCGCTCTGGGCGCGCTCGGCGACGAGGCGCAGGCGCCGATCGTGACCCAGGAGCTGGCGCGCGCGTGCGCCGTCGCGTCGTCCGCAGGCGCGGCGGGAAAGCCGAGCGGCGCCGGAGGGGGCGACTCCGCCATCGTTCTCGCCTGGGAAGACGCGGCCGATCGGGCCCGCTCCGCCCTCGGCGTGGCCGGGTACGTGGCGTTGGAAGTCACTCCGGCGCTTCCTTGACCCGACCCTCTGCCGAGGCGGAGATTTTCGCGCCCTGTGCACGGCTCCGTCGCCACGCTGCTCCTGCTCGCGCTCGCGCAGTCGGGCGAGAACGTGCGCGAGGCGCCGCCGCGCGCGCCGGATCGCGCCCCCGAGCTGACCCGGGCGCCGGCTTTGATCGAGTTCCACCCGGCGGACTATCCACCGGAACGCCTGGCGCGCGGCGAGGAGGCGGACGTCGGCTGCCTGGTGGAGATCGACGCCGAGGGCCGCGTCGCCGGCGTGGTAGTGGAGCGATCCGCGGCGCCCGATTTCGACGCGGCGGCCGTGGCGGCCATCCGCTCGTTTCGCTTCTCCCCCGCGGAGATCGACGGCAAGCCGGCGGCCGTGCGGATCCGGTACGTCTACCACTTCGTCGTGCGCAAGCAGGTCGCGCCGGAGCCGGAGCGCGCGGACGACGCGACCCTCCGGGGGACGGTGCTGGAGGCGGGCACGCGCAGGCCGATCGCCGGCGCGGACGTGTTCGCGGGCGGCGCGCAGGTCGCCGCCGATCCGCAGGGCCATTTCGAGCTGCGGCTCCCGCCGGGCGAGGTCGAGGTGCGCGCGGCCGCTCCCGGATTCGCCGAGTCGCGCCGCGTGGCGCGCCTCGAGGCCCGGGGCTCGGCGGAGGTCACGCTCTACCTGCGCCGGACCGAGGTGGGCGACTACTCCGCGGTGGTGGAAGGCTCGCGCCCCGAGAACGCGCCCACCCGCCACACGCTCCGGCACGAGGAGCTGGTCAACGTGCCCGGGTCGCTCAACGACCCCATCCGCGTGATCCAGGACCTGCCCGGGATGAACCGCGCTCCGTACCTGGGCGGCGCGCTCCTGGTGCGCGGGACGCCGCCGGCCGACACCGGCATCTACCTCGACGGGCAGCGGATCCCCATCCTCTACCACTTCCTCGGTGGGCCCTCGGTCATCAACGAGCAGCTCCTCGATCGGATCGACTTCTACCCGGGCGGGTACGGGGCCTACTACGGGCGCAACCTCACCGGCGCGATCGACGTAGCCACCCGGAAAGGCGATCCGCAGGGCTTCCACGGCAGCGTGTCGGTCGATCTCTTGCAGTCGGTCGGCTTCGTGGAGGCGCCGCTCGGCGAACGGACCCAGATCGCCGTCGCGGCGCGCCGCAGCTACATCGACTTCTTCCTGCCCCTCTTCCTCCCCAACGATCCCAAGAACGGCATCACCAGCATCACCCCGATCTTCTGGGACTACCAGGCCCGCCTCGACCACAAGCTGCTCAACGGCGACGAGCTGACGCTGTTCGCCTTCGGAACCGACGACTCGCTGGTGCTGATCCAGAAAGGCGGCTCGCGCAACCAGCCGCTGGACGTGGACTCGCACACCGGCGCCCACCAGCTGCGCTTCACCTGGCGCCACGCGATCTCCGACAGCGTCACGCTGCGGGTGGCGCCGCTCTTCGGGCTCATGGTCCAGTCCTTCGACGCGACCGGCGCCGGCAGCGGCACGTTCGGCCTCAACCAGAGCGGCCGCATTTTCGACTGGACGCTGGCGCTGCGCACCGACGCGCGCTGGGAGGCGCGGCCGTGGCTCGCCCTGCGCGCGGGACTCGACGTCTCCTGGGACAGGTACGTGGTCGACGCGGACATCCAGTCCAGCCTGGAGATCCGGCAGCTCGGCCCGACGGTCACGCAGGAGCAGCAGATCTCGCACACCCAGCCACTGGGAAACCTGGGCGAGTTCGCCGACGCGGAGCTGAAGCTGGGTCGCTGGGAGCTGCATCCGGGGCTCCGCTTCGATCAGTTCCATTGGCGCGAGCACACCTACGGCACGTTCGACCCGCGCCTGTGGGTGCGCTACGCGCTCACCGCGGAGACGGGGCTCAAGGCGTACGCGGGCCTCTACCACCAGGCGCCGAGCCCCTTCCAGCTCGACCCGGCGCTGGGCAATCCGGCGCTCCTGCCCCAGCGATCCGTTCAGGTCGGCCTCGGCGCCGACCACCGATTCGGCGGTGGATGGAGCGTCTCGGTCGAGGGGTTCTACGATCGCCGCAGCTCGCTGGCGGGGCGCGTTCCAGCCGAGACGCTGCCCGACGGGACGGTCTCCAATCCGCTCTACTTGAACCAGGGCCTTGGGCGCTCCTACGGCGTCGAGGTGTTGCTGCGGCGCGAGCTCTCCGCGCGCTTCTACGGATGGGTCTCGTACACGCTCTCCCACAGCGACCTCTTGCCGCGCAACGACGTCGAGTGGGGGGCCTTCAACTTCGACCAGCCGCACAACCTGATCGTGGTCGC
>DATFTN010000274.1:0-1725 GCA_035261845.1 Myxococcales bacterium | reverse complement strand
CTCTCGACCCCGAACGGCGCGCGCCTCGAGCGGGCGCTCTCGGCGCTCGAGTACATGGTGTCCATCGACCTGTACCGCAACGAGACCACGCGGCATGCGAACCTGATCCTGCCGACCAGCTTCGGCTTCGAGCGGGACCATTACGACGTGGTCTTCTACACGCTGGCGGTGCGCAACGCGGCCCGGTACGTGAAGCGCCTGGTGAAGGGACCGCCCGGGTGCGTGCTGCTCATGCACCCGGAGGACGCGGCGGAGCGGGGCCTGCGTCCCGGAGCGCGGGCGCGGGTGGAATCGCGCGTGGGCAGCGTCGAGGTCCCCGTGGGCGTCACGGCCGACGTCGCGCGCGGGGTCGTCAGCCTGCCCCACGGCTGGGGACACACGCGGCAGGGCGCGGCGCTGGGCGTCGCTTCCGCCCACGCCGGCGCGAGCCTGAACGATCTCACCGACGAGCAGTCCGTCGACGCGCTCTCGGGGAATGCGGCCTTCAGCGGCGTCCCGGTCAGCGTCACCAGGGCGGAGCTCGACTGATGGAACGGACGAACCGCCGGTGGCTGCTCGCGCGGCGCCCGGCCGGCATGGTCGAGCCGGCGGACTTCCAGTGGGTTACGGGACCCGTTCCCGCGCCGGCCGAAGGCGAGGTGCTGGTCCGGAACCTCTGGCTCTCCTGCGACCCGACGCAGCGCGGGTGGATCGCCGGCGACACGTACCTCCCCGCGGTCAAGATCGGCGAGGTGGTGCGCGCGTTCGCGGTCGGCTCGGTGGTGGAGTCGAGGCATCCGAAGTTCAAGGCGGGCCAGCTCGTGCAGGGGCTCTTCGGCTGGCAGGATTACGCGTGCGCAAGGCCCGGCACTCCCTCCGCGCCGGCGCCGGTGCCGGAGGGCGTGCCGATCGAGACGGCGATGAGCGCGCTGGGGGCCACCGGCATCACGGCCTACTTCGGGCTCCTGGAGGTCGGCCGTCCCAAGGCGGGCGAGACGGTGGTGGTATCCGGGGCCGCGGGCGCGACCGGGTCGGCGGTGGGCCAGATCGCGAAGATCCAGGGTTGCCGCACCATCGGGATCGCGGGCGGCGCGGAGAAGTGCCGCTGGCTCACTGAGGATTACGGCTTCGACGCCGCGGTCGATTACAAGTCCGAGAACGTGGGCAAGAAGCTGCGTGAGCTGTGCCCGACCGGCATCGACGTCTTCTTCGACAACGTCGGGGGAGAGATCCTCGATGCGGCCCTGGCGCGGCTCGCGCTGCGCGGCCGGGTGGTGCTCTGCGGCGCGATCGCGCGCTACAACGACGCCGCGCAGGCGCCCGGGCCGAAGAACTACCTGAATCTGTTGGTGCAGCGCGGGCGCATGGAGGGCTTCATCGTCCTCGACTACCTGCCCCGCGCCGCCGAGGCCACGGCTGCGATCGCGCGGTGGATGAAGGAAGGCCGCTTCAAGGATCGCGTCGACGTGCAGCAGGGGCTCGAGAACGCTCCCGCGACGCTCCTGCGGCTCTTCAAGGGTGAGAACCGCGGCAAGCAGCTCCTGCGCATCGCGGCGGAGCAGCAGGACAAGTAAGGTCGGAATCGCTGCGGCTCTCGGACAAACGTCAGCGCGACGAAAGTCAGCGCGACCCACGTCCGACTTGAATCGGGATGCTTGCTCAGGCGGGATTGTTCGCTCCGCGGTGTACCCCTGATTCTTGACCGAGGATTCCGACCATGGACGCAAAGCCAGTCGAAGAGCGCGC
>DATFTN010000273.1:0-35453 GCA_035261845.1 Myxococcales bacterium | reverse complement strand
GAGATCGCGCAGCGGCGCACGCTGATGATCCTGGAAGTGCTGAGCGGACAGAAGCCGGTGACCGACGCGATCGAGCAGGCGAAGATCTCGCGGGGACACTACTACCAGCTGGAGGAGCGGGCGCTGAAGGCGATCCTGACGGCGATGGAGCCTGGGACCTCACCTGGGAGGCCACCGGAGACGACCACGAGGCTGTTGCAGCTGGAGGAGAAGGTGAAGGAGCTGGAGGCGGACAAGCGGCGGCTGGAGAGGCTGTTGTCGATGACCCGCAAGGTGCTGCGACCGGGCCCGATGAAGAGCTGGCTGGGGCGGCCGAGCTCGGCGAAAGATGGCAGGAGCGCTTCGCCGCTCTCGAGCGAGCGGAGAGCGGGCAACGGTACAAACTCACCGACCTCGTCGAGCGATCCGAGCACCCGCTGAGCTGGCCGCGCAAACTGGCCGGCGAGACCGCGCTCAGCGATGCTGGAGCAGCGGGGGTGAGCGATGTACACGACCCAGCCGAAGATGCCCGAGGAGATCGGGGCGCTGTACGAGACGATCCTGCAGGCGCTCACTGGAGCGCTCACGCCGACCGAGGCGGCGGAGAAGCTGAAGCTCTCGACGGTGCAGTGCCACAACCTCTTGAACCGGGCGGCGGCTGGGGTGCTGGAGGCGCTCTTGCCGAAGAAACCGGGGCGGAAGTCGATGCCGGAGGTGGAGCGGAAGCTGCGGGAGGAGAACGAGCGGCTGAAGAAGGAGAACCTGCGCCTGCAGGAGAGGGTGGACACCATCGACCGGCTGATGACCGTCGCCGGAGGGATCCTGCGCGGCCAGGTGCGGACGGTGCGGCGGAAGAAGAAGACTGGCGAGGGCGGCGGCGATGAGCCCGAAGACCCGGACGGTGCGGCGCGCGCCAAGGCGAACGAGGCGGCGAAGCTGCGCGAGGTGGGCTTGAGCGCGGCGATCGCGGCGGCGCTGGTGGGAGTCTCCGGTGCGACGCTGCGCCGCTGGTGGCGGCGGATCCGCACTGCGCAAGTGCTCTGCCGTCGCCGAGGTCCGCGGCGCGGCCCCGAGCTGTGCGAAGAGAAGCGGGCGGCGCTCGCCGAGCATGTGCGCGGCCTGCGTGGACTCTGCGGCGCCGCGGCGCTCGCTCGAGCCGTAGGCGCGTCGCGCCGGCAGGCCGCGCAGGTGAAGGCCGAGGTGGTGACGGCGCTCGAGCGCGAGCGGATCGCGCGCTGCTCGAGGGTGCTGGTGCACGAGGCGGGGGTGATGCGCAGCCTCGACCAGCTCTACATCGGACACCGTCCTGCGCAGCGGCTCGCGCTGCTTGCCTCGGATGCGTCGGTGCCGTACCGGACCAGCGCGCGGCTCATCCAAGCGTACACCGGCAGCGAAGTCGCGCGTGTCCTGGGCGACGACTTTGCAGAACACGGAGCGCCGCTGGTGATGAGGATGGACCGTGCCTCACCGCACGACACCACCGCGGTGCACGAGGTCTTGGCCGAGCACGAAGTGCTGCTGCTGCACGGACCACCTCGGTACCCTCTGTACTACGGCCAGCACGAGCGCCAGAACCGCGAGCACCAGGACTGGCTGGCGTACTCCGAGTCCGTCGACGACCTCGAGCTGGAGCAGATGCAGCGCGTCCTCAACGATCGCTGGCTGCGCCCGTCGCTCGGATGGCGCTCTGCCGCGGCGGTGTGGGCAGAGCGCCGGCCGCTCCCCACCAACCGGCGCGAGCTGCATTGCGACGTCGTCCGCCGCGCGGCGCAGCTGCGTATCCGGCTCGGCTCGAACCTCGCCGCGGGGAGGCGCGCGGAGCGACTTGCCATCGAAGACGCGCTGGAGGATCGTGGTCTGATACGGCGGATCGCGGGAGGGCGGTGATTAAGTGATATGCGACCAGCTCACTGCCAATCAACCCTGGCGCGTCACAGAACCTGCAGGTGAGGTTGTCCGACGCGAAGCACACGTGCCCGGCCACACACCGGCCGCACAGCGTCATATTGAGTTGCGTATGGTGTCCCCGAATCCCCCTAGCACACAGGCGCGGGTGCAACTCTACACAAGGAGGTCCGAGGTAGCTCCCGTTGCCGCGCATTCGAGGAGTGGTCGCTTCGAAGAATCCGAAAGAAGGTGACTCCATTGCGTATCTCGAGCGGTGGACAGTCGGGCATGTCCACGGTTACATGGATCCAACCGCAGCAGTTCGTAAACCTCATGGGAGATCAACTTTGCACGTGGCCGTTGCCCGCCGTGGACTCGCGGTCCTCGTGCCGGTTTGCGCCCTTGCTCACGTAGCGACCGCGCTAGCACTCCTTCAGTCCTGTGCCGGCCAACGCCGGTCAGTCGCGTTCTCGGCGACGCCGGTCCCCTCCGAGACCATCCTGGCCGAGCTTGTGCCCACGGGCCAGCTGAGGGCTGGGATCAACTACGGCAATCCGAACAACGCCAAGACGGATCCTGCCACCGGTCAGCTCAAAGGCGTCGCCGTCGACGTCGCCACGGACCTCGCCACGGCCCTTGGAGTCCGGCTCTCGGTGGTGCCGTTGCAGGGAGTCCCAGGCATGCTGAGCAGCTTGAAGGCCGGAGACTCGGACGTCTTCTTTTCCTACAACCCCGACCAGAACCCGCTCACCAACGAGACCGCACCTGACGCCTCCAGCAAGGCTGGCCTCGCCTGCACATCCCCGATCATGGGGGTGGACAACACCTTCTTGGTTCCACCGGGGTCCCCGCTTCAGACGGTCGCCGACTACGACCGGCCGGGCATCAGGATCGCGGTCGCAAAGGGCAACAACCCAGACGTCTTCTTGAGCGCGAGCCTCAAGAACGCCCAGCTGATGCGAGCCGACACGCCGGTGGGCGCATGGGGGCTCGTCAAAGCGGGCAAAGCGGACGGATTCGCCGGCTCGCTTGATTTCATGAACACGCACATGGCCGAACTGTCGGGGTCGCGCATACTGCCTGGCCGCTTCATGGTCGGGCTGCTAGCAATGTGCATGACCATCGGCCGGCCGGCCGCGCTCGCCTATGCCAGCGAATTCATCCGACGCGAGAAGTCCAGCGGTGCGGTGCTGGGTGCGATCCAGCGCGCGAGACTGCAGGGTGTCAGCGTGCCGTGACGACTGGTGGGATTCGGGGACACCATACGCAACTCAGCGTGCGATGGTCACCCGTGTTGCGTCTGGCGTCCACGAGTCCTGTAGAATGCGTCGTCGATTCCCGCACGGGGGCCCGATGGAAGTTCGTTTCGCGGTCTTCATCGCCATGAGTCTCGACGGATTCATTGCGCGGATGGATGGCGGGATCGAATGGCTGCGACCCTTCGAGAGTGAGGAGCACGGCTACGAGGCATTTTTCGCCGGCGTCGAGGCGCTGGTGATCGGCCGTGGCACGTACGACACCGTGCTGGGATTTCCGTCGTGGCTCTACGGCCGCAAGCGGGTCATCGTCTGCACCAGCCGTCCGGCGACCCCGGCCCACGGCGAGGAGCTGTGGTCGGGCTCGCCCCGTGCGCTCGCCGAGCGGCTCGACCACGAGGGCGTCCGCCGCGTCTACCTCGATGGCGGCGCGCTCATCCGGAGCTTCCTTCGCGAGAATCTGCCGGTCGATGAGCTGACCATCAACGTGGTGCCGCTCGTCCTCGGCTCCGGGCGACCGCTGTTCGCGCCCGAGCTCCCCGAGCTGCCGCTCCGCCTTCTCGAGGCGAAGAGCTTCCCTTCGGGCCTGGTGCAGCTGCGATATGCACGCGCGGCGAGTCCCTGACGCAACGCGTCCCGCCCCGGGACGAGTAGCCCGGTCACCAATTGCGTATGGTGTCGCCGGATGTCGCCGGATGTCGCCCTCCAGCGTATGTAATTGGATCGCACGTTCCCATGCGCAGCCGATACCAGGTCTCCATGGTGATCATCGCTCTGGCGGCCGCCGGCTGCGGGAGCGCCGTTTGCAGCAGTCTCACGACCCGCGACGCCTGCGACGCCCGCTCCGACTGCCACTCGGTGTTTCAGGACCGAGGTAACTGTGGCTGCGCGCCCGCCGGCTGCTGCACCGCGTTTTCGCGCTGCGCCGACGGGGGCAAGGCGCGCTGCAGCGGCACGATCAAGTGTGTGGTGGCTCCGCCGAGCTGCGAGGGCCCCTACGTGGTTTCCTACACCGACACCTGCTACGAGGGCTGCGTTCTTTCGACCGAGTGCGGCCCCTCGCCGACAAGATACTGGACCGTGGTCGACAGCCGCTCGACGGTCATCGACCAGCGTTATCAGAGGGTGACGCATTGCGTCCCGTCCTGGAACAAGTAGCCAGGTCGCAAAGCACGCGCCTCTGCTTGCGCGCTGTGTGCCTGAACCCTAGCAATCGCGTAGCGCATGACCATGGACGAGACCGCAGAGCGGCCGCTGGACCGCGAGGTAATTGACGCGCTGGTCGAGAACCACCGCGCGTTCCTCGCGTTCCTCGAGAAGCGCGTCGGGCGGCGCGAAGTGGCGGAGGACATCCTGCAGGAGGCCTTCGCGCGCGGACTCGACAAGCTGCCTGAATTCGGAAGCGAAGAGTCGGCGGTCGCCTGGTTCTACCGGGTGCTGCGCAATGCGGTGATCGATCACCATCGCCGCGCGGGGACGAGCGAGCGCGCGCTGGGCGTCCTCGCCCGCGAGCTGGACAAGAACGACGAGCCCGACCTCGACATGCGGAATGCCACGTGCCGCTGCGTTGCGCTGCTCGCAGACACGCTCAAGCCCGAGTACGCCGGCGCCCTGCGCCGCGTGGAGGTCGACGGAGTCTCGGTGCAGGACTTCGCCCGCGAGTCGGGCATCACCGCCAACAACGCCGGCGTCCGGCTCTTCCGGGCGCGGCAGGCGCTGCGCAAGCGCGTCGTGCAATCGTGCGGGACCTGCGCCGAGCACGGTTGCCTGGACTGCGCTTGTCGCATGCCCGGCAGCCCCTCGCCGGAACAATGAAGCCGCGGAGGCGCGGCCCGAGCGTCATCCTGGCGCGCGCCTCCGTCGGCCAAGCACCTACTTCGCGGCCGCGCAAGCGCACCCGGCGGCACACCGGCACGCCCTCTTGCACGCGCACCGCTCGCCGCAGGTGCAGCGTTCCACGGCGATCCCCGCGCACCCGCACGACGTCTTCTCGCACTGACACTTGTTCTGGCTGGTCTCCATCGGTCTCTCCTTTTGCCGGTGCGCCCATTGCGCACCATCGCTGGGGAGAACGCAGAGCCCGCCGGCGCATTACACCCCTCACTTCGGAAATTCGGGAAATTCGGGGACACCATACACAACTCAGTGTGCCAACTCGGCCCGAACGAGTGAACCCGCGAGAGTAGCCGCTAACGCGCCGGGGGGCGACGTTGCCGCCAGCGCGCTGGACAGTTGCATCGCCGAAGGAACGCCACCGACAAAAGCTAGTCGGCAGAGTTGGCACCAAGAGTTGCGTATGGTGTCCCCGAATCCGGTCCCCGAATCCGCAGTTGAGCCGGGATGGTGGCCATACGTCTCCTCGTCGGGCTGGCTGGGTTCGTGCGTCAGTGCCAGCGCTCGAACTTGATGGCGTTCGAGGGAGACGCGTTCGGACATTTTTCTTGCGACAGCTTACGGCGGCTACTTCTGCGTCTCCTGCGCCCGCACGGGGGCTCCGTCCGGGACGTCCGTGCCCAGGTTCAGCGCGACGTACTCCCCGCCGTGCAGCCCCTCCAGCACCTCCACGGTGGACCCGTCGTCATTCCCCACCCGCACACGCTGGAGCTTCACGTGGCCGTCCTGCACCACGGCCACGAAGATCTGCCCCGCCTGCGCCACTAGCGCCTCGGCCGGGATGAGCGGCCTCGGTTCGCCGTGCAGCGTGACCGAGGCCTGCACGAAAGCCCCGGGATAGAGCCCCGGAGGCGGCGAAGTCAGGTCGATCTCGCACAACATCGTGCGCGACCGCGGATCCAGGCTCTGCGCGATGCGCGAGATCCGCGCTACGAGCGGAGGCTTCCCCAGATCGATCTGCAGCGAGACGGGGTCCCCGGCACGGACGCGCGCGGCGTCGTCCTGGCCGAGCTGCAAAGCGACGCGCAGCCGGTCCAGCTGGGCGATCTCCAGCAGCGGCTGCGCACTGCTGGTCGAGCCGGTGGCGGCTGGGAGCAGCGCACCCGGGTCGGCGTAGCGGGCCACGATCGTCCCGTCGAACGGGGCGCGCAGCGTGTCGTACCCCTTCTGCACGCGAGCGCGATCCAGCCCCGACTGGGCCACCTTCACGGCCTCCTCGGCTTGCTCGCGCTCGTTCTCCGAGATCGACCGGCCGACCAGCCGCAGGGCGCGCTGCAGCTGCTGCTTGCGCAGCGTCAGCTCGGCCTCGGCGGCGGCCACCTGCGCCTCGAGGTCGGGCGACTCCAGGACGGCGAGCACCTGCCCCTCCTTCACCTTGTCGCCGCGGTCGACCAGGAGGCGCTTCACGTACCCGCTCACCTTCGCGTACAGCACCGCGCGCCGGTCCGCCCTCACCTCGGCGGGGAGCGAGACCACGCGCTCCGCTGGAGCCAACTTGACCCGCGCCACGCGCACCACCGGGCCGCGATCGAGCTCCCGCTGGAGCTGCTCGACCTGCCGGGCGTTCGCCCGGTGCTCGCGCACGAACAGCGCCGTGGCGCCGGCTGCCGCGGCCAGGACCAGCACCAGGCTGGTGGTGCGGACCACCGAGCTCTTCAGGGGCGGCGCTGCCTGATTCTGTTCAGCCATGCAACGACTCCGCTGACGCGCCGCTGCTCTCCGCGGCGAATTGCTCGTCCAGTTGATGCGCGCTGGGCGGGGCGCGGCGCAAGAGGGTGTACACCACCGGCACCACGAACAGTGTAATGAACGTTGCGACGATCAGCCCGCCGATCACCGCCCTGCCCAGCGGGGCGTTCTGCTCGCCGCCCTCGCCGAGCGCGACCGCCATGGGCACCATGCCCAGAATCATCGCCAGCGCGGTCATCAAGACCGGCCGTAGCCGGGTCTTTCCCGCCTCGATGGCCGCCTCGATGACCCCCATGCCCTGCGTCACCCGGGCGTCGTTGGCGGAGTTCACCAGCAGGATGCTGTTCGAGGTGGCGATACCCACCGCCATGATGGCGCCCATGAAGGACTCGACGTTCAGCGTGGTCCCGGTCGCGGCCAGCATCCAGAGCACCCCGATGAGCGCGCCCGGGACCGCCACCAGGATGATGAACGGATCCAGGAACGACTGGAACAGGACCACGAGCAGCAGGTAGACGAGCGCGATCGCCAGGATGAGGCCCACCCCCATGCGGCCGAACGCGGCGAACATGCTCTCGCTCTGGCCGCGGATGTGGATGCGCGTAGCCTTGGGGAGCGACGGCAGCGAGTTGATCGCCTTCTCGATGTCCAGCGTCACACCGCCTAGATCGCGCCCGCCGGCGGAGGCCTGCACGTCGACCACCCGC
The DNA here is from genome assembly GCA_035261845.1 of Myxococcales bacterium. GTDB lineage: Bacteria > Myxococcota > Myxococcia > Myxococcales > 40CM-4-68-19 > VBKO01. Next base: position 28,042 of record DATFTN010000273.1, on the reverse strand, counting down.
TGCACGGACACGTGGTTGATCATCGCCAGGTCGCTGTCGGGCCGCAGCTTGGCCACGGCTCCCAGGTAAGAAGCTCCTCCAGCCGGCTGCTCTCCGGGCGGGGACGGGTTGGAGGAGCTGATCAGCTGCACGTTGCGGCCCAGCGGCATCCCCAAAAGCGAGGGCACCGAGTCGATCTGGCGCAGCGGCGTCTGCACCACCACGAAGTAGTTCACGAAGTTCTTCGGATTGATCCAGAACGACGGCGCCACTAGCGAGCTCGAGCTCAAGGAGACCAGCAGGTTGTTCGCCACGTCCCGCTGGGTGATGCCGATCTGCGCGGCCCGGGCGCGGTCCACGTCCACAGCCAGCGCCGGGTGCGCGAGCACCTGCGGAATGCGCACGTCCGTCGCGCCTGGAATGCGGCGGATCCGCGCCGCCAGCTCGCGCGCGATCCCGAAGCTCTGCTCCACGTTGGACCCCTCGATCTGCACGTCGATGGGCGCCGAGAGGCCGAAATTCAGCACCTGGCTGACGATGTCGGCCGGCTGGAAGTACAGGTTCGAGCCCGGGAACTCGTCGGGCAGCTCGCGCCGGATGCGATCCATGTACTGCTCGGTGGGCCGGTGGTTGGGCTTCAGCGCGATCAGCACGTCCGCGTCCTGGCTGCCGATGTTGTCGGTCTGCACGAACGCCAGGTTGTACGAGATGGGAATTCCGATCATGGAGTTGATCGTTTGCAGCTCCTCCGGCGGGACGATCTCGCGGATGCGCTGCTCGAGCCGCGCCACCAAGCGCTCCGTCTCCTCGATCCGCGTCCCGATCGGAGCGCGGTAGTGCAGGCGCATCTGCCCGGCGTCCACCGACGGGAAGAAGTCGAGACCCACCGCGAACGGCAAAGCGGCCGTGCACAGGAGCAAGAGCCCCGCGGCGCCCATCACCATGCCCCGGTGGGCGAGCACCAGGGCCAGCACCCGCCCGTATGCCTCGCGGAACTTGGCGAAACCCGCGTCGCGCCAGCGGTTGAATCGGGCGGAGAATCCGGGCCCGGTGTTCTCGAGGTCCTCCTTCTCCAGGAGGATCCGCGCCAGCGTGGGCACCAGCGTGCGGGACAGCAGGTAAGAAGCGAGCATCGAGATCACCACGCCCAGCGCCAGCGGGGTGAACAGGAACCGCGCCGGTCCTTCCAGCAGCACCACCGGGAAGAACACCACGCAGATGGTCAGCGTGGCCGCCAGCGCGGGCACCGCGATCTGGCGCGCTCCGTCGAGGATCGCCACGGTGAGCGGCTTCCCCATGTGGCGATTTCGGTGGATGTTCTCCACCTCCACGGTGGCGTCGTCGACCAGCATGCCGATCGCCAGCGCCAGGCCACCCAGCGTCATTAGATTTAGGGTCTGGCCGCCCAGGAACAGCCCGATCAGGCCCACCAGGATGGCCAGCGGGATGCTGGTGCCCACCAGCACCGCGCCCCGCCAGCTGCCCAGGAAGAACAGGATCATCAGCGAGACCAGGATCGAGGCGAGCACCGCCTCGTGCAGCACGTTCTGGATGGCTGCGCGAACGAAGACCGACTGGTCGAAGTCGATCTTCAGCTCCATCCCCTCCGGCGCAGCGGCCTTGATGATGGGGAGCTGGTCGCGGGCACCCTCCACCACCGCTAGGGTGCTGGCGTCGGCCTTCTTCAGGATGGCCAGGTATGTCGCGCGGCGGCCGTCGATCCGGACCAGGTTGTTCTGGACCGCGTACCCGTCGCGGACGCGGGCCACGTCACCCAGCGTGATGGTCGCGCCATCCACCGCCTTGACCGGGAGGTCGTTGAACGCGTCTACCGAGTCGGGGCTGGAATTGAGCTTCACGTCGTATTCGGTCCCGCCGATCTGCGCGGTGCCGGCGGGCACCAGCACGTTGCTGGCGAGCACCGCCTGCACCACGTCGTTGGGCGAAAGGCCCTTGGAAGCCACCCGCGCGGGATCGATGTCGACCATGATCTGGCGCTGCTTGCCGCCGAACGGCGCCGGCGTGGCCAGGCCGGGAATGGTGAACAGGCGCAGCCGGACGAAGTTCAGCGAGTAGTCGTACAGCTCCTGCTCGCTGAGCGTCTTGCTGGAGATGGTCAGCTGCGCGACCGGGACGTTGCTGGCGTTGTACCGGATGATGCTGGGCGGGGTGATGCCCGGCGGCATGATCCGGCTGGCGGTCAGCGACACCGAGACGATCTGCGCGATGGCCCCGCCGATGTCGCTTCCCGGCTCGAAGTAGACCTTCAGGATGCCGATGCTGTTCATCGACTGCGAGTCGATGCGCGAGATGCCGCTCACCGTGGTCGACATGGCGCGCTCGCTGATGAACACGACCCGGCGTTCCATGTCGTCGGCGGACAGCCCCGGGTAGTTCCACACCACGATGACCACGGGGATGTCGATCGCCGGCAGGATGTCGGTCTTCATCCGGGTGGTGGAGAGAAGGCCGAAGATCGCGATGAGCGAGCAGAGCACCGCGATGGTGTACGGACGTCGGAGTGCAAGTCGGACGATCCACATACGGCGTCGGCTCCTGGATGGACTGCAGCCGCCCTTCGATGCTCCCCGGCGGCGCCGGTTGCAAGTAGAAACGCCCTCGTGATTTACGAGGGCGCCATGCGCCGACGAGTCTTCGTCATCGCCGGGGAGTACAGCGCGAATCCGCACCACCTGCCACCGTCCCGGCGGGGGCGCGCCTTCCTGGCCCAGCCGCATCCCGAGCTCACCCGGGAAGAGGTGACCCGGCTCTTCTTCCGCTACCCGAACCGCAGCGAGGACGGCCGCACCAAGCCGGACGACTGGAAGCGCGAGTTCGGCCTCGATTCACCGGTAGGTCTGACCGACCTGTTCGCCTCCGCCGCGCACCGGGCGCTCACTTCGCTCTGGCAGCTCATCGGAGGCGAATACGCGCGGGCCCGCGACTCGGTCACCGACCTCTACGTCACCTCGATGCCCGGGCTCGACCCCAACGAGCGGATGAACATCGGCCTGGTCCCGCAGGCTTTGCGCGCCTCGCTGGCCCTCTCCCCGCGGGTGGTGGCCCAGTACGTGGTGGGGACCTCGGACAGCGGCGCGTGGGCCTTCGCCCAGGCGGTCCGCGCCGCCCGCACCGCCGAGCAGCCCGCGACCATCGTGGTCGTGGCCGGGCAGATCATCCCCTCGGGGTACGCGTCGCAGTACCAGATCCGGACCGTGCTGGGAGAGGACGACCAACGGCGGGGGCTCGACATGCTCGCCGTGGGCGACCTCTTGATGGACACGTTCAGGCGCAACCTCGGGCTGTCGCGCAAGGACGTCTTGGACTTCCTCACCCGGGTCGCCGCGCGGAAGTTCCAGGCAGGCGCGCAGTACCCGGCCGGCATCCAGGCGGGAAAGCCGTTTCGCCGCGAGATTCCCCGCACGCCCTACTTCCACGCCTCGGACATCGCGGCGCCGTGCTGCGGCGCGGCCGCCACCATCATCACCTCCGACGAGGACCTGGCGCAGGCGGTCGCCAGCGCGCGCTCCAAGCGGTACCGGGTGGCTCCGATCACCGAAGTCCTCGGCGTCGGCGAGGGATCGAGCAACGAGAACTTCCTCCACCGCCAGTCACCGGTCGTGTTCGGCACCGCGGTGCGGGAGGCGCTGGCCGCCACCGCGGACGACGCCCGGCTGCCGCTCGCCGCATTCGTCTCCTGCGGATTCGGCGTCGCGCACGACGCGTTTCCCAGCATCGAGCTGTCGTTCCTGCTCGCGATGGGGCTTTCCTGGGAGCGCAGCGCGGAGCGGATGAAAGAAGGCTGGTCGAACCCGTTCGGCGGGCTGCTCAGCTTCGGCCATGCGCTGGGCGCCTCGGGCCTCGTCCAGGTGAACAAGGCGCACCACCTGTTCTCCGGCGACGAGCGCTACCTGCAGGACGGCCCCGGCCCCAAGCGGCAGGGGTTCCGGGAGAGCGGAGCCCTCGCCTTCACTACCTCGGTGGGCGGGCCGCTCTCGCACATCGTCGGAAGCCTCTTGCGCGGCGGCTTCGAGCGCTTCCGCCCGCTCGCCGAGCGCGCGATGCTGCGCACCACCCAGCCGGAGCGCACTCCGGCGGTCGACGAGTGGCGCGCCCGCCGGCACCAGCTGGGCCTGGTGACCCGCGCGCACCTCTCCCGGCTGCGCGGGCCCGGCGAGCCGTGGCTGGTCGAAGGCACCACGTACGTGAGCATCCGCAGCGCCCTGCGCGCCCTGACCGGGGAGGACGTGTCGCGCCTCACCTTCGACGGGCTGGAGGAGCTGGTCCTCCCCGACCGGCTGGAGGAGGTCCGCGGGCAGCTGCGCCAGGTGATGCTGGTGGTCCTGGGCGAAGCGGAGCGCGTCGCCTCGATGTTCGACGTCTTCCGGCTGCTGACCGACGAGGTGCGCGAGCTGGCCACCGGATGGCGCGGCATGGGGTGGGTCGTTCCCAAGTCGGCCGGGCTTCCCGAGGACAAGCTGGCAGAACGGGTGAAGGACACGCTGCGAGTCGGCTTCGCGGTGCTGTCCGGGACCTCCGAGGACCCGGCGGCCCGGCGGCACGTCCTCTTCCTGCCCGCCTCGGGCCTGAAGTTCGCGGACTTCGACGGGATCGACCTGGTCTGGCGGCTGCCGGACGGCACGTTCCGCCCGGCCGACCATGACCCGACGCTCCTGCCCTTCTGGCACGCTGGGGCGACCCGCCCCGAGCGCGAGACGCCGCCGCAGCGGCCCGGTTTTCCCACCGAGGTGGTCGACCGGATCCTGGAGCAGAAGGACCCGGAGAGCGCGGCGCAGCTGGAGCTGCTCCGGGTCTGGTTCGCGGCCGATCCGCCGCGGCCCGCCCTCGAGCGGGCGCTGCGGCTCGCCGGCTCGGCGATCGCCTCCGCGCCCCCGCCGGTGCGCGCGGTGGTGTACCTGGGCGAGATCGCCGATCGCGGGCAGATGGACGATCCGGGCGCGGCGCACGAGCTGGTCGGCCGCGCCGCCCGCGACGCGCGCGCCTTCCTCGAGGCGTACGAGACGAGTGTGGCCCAGTTCGGCGACCGTCTGGCGTTCGGAGCCTTCGAGCGGCCGCCCTTCCGCACCCGGCCCGACGAAGGCCTGGTCGGCGCGGCCCGCTTCGCCCGCGAGGTCGCGCGGGCCTCGCTCGAGTACGGGGTGGTGGTGCGCGCAGTCGTCTGCGCCGGCGAAGGCGCCATGTACGACGACGCGGGGGGCAGGCCCGGCCTTGCCGCGGCCGCGACGGTCCGCGCCGCGGAGCTGCTTGCCGTGATTCGGGGAGGGCCGGCGGTGCCCACCATCGCGGTGGACGGCGCGAAGGGGCTCATGCTGGAGCGCCTCCAGCAGCGGCTCGCCGGCTGGGAGCTGGACCCGGACGGACCGGCCGGAGCCGCCGTGTGGCGGTTGCAGGAGTGAGCGGGGCGGATTCAGCTCTGGTAGGAGCGACGGTCCACGTCAGTCCCGCGGAAGTGCCCATCCGGAAGGGCGTGGTGCTCATCCAGGGCGCACGGATCGCCGCCGCCGGCACGAAGGCGGCCGTGCACGTCCCTCGGACCGCACAGGTGATCGACTGCTCGGGCTTGGCGATCACCGCGGGGTTCTGGAACAGCCACGTGCACTTCTTCGAAAGGAAGTGGGCGGAAGCAGCGGCCATTCCGGCGCCCGAGCTCGGCCGGCAGCTCGAGGACACGTTCACCCGCTACGGCTTCACCAACGTGTTCGACCTGTCCTCGCCCTGGGAGAACACGAGGAGCCTTCGCGACCGGATCGAGTCGGGGGAAGTGGCGGGCCCCAGGATCCGATCGACCGGGGAAGGCATGATTCCCCCGGGCGCACTTCCCTCGGAAGAAATCGGCAACTTCATGGGGCTCATGAAGACCCCGCTTCCGGAAATCTCGGACGCGGCGCAAGCGGCGGCGGCTACCAGGAAGCTCCTGAACCAAGGTGTCGATGGGATCAAGCTGTTTGCCTCCTCGCCGGGCGGGGCCACTCTTCCGGAGAGCGCCATTCGAGCCGCCGTCGACGAAGCCCGCCGGTCGGCGAAGCCTGTCTTCGTCCACCCGAACAACGACGCGGATGTGCTGGCCGCAATTCGAGCCGGAGCCGACGTGGTCGCTCACACCACGCCCCGCTCCGGCCCCTGGGGCGAGGCGATCTTCGCCGCGGCGAAAAATCGGCGAGCGGCCCTTACGCCGACCCTGACGATCTGGAGATTTTTCCTGCGCCACGACCGCTGGTCGACGCAGGAGCAGGTTGCCAGGACTGCCGCCGGTCAGTTGCAAGCCTGGGTCCAGTCGGGAGGAACGGTCCTCTTCGGAACCGATCTCGGCGCGGTTCATCCCGATCCCGCCGACGAGTACGCCTCGATGTCCGAAGCGGGAATGAGCTTTCCCCAGATCCTCGCTTCGCTGACCACTGCGCCCGCTACCCAGTTTGGGGCGCCGGAGCAGACGGGACGAATCGCACCGGGCTTCCAGGCGGACCTGGTCGTCTTGAAGCAGGACCCGACCAAGGACATCCGCGCGCTGGCGGCCGTGCAGTACACGGTGCGCGCCGGGAAGCTCGTCTATCGGGCGGGCGGGTGACATCTCCCGCCGGGCGGCGTAGAGAACGGGCATGGAGCTCCAACGCGTCGGCGAGGCGATGGTCTTGCGGATGCGGGCCGGGAAGGCGAACGCCATCGGCCCTGCGTGGCTCGACCGGATGTACTCCCTGCTCGATGATGTGCTGGCCGCCCGGGCGCGGGCGCTGGTGATCACCGGGTACGAGGGGTTCTTCTCGGCGGGTCTCGATCTGCCGGCGCTCGATGCGCTCGACGAGCGGGCAATGGGCTCGTTCATGTCTGGGTTCTCGCGGACGATGCTGCGCATCTTCGAGCTGCCCTTGCCGGTGGTGGCGGCGGTGAACGGGCACGCGATCGCCGGCGGATGCGTGCTTGCGCTGCAAGCCGACGTGCGGATCGGCGCAGCGTCCGATTTCCGCATCGGGCTCAACGAGGTGCAGCTGGGCATCGGCTTGCCCGCGCTGGTCCTGGAGACGTTGCGCGCGCAGGTACCCCCGCCGTCGCTTCTTCCCATCGCCCAGGAAGGGCGCCTCTTCAGCCCCGACGAGGCGCTCGGGGTGGGACTCCTGCACGAGCTGGCGCCCGCGGACCGGCTGGAGCAGCGCGCCGTCGGCCGCGCGATGGAGCTGGGCGCGCTGCCCTCCCCGGCGTTCGCGGCGGTGAAGCAGGGGCTGAGGTCCGCGGTCGCGCAGCGGGTCCGTGAGCTGCAGGAGCAGGACGCCACGCGGTGGGCAGGGCTGTGGTCCAGCGACGAGGGACGGGAGCGGCGCCGCCAGGCGATCGAGCGCCTGACGCGCAAGAAGTAGCTCCAGTCGCCGCCGATAGGGCGGCGTTGCGCTTTTGGATTGCGGACCTCGCGTCATAAGTTCTACAAGGGCCGGCTTGTGGAGGGACACATGCTCACTCGCGCGATTCCGGCCTTGCTGCTCGGCGCTTCTCTTTCGGCGCGAGCCCAGGCTCCGCAGGCGCAGCCCAAACCGGCCGGCAAGGTCGAGGTCCTCTGGCTCGGCCAGTCTGCGATCCGCCTCACCACGCCCGGCGGCAAGATCATCGTCATCGACCCGTTCTTGACGAAGAACCCGAAGACGCCGCCGCAGTACAAGGACCTCGATGCGCTCGGGAAGATCGACCTGCTGCTCGTCACCCACGCGCACGGGGATCACCTCGGCGACGCGGTCGCGCTCTCGAAGAAGCACAACGTGCAGCTCTATGGACCGGCCGGCCTCTGCCAGTCGCTGATCACCCTGGGCGAGCTGCCGGCGACCTTGGCCATCCGCATGGGCAAGAGCGGCACGGTGACGCCGCTCGGCCCCGGCATCCGCATCACGCAGGTCCACGCCGAGCACAGCTCGGAGCTGCTCTGGCACAACCCGGCGACCGACAAGGACGAGACCAAGGTGGGCGGCGAGCCGGTCGGGTTCATCCTGGAGCTGGAGAACGGCTTCCGCATCTACCACATGGGCGACACCGGGCTGTTCGGCGACATGAGGATGATCGGCGAGCGCTACCACCCTGACCTGCTCCTCATCCCCATCGGCGGCCACTTCGTGATGGATCCGAAGGACGCGGCGTACGCCACGCGCGAATTGATCAAGCCGAAGTACGCGCTGCCGTTCCACTACGGGACGATCCCGCAGCTGGCGGGCACGCCGGCCGAGTACCAGCAGGCGCTCGGCGATGCGAAGGTGAAGGTGTTCCCCATCCAACCGGGCGAGAAGATCACGTTCTAGAGGGAGGCGGCCATGACGAGGTTCCTGCAGCGTCCATCGCTGTCCGCGGCATCCGTCGCCTTGGCGCTGGCGGTTTCGGCCCGCGCGCAGAAACCCGCCGCGCAGCCCGCGGCGGGCCAGCCCGCGCTCTCGCCCGAGCAGGCGCGCGCCAAGGCCATCGACGACCTGGTGGCCGCCAACAAGATCCTGGTCGAGCTGGGCGTGCTCGACGCCTACGGTCACGTGAGCATCCGCGTGCCGGGCGACCCGAAGCACTTCCTGATGTCGCGCTCCCTGGCCCCGGAGCTGGTCACGCCTTCGGACATCCTGGAGCACGACCTGGAAGGCAACGCGACGCCGCCGCCAGGGTCCCAGCTCTTCAGCGAGCGGTTCATCCACGCCGGCGTCTACGCCGCCCGGCCCGACGTGCAGGCGGTGGTGCACAACCACGCGCCTTCGCTCATCCCCTTCGGCGTGACCGGCGTCCCGCTCCGGCCGCTGTACCACATGAGCGCGTTCCTCGGCGCAGGCGTGCCCGTGTTCGACATACGCGCCGCGGGCGGCGATACGGACATGCTGGTCAGGACCCTGCCGCTCGGCCAGGCGCTGGCGAAGACGCTGGGCACGAGCAACGTGGCGTTGATGCGCGGCCACGGCGCGGTGGTGGTCGGGCCCGACATGCCCAAGGCGGTCTTCCGCAGCGTCTATACCGAGCAGAACGCCCGGCTGCAGTCGCAGGCGATGCAGCTTTCCTCCAAGGTGACCTACCTCGATCCCGAAGAGGCGAAGAAGGCGCAGGCCACCATGGAGGGCACCGTGGCGCGGCCCTGGGAGCTGTGGCGCCGCAAGGTGCAGGGGAAGTGATCAACCCCCGTCGCCGTCTTTCGCGCCTCGCAGGTACTTCTCGACGTCGAGGGGGAACTGCCGGGTGTCGATCGGCTTGGTGATGTAGCCGTCGCACCCCGCGTCCAGGCTCCTCTGGTGATCCCCCTTCATGGCGTACGAGGTCACCGCTACCACCGGGATGTCGCGCAGCCCGGGATCCGACTTGAGCTCGCGGGTGAGCGTCAGACCGTCCACGTCCGGGAGCTGGATGTCCATCAGCACGAGCTTGGGACGGACGGTCCGGATGGCCACCCTCGCCGCCGCGGCATCGGAGGCGGTGTGCACCTCGTACCCCTTCTTCTCGAGCAGCCAGCGCAGCAATTTCAGATTCGTCTCGTTGTCGTCCACGATCAGGATGGAAGCTCCAGCCATGCTCGCCCCCGATCTCACTTCGCCGCCGGCGCCGGCGGCAGGAACGCGCTCAGCTCGCGCAAGAGCGAGGCGGCGCCGTCGCTGCCCTTGGCCACCACCGCGTGCGCCGACTCGCGCAAGCGGGCGTGATCGCGGGCCGAGAGGTCCTTCACCGTCCAGATGATCACCGGCGTGCGGCGGCCCGCCTCGGTCTTGCGGAACCGCTCGAGGAACTCGAATCCGTCGACCCGAGGCATCATCAGGTCCAGGACCACTGCGATGGGGCGCGATTCCGCGGCAGCATGGAGCGCCGCTTCGGCGTCCTCCCGGCAGATGGTCTCGTACCCGGAGCGCCCCAGCGTAGCCTGGACCAGCTTCAGGCAGCCGGGATCGTCGTCCACCACCAGCACCGCGCCCCGCCGCTCGGGGGCCACGCCCGCGCGCCGCAGCGCCTCGAGAAGAGCGCCGGTATCGACCGGCTTGGCCAGGACGTCGCTGACCGTGAAGCCCGCCACCGAGCCCTGCTCAGCGACGACGGTCAGCACCACCACGGGAACGTCCGCGTTCCGCCTCTCGGCGCGAACCATGGCGAGCAGGTCGACGCCGCTCATGTCGGGCAGGATCAGGTCGAGGGTCAGCGCGTCGAATTTCCGCTCCCGGAGCTTGGCAAGGGCCTGAGCGCCGGAGCTCGCCGTCTCCACCGAGTAGCCCGCCGCGACGAGCGCTTCCACGATGATCGCCTGGTCGGCGGCGTTGTCCTCGACGACGAGGATCTCCGGCGCGCCCTCCCTGCGCGGCGCGACCTTGGCCGGGGCGGCGGCGCGCGCCTCGCCCTTCGCCCGGCGCGGCAGGACGGCGTGGAAGACGCTCCCTTGTCCCGGGGCGCTGCGCACGCCCACCGAGCCGCCCTGCGCCTCCACGATCCGCTTGGTGAGCGCCAGGCCCAGGCCGGTGCCCGCGTGCTTCTTCGCGGCCCCGGCGTCGAGCTGCTGGAACTCGACGAACAGCCGGGCCAGGTCCTTCGGTTGTATCCCCGCTCCGGTGTCGTGGACTTCCAGGCGGAAGCGGTCCGCCCCTTCGGGAAGGGCGCGGACCCTGACCACGCCGCCCGAAGGCGTGAACTTGAGCGCGTTGGAGAGGTAGTTGTAGAGCACCTGCTTCAGCCGCGCCGGATCGAGCATCACCCGCCCGATGGAGGGGTCGACGTCGACCTCCACTCGCACCTTCTTGTCGGCCGCTGCCGTTCGCAGGATCGCGTTCACCTCGCCGATCAGCTCGGGCAGATCGACCTGCTCCGGCCGGAAGTCGAGCTTCCCGGACTCGACCTTGGCAAGGTCGAGGACGTCGTTGATCAGGCGCAGCAGGTGGCGTCCGCTGGTCAGGACGTTCCCGAGGAACTCTCGCTGCTCGGAATTGAGTGGTCCCACCTCCGCGTCGTGCAGGAGCTGGGTGAACCCGAGGATGGCATTGAGGGGCGTGCGCAGCTCGTGCGACATGTTCGCCAGGAACTGGGACTTGTAGGTTCCCGCCCTGGTCAGCTCGGCCGCCTGGCGCTGCGTCTCGTTCAGCAGTCCGCGCAGCTCGGCCCGGCTTCGCGCCACGTCGAGCGCGATGGCGATCGCCTCCCGCACCGAGACGAGCAGCTCGCTGGAGGCGTCCCTCCAGGGCTGCAGGCTGACCAGCTCGAGGACTCCGGTGACCTTGCCGTTGCGCAGGAGCGGCACCAGCGCGATCGAGCGCGGCGCTCCCTCGGCCAGCCCCGAGCTGATCCGAAGCTGCCCCTGCGGCGCATCGATCACGGTGATCTCGTTGAGAAGCGCGGCCTGCCCGACCAGGCCCTCTCCCGGGTGGAAGACGCCGTCCCCGTCGCCTCTGGCGAGAGCGTGGCCTCCGATCAAGCGAAAAGCCCCGTCGGGGCCTGCGGAGTAGAAGGCCCCGACCGGGCTGTCCAAGAGCCGGCAGAGGGTGGCGACCGCGCGGTCCGCGACGTCCCTCGGCTCCAGCTCTCCGCGGAGCTGCTCGGACACGGCCGACTGCGCGCTCTTCATCCAGTCGACGCGGCTTCGCTCGGACTCCAGCCGCTGGAGGCTCTGCGCCATCTGGTTCGCCTGCCTGGCCAGCTGGCCCAGCTCGTCGCGGGTCACGACCGGAATGGTGGCGCCGAAGTCGCCCTCGCCGAAGCGGCGGAACCCGGCGGTGAGGTGGGCGACGCCGCGCAACATCTCGCGGCTGATCCAGAGGGAGAGCAGGAGCACGGTCACCAGGCAGGCGATGCTGAGGCCCAGGCCCAGGCGCGCGCCGATCCGCTGTGCCTCGGCGGCCGCGGAGAACGCGTCGGTCAGCTCCGCCTTGTTGAACACGGTGGCCTGGTCGAGAAGCTCGGTCACCCGCGTCCGCTTCGCCTGCAGCTCGCTCATCTGCGCGACCACCGCCTCGCCGGTCTCGCGGGCGATGAGCCGGGCGGAGACCGCCGCTGCCTGGCCGGAATAGTCCTCGACGGCCCGAGCGAGCGCGTCGGCGAGAGCAGGGTCCACCGCGTCCGACGACTCGGCGAGCTGCTGCAGGAGCTCCTTCTTCAGCTGGGCGGTCGCAGCCAGCTTCTCGGTGTCGCTGGCGGCCACGGCGTCCTGGAATCCGCGCTGGATCCGCTCGAATTGCCCCTCGAGCCGCGGTCGAAGTCCCACCTTCGGCAGGTAGTGCCGCCGGATGTCGTCGAGGTGTCCCTCCACGCTCCGGGCGACGATGGCGCTCGACGCAGCCAGCGCGACCAGCGCCAGGGCGGCGGGGGCGACGAGGGCCAGCAGTTTCGATCGGAAGGAGAGTTTCATTCAATTCACTTCCAGGGCCTTTGCGCCGTTCAGGGCGGCGCCGGCGGCGACGTAACCGATCGCCCCGGGATGGCTCAGGACGTAGGAGACGACCGCCGCATCGTCGGGCAATTCGGGGGGCGGAATGCCCTGCCCCGAGAAGATCCGCTGCTGCCAGTAGCTCCGCACGGATGCGACCGAGCGCGAGAGGACGTCCTCCGAGAAGCGGATGCGCGCCCGCGCGTCCGGTCCCAGGTCGACCGGCCGGATGGGCGTGTCGTCCGGCCAGCGGGTCACGCGCCTGAGGAAAATCTCCTCGACGAACTTCCGATCGAGGCGCGACACCGAGGTCGCCGGATGCACGATCACGACGTACGCGGACCGCGTGGTCTCCGCGGACGCGGCGGCCACGGCGAGGGCAGCGAAGATGAAGGCCGCTTTCCTCACGGTTCCTCGGCTTAGAAGTAAGCCGTCGTCTTGATGGCCAGGAGCGCCCAGTCCGGCTCCAATGCGCTCAGGGGCAGGTTGGCGTTGAGGCTCGAGGAGAGCCCGGCGGTGCCGCGCATGTAATGCCCCTCGGCCTTGATCAGCCAGTACCGGTTGACCTCGAAACGGAGGGTGAGGGCGAAATCGTGCTGGATGCCGGCGGGGTAGACCCGCTGGTCGACGTTCGGAACCAAGCGCGAGTAGTAGCTGCCCACCTGCAGCCAGGAGTTCACCCGGTAAGAGGCCAGCGCGTAAGCGCGCTCGCTGGTGCTGGAGCTCTCGGGAAAGACGGAAGTGTTGCTGCTCTGGGTGGAGACCAGCCAGCGGCTGTATTCGGCGGCGAAGAGGAAATCGCGCAAGGTGTACTCCGCCGAGGCGACCCAGAGCGTGGCGGGAATCCTCACTGCGACCTGGCTGGCCGTCCCCGTCGTGAGCAAGTCGGTGTCGAGCCGGAGGAACTGCAGGCTGCCTCCGATGCGCAAGCCGTCGAAGGGCAGCCACAGGACGCGCCCGCCGGCCACGTAAGGCACGTCGAGATCCACCACCGTGATGGGGCTGGTGGGCCGGTTCGTCACGTCGAGAAAGATGGTGCCCGCGTAGAAGCGGTAATCGAGCGCACCCGCCGCGCCCACGGTCTTGTACCCGTAGATCTCCGCGCCGGTCTGCGCCAGGAGGAAGTCGCGGTTCTGAGCCGGATAGATCGATTGCGGGAGCAGCACCGCGGTCCGCGCCGAGTCGATGTCGCTGCTGTCGTTGTAGAGGCCGAAGGGCAGCTTGACCCGGCCGGCACGGAAGCCCAGCCAATCGCGCCAATGATAGTCGAGATAGTACCAATCGAGCGATCCGCGGTAGTCGCCGATGGGCCCCAGCTTCCGGGTGAAGACCTGGACCCCCAGGGTCAGCCGGTCGGTGGCGGGCAAGGTGATGTTCACCCCCACTTCGGAAAACTCGAAGCTGCCTCGCGACGAATTGGCCAGGTAGTTGTTGTCGGAGGTGAGGAGGAATCCCTGGCTGACGAAACCATGGATCTGCAAGGGAGCGAGCAGGCCGGGCAGCTCGAGCTCCGCCGCCCCCGCGGGACGCATCGTGGCGAGGGCGGCGAGAACCACCGCCGCGACCGGCAGGCCCTTCGAGATCGGCCCCCGACGTTCAAGGCTCATTCGTCGCTCCAATCAGCTACCGTATCCACGCACAGCGACGAGCCGGCAAGTTCACGGCCTGATCGCGCGATGGGCTCCTACCGCGGCGCCTACGGGCATACAGCACGCGACACTCGAGTTTGCAAATTTGAACATTCGCGTGAGCACCGAGTGATCCCGGCGCCCACCTGTTCTTCAGTTGCAATTGTCTGAAATCAGGACGGCGATTGACCAATGGCTCGAATCCTGGCCCTGGTGGCTCGGTTTCGAGCCTCTGCACCGGCTATTAGAAGGATGGTAACTTGATCGTCGATGACGGCTTCGGTAACGGTCGACAGACTCGAGGAGCGGCTGAGCTTGGCAGAGATCGATCGCCCGAAGGTGCTGGTCGTCGACGACGACCCCCTCAACCGATCGCTGCTGCGCGTCGTCCTGGCTCCAACCTGCTCGGTGCTCGAGGCCGAGAGCGGTCCGGAGGCGCTCGATCTCATCGCGAGATCGGAACCGGACGTGGTCCTGCTGGACGTAATGATGCCGGGCATGTCCGGCCACGATGTCTGCCGGGCGATCAAGACGCGGGAAGGCGCTCCCTTGCTGCCGGTCATCCTCCTCACGGCGCTGGACGAGCAGGAGGACCGCAACGCCGGGCTCGCGGCGGGCGCGGACGACTTCCTCAGCAAGCCCTTCGACCGGCGGGAGCTGCTCTTGCGCACGCGCGCCTTCGCGCGGCTGCGACGCAACGAGATGCTGGTGCGCGCCCAGCTGCACGAGCTGGCCGAGCTGCAGGCGCTCAAGGACGACCTCGTCTCCCTGATGGTCCACGACATGCGCAATCCGCTGACGGGCCTGCTCGCCAACCTGGACATGCTCTCCGGCGAGGTGTCGCTGGACCCCGCCCAGGCGAAGCAGGATGCGGCCGAGGCGCTGCAGCTCGCGCACCGGATCCGCACCCTGCTCGACGAGGTGCTCCAGGTGCGGATGCTGGAGGAAGGCGAGCTCCGCCTCCAGCTCGAGCGCGTGCCGCTGGCGGAGGTCACCCGCGAGGCGGCCGAGACGCTCCAGGGCGAGGCCCGGGCCCGCAACGTGGAGCTGCGGCTGGGCGCGGCGGCGGATCCGGTGGTGCCGATCGATCGCAAGCTCGCCCGCAGGTGCGTGGAGAACCTGATCGCCAACGCGCTCAAGTACTCGCGCTCCGGCGACCGCGTCGACGTGAACGTCCTCACCGAGTCGCGGGGGGCGCGGATCGACGTCGCGGACCGCGGCCCCGGCGTGCCGGAAGAGGCGAAGAAGACCGTCTTCGAGCGGTTCGGGACGGTCGAGGCGCGCCGGGACAACCGGCGCGGCTTCGGCCTGGGCCTGTATCTGGTCTCCCTCGCCCTCGCCGCGCACGGTGGCAGCGCGGCGGTGCTGGACCGTCCCGGCGGCGGCTCGGTGTTCCAGTTGATCTTCCCGGTGACCCAGGCCTGCCCGGTCTGAAGTCGACCCCGGGGTAGCGAGCTATCCGGCGGCGTGCCGCGCGACTTCCTCCAGGGAAGTGACGCGCAGGTCGGGCTGCTGCGCGGGAGGTGCGCCGCCGCGGTCGACGTAGGCGACCGTCCGACCGGTCTTCTTGCAGCCGTCGACGTCCCAGCCGTTGGAGCTGACGAACAGCGTGCGGTCCCGCGCCGCCATCCCATCGAGCAGGGCATAGACGCGGGGGTCGGGCTTGTAGACGCGCACCTCGTCGACGCTGCGCACCTCGTCGATGGGCAGGCCGGCGGCCTCCAATGCCGAGCGGATCATCGGGGCGGTCCCGTTGGAGAGCACCGCGCAGCGGATGCCCTGGGAGCGTAGGCCGCGCAGGGCGGGGGCTGCGTCCGGGTGCGCGGGCAGGGTCAACCAGGCCTTGCAGGCGCGCTCCATCACCGCGGGGGACAGGTGCGGCGCCACCTGGGCCAGCGCCCGCGCGGTCACCTCGCCGAACGGCTCGTACTCTCCGCGCCGGTTCAGCTCCCAGGTCCAGGCGATCTGCGCCTTCCGCCAGTCGGCCAGCAGCGCGCCGGCCGGGCCGCCCAGGATGCGCTGGAGCGATTCCTCCAGCTTCTCGATGGCGAGCAACGTTCCGTACAGATCGAACGCGACCAGGTCGTAGCGCATCCGTCCTCCGCCTCACCACGGAATGGGCTTGCCGTCCCGGAACCACCCGCCAGTCGGGCCGTCCGGCGGAACGCGGGCCGCCCACAGCACCGAAGCGGCGCCCTGTTTCACGGATCGCGGAGCGTTCGGCCCACCCATGTCGGTGCGCACCCACCCCGGATCGACGGAGTTCACGCGGACCGCGGGGAGCTCCCGCGCGAACAGCCTGGCCAGCGCGTTGAGGGCCGCCTTGCTGGCGCCGTACCCGTCCGGCGCCTTCGCCGAGAGGCGCAGCACGTCATCGACGGTCAGCGCCGGATCGTGCAGCGGCTGCGTCACGGATTCCGGCTGTCCGGAGAGGGAGCCGAGCCCGCTCGAGACCATCACCACCCGCGCTCCGGGCAAGAGGAGCGGGGCCAGGGCGCGGGTGAGGAGCAGCGGACCGCGCACGTTCACGTCCCACGTCTCTCGCGGCGGAGAGCGGTACACGCCCGCATTGTTCACCAGCACCTCGAGCCGCTCGCCGCGGTCTGCCAGCCGCCGGGCGAGCGCGGCGATGGACTCGGGGGACGCCACGTCCAGCTGCTCCACCCGCGTTCCAGCCAGCGCCGGCGCACGGCCCGGATCGCGCACGCCCATCAGCACGTCGTATCCGTCGCGGGCCAGCTCTTTGGTCACCTCGAGCCCGATTCCCCGTCCCGCTCCGGTGACCAGAGCAGTGCGGGCCATGATCAGTGCGCCACGGCGGGGCCGCCGGCCGCGCGGCGGGTGAGGAGGACGAGCGGCACCATCACGGCGGTGAAGCAGGCGAACACGAACAGCACGTCCAGGTAGGCGAGCGTCTGCGCCTGCACGATGACCTGCCTGTACACGGACGCCATGGCGAGCTTCGTGGACTGGGTCGCGGAGATCCCCGCGTGCTGCAGCGCCTGCGCGATGCCCTGGAGCCGCTCGAGCAGGTGGGGATCGCCGGGGCGGACGTTCGCAACCAATTCCGCCTGGTGCCGCTGCGACCGCCGTGCAATCAGCGTGGTCACCATCGCGATACCGATGTCCCCGCCCATGTTCCGCGCCAGGTTGATGATGCCGGACACCTGATTGCTCTTCGAGGGCGCGATCCCGGTGTACGCCAAAGTGTTGATGGGCACGAAGAGGAAGGCGATGCCGATCGACTGGTAGATGCGCAGCATCATCGCCGTGTGGAAATCCATCCCGGGATAGATGGTGCGCGACATGTGGTAGAGCGCGACCGACAACGCCATGAAGCCGAACGCGATGAGGTAGCGGGCGTCGACCTTGGAGACGAGCCGGCCGACCAAGGGCATGAGGCAGATCACCGTCACGCCGCCCGGCGAGAGCACCATGCCCGCGTCTTGCGCCGAATAGCCCATCCACACCTGCAGGTACTGCGGGAGCAGCACCGTGGTGCCGTACAGCGCGATGCCCAGGACGAGCATCATGAGGTTCGCGACCGCGAAGTTGCGGTCGCGGAACATCCTCACCTCGACGATGGGGTTCCGATGCCTCCATTCCCAGATCACGAAAGTGATCAGCGCGACCGCGGCCAACGCCGCGTACACCGTGATGTGGCGGGAGGCGAACCAGTCGTTCTCCTGCCCGGTGTCGAGGACGATTTCGAGCGAGCCGAGACCGACGGCGATGAGCCCCAGGCCGACATAGTCGACCGGGCCCACGCGCTTGCGCATCTCCGCCAGGTGCGGCGGATCCCGCACCACGCGGCTGGAGAGGAGCAGCGAAACGATGCCGACCGGGATGTTGATGAAGAACACCCAGCGCCAGGAATAGGTGTCGGTGATGAACCCGCCCAGGGTCGGCCCGATCGCCGGAGCGAGCACCACCGCCATCCCGTAGACCGCGAACGCCATGCCGCGCTTCGCCGGTGGGAACGTGTCCGCCAGGATGGCCTGCTCGCTGGGCGCGAGGCCTCCGCCGCCCAGCCCTTGCAGGACTCGGAAGAAGATCAGCGAGGCCAGGTTCGGGGCGATTCCGCAGAGGAAGGAGCTGATGGTGAAGAGGATCACGCACGCCATGTAGAAGCGCTTGCGGCCGAAGCGGGTCGACAGCCAGCCGCTCACCGGAAGGATGACGGCGTTCGACATCAGGTACGAGGTGAGCACCCAGGTGCTCTCGTCCTGGCTGACGGAGAGGCTGCCGGCGATGTGCGGCAGCGACACGTTGGCGATGCTCGTGTCGAGCACCTCCATGAACGTCGCCAGCGTGACGGTGAGCGCGATGATCCAGGGATTGAACCCGCCGGTGAACCCTTCTTCGTGCGTGCGCCGCTCGGATTCCGCGGCGGACCACTCGCTCATCGCACCCTCACCTTGGGCTCCACGCTCATCCCGGGCCTTAGCCGCTCCATCTCGGGTTGCGCTGCGTCGAGGAGGATCCGCACGGGGATGCGCTGCACGACCTTCACGTAGTTGCCGCTCGCGTTCTCCGGCGGCAGCAGGCTGTAGCGCGAACCGGTGGCGCCGGCGAAGCTCTCCACCGTGCCGGTGTAGTCGAGGTCCAGCGCGTCGACGTGCACGTCCGCCTTCTGGCCGGCCCGCATGTGCTGGATCTGCGTCTCGCGGAAGTTCGCGGTCACCCACAGCGCGCCCGTCTGCGTGAGGGGCACCAGCTGTTGCCCGGGCTGCACGCGCTCCCCCACGTTGACCGATTTCTTGCCCAGGACCCCCGACGCGGGCGCGCTGATCCGGGCGTAGCTCAGGTTCAGCTCGGCCTGCTTGAGCTGAGCCTGCGCCAGGTCCAGGTTCGCCTTGCGCGCCTGCAGCGACGCCTCGCGGGAGACCAGCTGCCGCGGCGCGTTCTGCTGCGTCTCGCGCAGGCGGGTGCCGGCCGTATCCAGCCGGGCCTTCTTCTGCTCCACCCTCTGGCGGGCCGCCTGGACGTTGGCGCGGGCGACGTCGGCCGTGCTGACGCGCTGATCGAAGTCGTTCTGGCTGATGGTGTTGCTCGCCACCAGCTGCTTGCCACGCTGGAGCTGCAGCTGGGCGAACCGGTCCTGTGCCTCCGCCTGGTCCATCTCGTGCTGGGCCGCCGCCAGGTCAGCCCGGGCGTTCTGCACCTCGTCCTCCGCCGCGGAGACCGAGGCGCGGTTGGAGGTCTCGGTGATGGCGACGTTGGGGTTCTCCGCCTGCCAGGCCGCCTCCGCCTGCGCGACCGCTGCCCTGGCCTGCGCGACGGCGACCTCCAGATCGGTGGGATCCAGCTCGAACAGCAGGTCGCCCTGCTTCACTTCCTGGTTGTCGACCACGTGGACTGCCGTCACCGTGCCCGTCACCCGCGGGCTCACCGCGCTGATGTTCCCGTCGATCTGCGCGTCGTCCGTGTCCTCGAAGTGGCGCGCGTACAGCCACCAGCCAAAACCGGCCAGCCCGGCCACCAGCACGCCCGCGGCAACGCGCAGGCGCACGCTCCGCTTCTTGCCCGCCTCCTCCCCTTTCTGGTCGGGCGTGCCACCCGGTTGCACGCTCTCCGGCTTCCTGGCATCTGCACGCACACGCCGTTGGTCGACCACCTGGGTCTCGGCCATGAAGGAACGTATCCTCCGCGCCAGTCGGATGCCCGAGGCCCCGGACGCGATGCGCCAAACCAGGAGAATTGTCTCGGCTGGCTGTAGCAGGGTAGAGGGGCGCCTTCCGGGACCTCGCCTCGCACGCGCCCTACGAGCTGGTCGAGATCGTCGCGAACGCCCGCACCTACGGCGGAGGGGGGATCTTCAACCTGTACGGCACCGTGGCCGCGGACTCCCGCTGGGCGCCCTACGTCTTCGTGCACGAGTTCGCCCACCACGTCGCGGGCCTGGCGGACGAGTACTTCACCTCGCCGACCGCCTACGAGAAGCAGGCGGACAGGCCCGAGCCCTGGGAACGGAACGTGACCGCGGACCCGCGGCATCCGAAATGGGCGGCGCTGGTCACACCGGGAGTGCCGCTGCCCACCCCGTGGGACGAGGACGGCTTCATCGAGTGGCAGAAGGGCGTGCAGGAGCGGCGCCGCCGCATCCGCGCCGAGCGAAAGCCGGAATCGGAGATGGACCCATCGATCGCATCCTCGACCTCTACGCCCCGCGTCCGGCGGCAGGATCCGGCCCGGCGCGCTGATCGAGGGCCGCAAGGAGCGGCGCGTGCGAGCGCACGAAGTCCACTCCGCGCGCGCGGATCGCCATCGCCAGCACCCGGGGGAGATCCAGCGCCCGTCCGGCGCGCCGCGCCTCGGAATACCTGGTCTCGAAGTCCGGCGGGACTCGCAGCGACCAGTTCTCCTCGGAAATCGTGCCCGGCCGGTTGTAGGCCTCGCGCAAGCCGAGCAGGTCGTTGAAGGTGACCATCACGTTGCGCGCCGGGCTCGCGAACAGCTCCGCGAGCTTCGCGACGGCGAGTCGGGCTGGATCGGCGGCGACGCTCTGGATCCAGCGCGGCCGGTCGCGCTGACCGGGTACCAGCCGTTCCGCCAGGTAGGCTGCGTGCGCGGGCGCGGATCCGCTTTCCGCCCAGCGCTCGGCCACCCGCCAGATCGGCTCGGTGTCATGCGTGCCGGCCATGATCCAGTCGGCGGGTGCCGCGTTCTCGCTGCGGTAGACGTCCGCTGGATCGCCCGGCACCACCTTCTGGGTGACGCGAAAGCGTCCGAGCCCGTGCCGTGCCAGCACCCGCTCGACCGGGTAGGGCTGCGTGCTGAGCACCTCGCACAAGAGATCGTCGATCGCGCGCCCGCGCGCCCGCGCGGCGTCCACCACGGCATCGAACAGCCTCGCATACCGCGCCACCTGTTCCTCGGACAGGTCGCGGACCCACCCGTCTGCGTACCTCGGCGCGGCGCGATCGAGCTGCTCCGGCCGGACCAACGCGAACGAGGCGAGGTCCGGAAGATCCGGAGACGAGAAGAGCCGCGCGCCGTCCTGCACCGCGCGCCGCCGATCTGGAACAGATCCGGGGACACCATACGACACGTTACGTATGGTGTCCCCGGATCCTGCGGGCTGGGCGGCCCGGTACACCCACGGGTCGATCAGGCCGTGCGGATGATCGATGCGCAGCCCGTCGAATTCTTCCAGCGCCTTGCCTGCTCGGCGTCGCACGAACCCCAGCGCCGCCCCGGCGTACTGCGAAGGGTCGAGCACGGCATAGCTCCACGGCTGGCCCTCCGGGTTGGTCCGGCTTGGCGGCGCGCCCATCCGCCAGCCGGAGAGGAACAGCGAGCCCCAGCTCCAGACGTCCTGGTGCGAGACGCCGATCTGCAGATCGCCGTAGAGGAGCAACCCCGCCCGGCGCGCCTCTCGCCGGAACGCGTCGTGCTGCTCGTGGGCGAGCCACTGTCCGAACCGGTACCGCTCCATGACCCGCGCGTGCTTCTTGGCCAGCTCGTCGCGCCTCGCTCGCCGGGCCCTCTCGTCCGGGAGGAGCTCCCACAAGCGGCGGTCTTCGTCGGGCCAGCGGACCCAGTCCGGGTCCCCGTGCTCCGCCACGGCCGCGGCGTACAGCGCGTCGCGGTCCAGCCACTCGCGATGGCGGGCGGTGAATTCCGCCACCGACGCGACCTGATCGGGAGGACGCCGCGCCTCGAACGTCGCGAACGCCTCGTCCAGCACTTCCCGCGTCAACGCATGCGCGTGCCGGTGCGCGGCTCGCAGGTCCGAGCCCGGCGGGCGCCGAGCCGCGAGCTTCTCCACGGTACGCTCCGACACCAGGCCGGCCTGGGCCAGCTGCCCGATCCCCAGGGAGAGCGTGCTCCGCGAGAAGATCGTCGCGTCGTACGGAGACTGGTCGTGCTCGGTCGTCTCACCCTGCGGCCCGAGCTGCATCGCGTGGAACCCGAGGCCCGCGGTGAATCGCAAGAAGGCCAGCCCGCCATGGGACGGCGGCGCCCCGCGTCCCAGGTCGTCGCGGGGATCGCCCGGCAGCGCCGCATCGTGTACCGCCAGCGCCAGCCGTTGGATCCCCAGCGCGTCGAGCGCCGCCCGGACCAGGTCTCGCTCGGCGCTCATGCCGGCGCGAGCCACACCACGCCGAGCGGCGGCAGGGTCATCTCCGCAGAGGCGGGCTGACCATCGTGCGGCACCGCCTCGGCGCGGACGCGGCCGTGGTTGCCCAGGCCAGACCCTCCATACTCCGCCGCGTCGGTGTTGAGGACCTCCCGGTACTCTCCCGCGCGAGGCAGGCCGACGCGGTAGCCGTAGCGCGGTACGGGGGAGAGATTGGCGACGGCTGCTACGTGCCGATCGCCGGACCGCCGCAGGAACGCCAGCACGTTCACGTCGGCGGATCCGACCTGCACCCACTGGAAGCCGGCCGGGTCGCCATCCAACTCGAACAGCGCAGGCTCCCCCCGGTACGCCCGGTTCAGATCGCGGACCAGCCTTTGCACCCCGGCATGCGCCGGCGCCTCGAGGAGGTGCCAGTCGAGGCTGCGGTCGTGGTTCCATTCCGCCCGCTGCGCGAGCTCGCCCCCCATGAAGAGGAGCTTCTTGCCCGGGTGAGCCCACATCCAGCCGTAGAGAGCGCGCAGGTTGGCGAACTTCTGCCAGTCGTCGCCCGCCATCCGCGAGAGCAAGGAACCTTTGCCGTGCACGACTTCGTCGTGGGAGAACGGCAGGAGGAAGTTCTCGCTGAAGATGTACATCAGCCCGAACGTGAGAGCGTCATGGCGCCACTTGCGGTAGACTGGGTCGGTGGCGAAGTAGTGCAGCGTGTCGTGCATCCAGCCCAGGCTCCACTTGAAGTGGAATCCGAGCCCGCCGTCCTTTGCGCGGGCGGTCACTTTGGGGAACGCGGTGGACTCCTCGGCGATCATCAGCGCGCCCGGGTGGAGGTCGCGCACGCGCTCGTTGACTTCCTTGAGGAAGGCGATGGCCTCCTCGTTCTCGCGGCCGCCGTACTTGTTCGGCACCCACTCGCCAGGCTTGCGGCTGTAGTCGCGATAGAGCATCGAGGCGACCGCGTCCACCCGCAGCCCGTCGGCGTGGTACTCCTCCAGCCAGAAGAGCGCGCTGGCGAGGAGGAAGTTGCGCACCTCGTTGCGCCCGTAGTTGAAGACCAACGTGCCCCAGTCCGGATGCGCGCCCTGCCGCGGGTCCTCGTGCTCGTAGAGGGCTGTCCCGTCGAACCGCGCGAGAGCGTGCGGGTCGGTGGGGAAATGCGCCGGCACCCAGTCGAGGATCACTCCGATGCCGCGGGCATGCAGCGCGTCCACCAGGGCGCGGAAGTCGTCGGGGTGCCCGTGGCGCGCGGTCGGCGCGAAGTAGCCGGTGACCTGGTAGCCCCACGATCCGCCGAAGGGGTGCTCCGCGACGGGCAGCAGCTCGACGTGGGTGAAGCCCATCTCCGCCACGTAGTCGGCGAGCTGCGCGCCCGCCTCGGCCCAGGTGAGCGGCCGATCGCCCTCCTCCACCACCCGCCGCCAGGAACCGACGTGCACCTCGTAGATGGAGATGGGGCGCCGGAGCGGATCCCCGGACGCGCGCGCCTGGACTGACTCGGCGTCCTTCCACTGGTACCGATCGAGCGCGTGCACCACCGAAGCAGTCTGCGGAGGCGCTTCGGTGCGGAACGCGAGCGGGTCCGCCTTGAGGAGGCGCGCTCCTCCGCTGCCAGGGCGGATCTCGAACTTGTAGCGGGTACCGGGGCCGACCTCGGGGACGAACAGCTCCCAGATCCCGGTCGAGCCGATGGAGCGCATCAGGTGCAACCGCCCGTCCCAGGAGTTGAAGTCACCCACCACCGACACCGACCGCGCGGTCGGCGCCCAGACGGCGAACGAGGTGCCGTAGGTCCCCCGGTGATGCGCGGGGTGTGCCCCGAGCCGCTCCCAGAGGCGTTCGTGGCGGCCTTCGGCGGCCAGGTGGCTGTCCAGCTCGCCCAGGGTGGGCGGGAAGCTGTACGGATCGCGCAAAGTGAAGGTGGCGCCGCCCGGATAGCGAACCTCGATCAGGTACCCGAAGAGGTCGCGGCGGTCGTTGAGCCGCGCCTCGAAGACGCCGCCGCGCCGGTGCACCGCGGGCACCCGGCCGCCGAAGTCGGGCACGACGGTGACGCGCTCGGCATCCGGACGGAACGTGCGCACGACCACGCCGTCGCCGTCTGGATGGATCCCCAGCAGCGAGTGGGGATCCGGATGCGACAGATCGAGCAGGCGCCGGATCTGCTCGTCGACGTGCGCCGGCGAGGTGGGCCGCCTCATGTCGCCTCCCGCAGATCGGCGGCGGGGATCGCGACCCAGTCGGGGCGGTGCCCCAACTCGTAGCGCAGCTCGTAGAGGAGCTTCTCCAACTCGAGCGAGTCCAGCAGGATACGCGCAGCCTGGTCATCGCCCGGCAAGAGATGGGCCGCGCGCCGGCGCCAGCCTTGCAGGAACGAGTCCCGCAGCTGGCCGGCGAGCTCGCGACGGCCCGCCGCAGCCGCTGCATAGGCGAACGAACGCAGCATCCCGGCGACGTCCTTCAGCGGGCTGTGCTTCGCCCGCCGCTCGGCCGGCGGCCGCACCGGCTCGCCCTCGAAGTCGAACACCAGCCACTGCCCGCCGCTGCGCAGGACCTGGCCGAGGTGCAGATCGCCATGCTGCCGGATGCGCACCCCATCCGGGACGACGGCCCCGAGGCTGCGGATCCGCGCGGAGAGCGCCTCCTGGCGCGACGGCAGCTCCGGCATCGCCGATCGCGCCGCCTCGACCGTCAGGTCCAGCTCGCGCAGCAGCGCCTCCGTCCATCGGGTGAGGTCCTCGCGGCGGATCGGCTCTGGCGCGAATGCGGGGTCGCGGGAATCGCTCGCGAGCGCCGCATGCAGCTCGCCGATGCGCTCGCCCAGCTCGCGGACCTGGAGCAGCGGCGGCTCGCCGCGCCGCAAGGACTCCAGGACGTACGACCAGCCGTCGGCCTCTACCGGGACGAACTCATTGGCGACGGCCACGGTCGCGTCGACCGCGCCGGTCACCGAGATGGCGCCGAGCAGCGGCGGCGTCCCCGCGAACCCGTTCCGGGCGAGGAAGGCACCGATCTCCAGCTCGGGGTTCACGCCGCGCTCGAGCTTGCGGATGAGCTTCAAGATCACGCCCTCGTCGAAGACCACCGAGGTGTTGCTCTGTTCGGCTCCCAGGCGGCGGACGGCCGGCGCCGGCGAGAGCCGTTCCAGCGGCGAGCCCGGCCCGTCGAATCGCTCGCCCTGCAGCGCGCCCGCCGCGGTAGCGATGCGCAGCCGGCCGCGCACCACGCCCAGGAGCGCGCGAGCGGCGTCGTCGTCCAGGCCCTCCACGATGCCACCCTTGCCCGTCCACGGCCGGAGCGCCAGCGCATAGCTCTCCGGCGGCCGGGGCGGCGCATAGCTCACCTCCACGGCGGAGAGAAGCAGGCCGGGCGAGATCTGCGCCCGGTCCAGGTCCCGGACTCCCGCGACCTGGGCGCCCTTCCCGCCGAACCAACGCTGCTGCGACAGCCATGCCGGCAAGGCTTGCATGTCGATGGGGAGCATAGCGCCCGTTCAGAAGTAATAGTCGAATCCCTGCTCGGTGCGGCGGAAGCGCAACACCGACCAGATCGCCGCGGGCTTCTCCTGCGTCAGCCGCACCTGGGCGGTGGGACCTTGCCACAGCGCCCGCTGGACCGAGAGCAGCTCGTGCACCTGGTAGACCTCGTGGGGCTGGATGCCCAGCTCGAGCAGCGGGGCATCCAGGATCGCTTCCTGCGCGGCGAACGGGTCGAGGCTGACGGCGATCAGCACCTGGCTCGCGCGGTCCTCGGTCACCTTCGAATAGAAGAGGACGCGGTCGTTGTCCGCTCTGTGGAAGCGCAAGTTCCGGTACTGCTGCAGCGCTGGGTGCTCGTTGCGGATGCGATTCAGTGCGGCGATCCAGGACCGGATGTTCCCGGGCTTGTCGAAGTCGCGCTGCACCAGCTGGTACTTCTCCGAGTCCAGGTACTCCTCCTTGCCGGGCAGCGCGCGGTTCTCGCACAGCTCGTACCCTGAATAGATGCCCCAGGAGGAAGAGAGGGTCGCCGCCAGGACCGCGCGCGAGAGGAACGCCGGCCGGCCGCCCTGCTGCAGCTGCTCGGGCAGGATGTCGGGCGTATTGGGCCAGAGGTTCCCCAGCATGTACTCGGCGGCGGGGCCCTGGGTCAGCTCCTTCAGGTAGTCCTCCATCTCGTGCTTGAAGCTGCGCCAGGTGAAGTACGTGTACGACTGTTCGAAGCCCACCTTGGCCAGCGCCCGCATCATCTTGGGCCGGGTGAATGCCTCGGAGAGGAAGATGGCGTCCGGGTGGCGCGCCTTCACCTGGCCGATCACCCATTCCCAGAACGGCAGGGGCTTGGTGTGCGGGTTGTCGACCCGGAAGATGCGCACGCCCTGGTCGATCCAGTGGAGGAACACCGAGCGCAGCTCCGCCCAGAGCGACTCGCGCGAAGGCCCCATCCAGTCGAAGTTGACGATGTTCTCGTAGCGTTTGGGCGGGTTCTCGGCGGTCTTGATGGTCCCGTCGGGGCGCCGCCAGAACCACTCCGGATGCTCCTTCACGTAGGGATGGTCCGGCGAGCACTGGAACGCAATGTCGAGCGCGACTTCCAGACCGTGCTCGGCGGCGCTCTTCACGAACCTGCGAAAGTCCGACGGCGTACCCAGCCGCGGATGGATCGCCTTGTGCCCGCCCTCCGGTCCTCCGATGGCCCAGGGACTCCCGACGTCCTCGGGGCCGGCGCCGAGCGCGTTGTTCTTGCCCTTGCGCGCCGTGCGGCCGATGGGGTGGATGGGGGGCAGGTAGAGGACGTCGAAGCCCAGCTCCTGCACGTAGGGCAGCAGCCGCTCCGCATCCGCGAAGGTGCCGTGGCGGCCCGGCTCCCGCGCCGTCGAGCGGGGGAACAGCTCGTACCAGGCGCTGAACACCGCGCGCTTGCGCGGTGCGAAGACGCGCAGCTCCCTCTCGGTACGGGTGGCCACGGCGCGGTCCGCATGGCGCGAGGCGGCTTCGGCCAGGCGCGGGTCGAGAGCGCGCGACAGCGCCGCGGGCGACGGCCCGCCGAGCAGCGCCTTCTCGCCGTCGCGCAGCCGCTCCGCGTCGAATGCGCCCGCCGGGCCCGCGGCGGCGGCGCGCTCTGCGGCAGCGCGCAGCAACTTCGCCCCTTCGAGCAGCTCGGAAGAGACGTCGCGACCCGCCTCCACCTTGCGCGACAGCTCCTGCGCCCAGGTGCGGAACGAGTCGGGCCAGGCCTCCACCTGGAAGGCGTAGAGGCCGTTCTCGTGGACCGGGAACTGCCCCTCCCAGGCGTCGTTCCCCAGCGGCCGCATCGCCACCTCGCGCACCTCGGCCGCCTGGGGACCGAGCTTGCGCCAGCGAAGCACCACCGCCAGCTCGTCATGCCCTTCCTTGAGCACGTCGGCGGTGACGCGCACCGCCTCTCCGGCCACGCGCTTCACCGGGTAGCGGCCGCAGTCGATCTGCGGCTGCACGTTCTCGATGACGATGCTTCCCTGGCGTGCGGGCATCCGCTCGCTCCTCGCGCCCTGGTCGGCGACGCTCGAAGCGGAAAGATGCGGACCATTTGCATACCCGGCAGCCGCCAGCCCCGTACCGGGATGACGATCCATCACTTCTCGCTCGTGCGTTCGATATAGCGTTGGCCATTCGATTTGACGCGGTGCGGCCCGTCTTGAGACGAGTTACCGATCGAGCACGCACGATTCGCGGAGGAGCGCCCGCATCGGACAACTTACGTATGCTCGCTGTTTTCGGTTGACGAGTCTGCGCGCTGCTCTGCCAACGTGTTGCCGAGTGGCGGCGGAAACGCCCTTTTCGGCGCCCTGGCGCGCCTCCAGAGCCTCCGTTTCGCACGCGTCCTCCTTCCAGCGCCCACTTGGTGCTCTGCTCGTGTGCAGCGCCTCCGCAGAGCGTCGAAAAACAGCGTGCTACGAAACGGGCATGATGAATTCACGCACCGCGGTCCAGTCGCTGAGCTCCTCGCAACTCCTCTCCGCCACGCGAGAGCTCGTGCAGAAGT
>DATFTN010000272.1:0-4912 GCA_035261845.1 Myxococcales bacterium | reverse complement strand
CAGCCGGGCGGCTCGGTGCGCGACCAGGAAGTCATCGCCGCGGCGGACAAGCGCGGCATCGCGATGGTCTTCACCGGTGATAGACATTTCAGGCATTGACCATCGCCGCCGGGGCGGCGCTGCGCTCTGTGGATCGCGGACATCGTAGATGCCGTTCAAAGTGGCCGTCATCGGATCGGGTGCTCGCGAGCACGCCCTGGTGCGCGCGCTCCTGCGCGGGGCGCGGGACGGCGAGCCTCGCGAGGTAGTGGCCATCCCCGGGAACGCCGGCATCGCTCAAGAGGCGCGCTGCGTTCCCGCCGCCGGCTTCGCCGAAGCGCTGGCCGCGGCCGCGCTGTGGGAGAGGCCGAACCTGGTGGTGGTCGGGCCCGAGGCGCCGCTCGCCGAGGGGCTCGCCGATCGGCTGGCGCAGGAACACATCACCTGCTTCGGGCCTACTGCCGCCGCCGCCCGCATCGAGTCGTCGAAGGCGTTCGCCAAGGAGGTCATGGCGCGCGCGGGAGTGCCGACCGCGCAGGCCACCGTGTTCGACGATCCGGAGCAGGCCAAGTCGAGTGTCAGCGGTCCGTGCGTGGTGAAGCTCGACGGTCTGGCGGCGGGGAAGGGCGTGGTCGTCTGCGACGATGCCGCCGCGGCCAGGCGCGCGATCGACGAGCTGTGGACGGCCGGCTCGCAGGGCGCGGGCCCGGTGCGCCTGCTGATCGAGGAGCGGCTGGAGGGCCCGGAGCTCTCCGTGATCGCGCTCACGGACGGCTCCGCGGTGCTGCCGCTCGCCCCCGCCCGCGACCACAAACGCCTCGAGGACGGTGACCGCGGTCCGAACACCGGCGGCATGGGCGCGGTGAGCCCGCCCCGCGACGCGACACCGGCGCTCCTCGACCAGGTCGTCCGCACCGTCCTGCAACCGACCGTGCGCGAGCTGGCCGCGCAGGGGACGCCGTTCCGCGGCGCTCTCTACGCCGGGCTGATGCTCACGGCGCGTGGACCCCGCGTGCTGGAATTCAACTGCCGCCTGGGCGACCCCGAGGCGCAGGCCATCCTCCTGCGGCTGCGCAGCGATCCCCTCCCGCTGTTCCTGGCCAGCGCGCGTGGAGGGCTCGCCGGGCAGGAGTTGTCGTGGGATCCGCGCACGGCGGTGGCGGTGGTGATCGCCGCCTCCGGGTATCCAGGAAAGACGCGGGCCGGGGACGAGGTATCGGGTCTGCGCCAGGTGCGGCAGTCCGACCATCTCTGGGTCCTCCACGCGGGAACCAAGGCGAGGGAGGGCAAGATCGTCACGTCGGGCGGGCGGCTCCTCACCATCGCGGCCCTGGGCGCCGGAGCGGACGAGGCGCGGGAGCGCGCCTATCGGGCTGCCGGGCGGATCCACATCGACGGAGCGCAGATGCGCCGCGACATCGCCGCCGGGGAGGTGGCGTGAGCGAAGCGCGCGCGGAATTGCCCGTCCTGCAGCCGGAGCGCGTGGCGGCGCGGCGGCGAGCGCCGGGCGGAGCTCGGGTATTCGGCCAGCTCGACAGGCTCCTCTCGCTGAAGTTCCTCCAGTTGTTCGGAGGCACGCTCGGCGGCGTGGTGCTGCTCTATCTCACGGTCGATTTCGCGGATCGGGCGGGCAGCTTCTGGGGGCGCGCCTGGGGAAAGGCGGCGCTCGAGCTGTACTGGAACAAGGCGGCGGTCGTCGCCTACCAGCTCGCGCCGGCGGCGCTGATCATCGCCGCGGCCCTGCTGGCCACCTTGCTCGCCCGGCGGGGAGAGCTGACCGCGTTCTTCGCCCTGGGAGTGCGGCCCTGGCGGCTGGCCGCCCCGATCGCCGCCGTGACCGTCGTGCTGGCAGCCCTCCTCTTCCTTCTCGGCGAGAGGGTGGTGGTGTACGCCGACGCCCGCGCGGAGGAGATCCAGGTGAAGCGCTTCAACCGCTGGGGCGACTGGGCCACCTACCACGCCGGAGCGAGCTGGCTGCGGGGCGAGAACGGGCGCATCTACCACCTGGGATCGCGGCGCGACGGTGGATGGGAGCCCGCCACGGTCCTGGAGATTGCGCCTCCCTTCCGGCTCTCGCGCCGCATCGATGCCCGCCGCCTCGAGCCTGCCGGGCCGGGGCGCTGGCGCTTCCTCGACGCGGTCGAGACCCGATACGCGCTCTCGGCCGAGCCGGGCGGAATCGTGGGCGAGGTCCGCGCCGACGTGCTCGAGGAGAGCTTCCCCGAGTCGGCCGCCGCCCTCGAGCTGCGCAGCGGACGCCCGCGGCAGCTCTCCTGGAAGCAGCTGCGCGAGCAGGCCGCGCGCCGGGTCCGGCTGGGGCAGCCGGTCCGGGAGTGGGAGCTGGCCCTGTGGGAGCGCGCGGCCCATCCGGTGACGGCGGTGCCGGCGGCGCTGGCGGGACTGGGCCTCATCCTCTGGCGGGCGCGGCGGCGGCGCAGGCTGCCGCTCGCGGGCGCAGTCGCGCTGGCGATCGGCCTCTCCATGGCGCTGTGGGCGGTGTCGGTGATCGTCCACGCGGCCTCTCTGTCGGGTGGTCTGCCCACCTGGACCGCCGGGCTTGCGCCGCCCGTGTTCGCTTGCGCGGTCGCGGGACTCACGTTCTGGCGAGCGTGAGGCGCACGGTTGGCGCGTTGGCGCCACCTCGGCTTTCCGGTAAAAGCGCCGCGCGGCGTATCGCCGGCGAAAGGACCGTATGAAGGGCGTCATCCTCGCGGGAGGCACCGGCTCGCGCTTGTTCCCGCTCACGAAGGTGACCAACAAGCACCTGCTCCCCGTCGGGCGGGAACCGATGATCTTCCACCCGGTCCACAAGCTCACCGAGGCAGGAATCGACGAGATCCTGGTCGTCACCGGCGTGGAGCACATGGGCGACGTCGTCACGCTGCTCGGCTCCGGCAAGGACTTCGGTTGCCGCTTCACCTACAAGGTACAGGACGAGGCGGGCGGCATCGCCCAGGCCCTGGGTCTGGCGGAGAACTTCGCCGGCCGGGACCAGATGTGCGTGATCCTGGGCGACAACATCTTCGAGGATCCGGTCGATCCCTTCGTGCGCGCCTTCCGCGAGCAGGGCAGGGGGGCGCGCTTGCTGCTCAAGCAGGTGCGCGATCCGCAGCGCTACGGCGTGGCGGAGGTGGAGGGCTCGCGGGTGCTCCGAATCGTCGAGAAGCCCAAGAAGCCGAAGAGCGATCTGGCGGTGGTGGGCGTCTACTTCTACGATTCCGGCGTGTTCGACATGATCCGCAGCTTGAAGCCCTCCGCTCGCGGCGAGCTGGAGATCACCGACGTGAACAACCACTACCTGCGCGCGGGCACGCTGCAATGCGACCGTCTGACGGGCTGGTGGACCGACGCCGGCACCTTCGACTCGTTGTACGCCGCCACCGAGCTGGTGACCGGTCGCTCGACGTCCGCGGCGGACGCGGGGCGGAAATAGGGTGACGGCCGTCCTCGTCACCGGCGGCGCCGGGTTCATCGGATCCAACCTGGTGCGGTACCTGCGCCGCGAGCGGCCGGAGTGGACCGTCGTCAACCTCGACAAGCTCACCTACGCCGGCAACCTCGAATCGGTCGCCGACCTGCGGCACGACCCCGGCCATCTCTTCGTGCGCGGGGACATCGCCAACCCCGAATTGGTCGAGCATCTGTGCGAGCAGCACGGGGTGGAGGCCATCCTGAACCTCGCCGCGGAGAGCCACGTCGACCGCAGCATCCTGGGGCCCGGCATCTTCGTAGAGACCAACGTCTCCGGCACGCAAGTGCTGCTCGAGGCCGCCCGGCGCGCCGGGGTCCGGCGGTTCGTCCAGGTCAGCACCGACGAAGTGTACGGCTCGCTCGGTGCGCAGGGCCGGTTCAGCGAGTCTTCCCCGCTGCAGGCGTCCTCGCCGTATTCGGCGTCCAAAGCCGCGGCCGATTTGCTGGCGCTCGCCTACCACCGCACCTTCGGGCTCGACGTGATCGTCACGCGTTGCTCCAACAACTACGGCCCCTGCCAGTTCCCCGAGAAGCTCATCCCCCTGATGATCGCCAACGCGCTCGACGGCAGGAAGCTGCCCGTCTACGGGGACGGGATGCACGTGCGCGATTGGATCCACGTCGAGGATCATTGCGCGGCGCTGCTCGCCGCCCTGGAGCGCGGCAAGGCCGGCGAGGTCTACAACGTCGGGTCCGACAACGAGTGGCCGAATCTGCACATCGTGCAAGAGCTCCTGCGCATCCTGCGGAAACCCGAATCGCTGATCGAGCATGTCAAGGACCGGCCCGGGCACGATCGCAGGTATGCCATCGACGCGCGCAAAGCTCGTGCCGAGCTGGGCTGGGCGCCGCGGATGGCCTTCGGCGAAGGGCTCGAGCGCACGGTGGGCTGGTACGTGGACAACCGGCCCTGGTGCGATCGGGTGCGCACCGGCGAATACCGCGCCTACTACGAGAAGAACTACGGGACCCGCAGATGAGCGTGCTGGTGACGGGCGCGAACGGTCTTTTGGGGAGCCGCGTGGTGGCGCGGCTCGCCGCGGCCGGCGAGAAGGTGGTGGCCGCCGGGCGTGGACCCCGCCGGGGCGGGCCTGCCGAGGCGGAGTACGTCGAGATCGACCTGCTCCGGCCCGAGGCGCTGCGGGCGCTGATCGATTCCACCCGCGCCGGGGCGGTGATCCATTGCGCTGCCATCACCGACGTCGACGGCTGCGAGACCGAACCCGCGCGGGCCTGGACGGTGAACGTGCGCGGCACCGAAGCCGCGGCGATCGGCTGCCGGGAAGCCGGGGCGCGGCTGGTCGCGATTTCCACCGACTACGTGTTCGACGGCGAGCGCGGCCCCTACTCGGAGGACGACGCGCCCAATCCCCGCAGCGTCTACGCCCGTACCAAGCGGGCCGGGGAAGAAGCCGCACTGCTGCTGGCGCCGGACTGCGCCGTGGCCCGGGTCGCGGTCGTC
>DATFTN010000271.1:0-10269 GCA_035261845.1 Myxococcales bacterium | reverse complement strand
TCGTTGACCAGCAACGTCGGCAACTGGATGGAGACCGTCGCGCAGGCCTGGCTCGTCCAGCGCCAGACGCAGTCGCCCTTCCTGGTCGAGCTGCTCTCCGCCGCCGAGTTCATCCCGGTCGCCCTGCTGGCCCTTCCCGCCGGCGCCCTGGCCGACCGGCACGACCGGCGCAAGCTGCTTCTCCTGGGCCAGACCGCGATGATGATCATGGCCGCGGTCCTGGCCGGGCTCACCCACCTGGGCTACGCGACGCCGGCGGTGATCATCACGCTCGCGTTCCTGGAGGGCGCCTCCTGGGCCTCGGTGATGCCCGCCTGGCAGGCGCTGGTGCCGGCGCTGGTGCCGCGCGAGGAGCTGCCCTCCGCCATCGCGCTGAACTCCGCCCAGTTCAACGCGGCCCGCCTCCTGGGCCCGATGATCGCCGGGGCGCTTCTCACCGCGGCCGGCGCGGCGGCCGTATTCGACGTCAACGTGCTGAGCTTCCTCGGCATCGTGGTGGTGCTTGCGCTGGTGCGCGTGCCGGCGCAGCCGCTGCGGGACGCACCGACCCGGGCGGGCGTGCTGCACAAGCAGGGAGGGGTGCGCGAGGCGCTGTCCTGGACGATGCGCCGGCCGGGCCCGAGGCGGATCCTGCTCGGGCTCTTCATGTTCGCGTTGCTCGCCGCGCCGGTGCAGGGGCTCCTCCCGGTGTACGCCGACCAGCTGCTTCACGTCGGCGCTCACGGATATGGGGCGCTGCTCTCCTGCTTGGGGGCCGGCGCCATCGCGGGCGCGTTGACCCTGGCCAGGCTGCCGCGCACGTACCCGCGGCACCACCTGATCCCGCTCTCGATGCTCGGCTTCGCGATCTGCGCGATGCTGTACGCCAGCTCGAACAGCTTCGCCCTCTCCGGGTTTGCGTTGGTGGTCGGGGGCGTGTTCTGGGTGTGGTCCCTGGCCTCGTCGAACACCGCCATGCAGCTTCTGGTCCCCGACGAGTTGCGCGGGCGCGGCATGAGCGTCCTGGCCCTGGCGAACACTGGCGCGCTGCCGCTCGGGCATCTGCTCGGGGGCACCCTGGCGCATTGGACCGGCGCGCGCGCGGCCACCGTGCTGACGTCGGCGGGCCTGGCTTGCTTTGCTCTTTGGTCCGCCTGGGCGCGGGAGCCCGCCATCGACGCAATGGAAGGTCCCTTCCCGCCCCGCCCGCCCGGCCTGCGTGCCGCCCTCTGGGAAGCGTTCACCGCGGCCTCCCACCGGGCGCAGGAAGTCGACGCGAGCTCGCCCGGCGGCGCCGCCGAGCCGGTGGAGGAGTAGCTAGGCGACCGTCCCGGGTTCTTGCGCCCGCCGCTCCAGCCAGTCGCGGACGGCGTGGCCCGTTCCCAGGGGCCAAGGGCGGAGCTTGTCGGGCGGAACGGCCTTCACGCCGGCCAGCTCGTCGCCCATCGCGATCTCGCCGTTCGCCCGCACGTGATAGGCGAGGATCAGCTGGTTCATCTCCGCGAACGGGTAGGCGCCGATGAAGGAAATCACTTCTCCCCGCAGCCCCAGCTCCTCACGGACTTCGCGAATGACCCCTGCCTCGGGCGACTCGCCCTTCTCCAGGAACCCCGTCACCAGGCCGTACCACTTCTCCGGCCACCCCTTGCCGCGGACCAGCAGCACGGTCCCGCCGTGCTCGACCAGGGCCGCCACCACCGGCACCGGGTTGTCGTAGAAAACGTAATCGCAGGAGTCGCTGGAGCAGTGGAGCCGCTCGCGTCCCTCGGTGGTCTGGGGGCGAAGCGGAGCCGCGCATCTCGGGCAGAACTTCATCTCCTGCATCGCGCCTCCCCGTTGCCAGAGGGAACGCGGCGTGTCAATCCAGGGCCGGTGAAACCGACCCTCCTGACCTTCGACATCTTCGGGACCGTGCTCGACTGGCGCAAAGGCCTGGGCGAGGCGGACTTCGACCGCATCGTGGACGTGCAGGGCGATCTGGAGCAAAGGCGGTTCCGCCCCTACGCCGAGATCGTCGCCGAAAGCCTGGTCCGCGTTCGGCGGATGGACCCGGTGAGCGCCGCCCGGATGGGCGCCGAGGCCGGCACCTGGCCGCTGTTTTCCGATTCGCGGGAGGCGCTCCGCCGGATGCTGACCCGCACCTGGGACGCTGGCGCCCTTCCGGCCGGCGCTTTACAACCCCTTCAGGTGATCCCGCTGCGAGACACGATCCCCTCGCGCACCGCGCCGCTGGTGACGGTCGGCCTGATCGCGGTCAACGTGCTGGTGTTCCTCCACGAAACCGCGCTGGGCCCGCGCCTGCCGCAGCTCATCCAGCACTATGGTCTGGTCCCCTATACGTTCGTGCACTGGGGCGAGCAGTCCGGCAACCCGCTCGATCCGGCGCGCTTCCTCCCCCTCTTCACCAGCATGTTCTGGCACGGCGGGTGGCTGCATCTGATCGGCAACATGCTCTACCTGTGGATCTTCGGGGACAACGTCGAGGATCGCCTGGGCCACGGGCGCTTCCTCTTCTTCTACATCGGCTGCGGCCTGGTGGCGGCGCTCACCCAGGTGGCCCTCTCGCCCGACTCGACGGTGCCGACCGTGGGTGCCTCCGGAGCCATCGCCGGAGTGCTGGGCGCCTACCTGATCTCGTTCCCGCGCGCCCGGGTGGTAACGGTCATCCCGATCATCATTTTCCCGTGGATCGTGGAGATCCCAGCGGTCGCGTACCTGATCATCTGGTTCGCCATGCAGCTTCTGTTCGGCGTCGCCTCCCTCGGCCATGCGGAAGCGCTGGGCGGGGTGGCCTGGTGGGCGCACGTCGGAGGGTTCGTGGCCGGACTGCTGGGCGTGGGAGTCCTGGCGCCACGACGCTTGACGCAGGTTGCGTGAACCCTTACACGACGCGCCCATATGATCGGAATCGTCCAGGCGCTCGACGCCGCCCGCGGGATCACTGATCGGGGATTCACCTTCGTCGGAGCCCGCGGGCCCGGCGAAG
Organism: Myxococcales bacterium; assembly: GCA_035261845.1. Lineage (GTDB taxonomy): Bacteria > Myxococcota > Myxococcia > Myxococcales > 40CM-4-68-19 > VBKO01. The sequence goes on along the minus strand of DATFTN010000271.1, from coordinate 7,304 downwards.
ACCTGACCCTCTCCTTCGACCAGCTGCGCTTCGAAGCGCTTCGGCGCGCGACCCACCTGCGCGCCATGGGCCTCGCCAAGGGCGATCGGCTGGCGCTGGTCATCCCCGAGGGCGAGGATTTCATCCCCACCTTCCTCGCGGCGCTCTGGCTGGGCGTGGTACCGGTGCCTCTCTACCCGCCGGTCTCGCTGGGGAAGCTGGACGCGTTCATGGACGCGCTGGTGGGTATCCTCGAGGTGGCCCGGCCCAAGGCGCTGGTGACCAGCGAGCGAGTCGGGAAGGTGCTCTGGTCGGCGGTGGGCAAGGTGAGCACGCTGGAGCGGGTCGTCCTGACCTCCGAGCTGCGGGCGGACGTGGCGCTGATCGATCCACCGCCCCACCCCTCGGACGACGACGTCGCCTTCTTGCAATTCACCTCGGGCAGCACCTCGGCGCCCAAGGGCGTGATGGTCACGCACGGCAACCTGAAGGCGAACTCGAAGGCGGTCCTGCACGACGGCCTGCGCTGGCGGCCCGGAGACGTGACCGTCTCCTGGCTGCCGCTCTACCACGACATGGGGCTCATCGGGATGGTGCTCTGCCCCATCGTGGTGCACATGCCGGCCGTCTACATCCCGACCGTCTCCTTCATCAAGAACGCGACGCTGTGGATGGAGACGATGCACAGGCACGGCGGGACGCTGACCTTCGCGCCCAACTTCGCCTATGCGCTGGTCTCCCGGCGCGCCCGGCCCGAGCAGATCGCCCGCTGGGACCTGTCGAAGATGCGCGTGTTCGGCTGCGGCGCCGAACCCATCCACCCCGACACCATCCGCGCCTTCCTCGCTGCTTTCGCGCCCGCCGGGCTGCGGCCCAACGCGATCCTTCCTTGTTACGGCATGGCGGAAGCGACGCTGGCGATGTCGTTCCTGCGGCTCGGCGACGCGTTCAAGACCGATCGCATCGACCAGGATCGCTACCACGCCGACCAGAAGGCGGCCCCCTCCGCGAACGGCGCGGCCACCATGGAGGTCGTCTGCTGCGGGCGCGCCTTCCCCGGGCACGAGCTGTCCATCCAGGACGAGGACGGGCGCATCCTGCCGGACCGCAGCGTGGGGGAGATCTGCTTCCGCGGCCCCTCGGTGACCGCGGGTTATTGGAACAATCCCCAGGCGACGCGCGCGGCGGGCCTCGGGAGCGCGGGGGACTGGCTCCGCTCGGGCGACCTGGGCTACATGGTTGACGGAGAGCTCTACATCTCGGGACGCCTCAAGGACATCCTCATCGTCAACGGACGCAACTACTACCCGCAGCGCATCGAATGGGCGGTGGAGGAGCTGCCCGGCGTGCGGCGCGGCTCGACGGTGGTCTTCTCGCGGCCGGGCAAGGCTTCCGAGGAAGTCGTGGTGGCGGTCGAGACGCGCGAGCGCGATCCCGACAAGCTGCGCGGCGCCATCGTGGCCAAGGTGAGCGAGGACCTGCAGCTCGCCGTCGCGGACGTGGCGATGGTGCCTCCTGGGAGCATCCCCAAGACCAGCTCGGGCAAGCTGCAGCGCCGCAAGACCCGCGAGATGTACCTGCGCGGCGCGCTGGGCCGGGAAGGCGGTCGCCCGGGCGCGATGGGCAACCGGCTGCTGGCGGCGAAGCACCTGGCGTATTCACTCGTCGGCCGGGCGAGGCACGAGGCGCGCGGCCTGATGCGCAAGCTGACCGGAGCCTGACCAGACATGGCGAATACCATCGACATCGTCGAGATGTTCAAGCAGGCCGCGCTCGAGGTGGACAACCGCAAGCTGCCGCGGCTGACGCGCGAGACGGTCATCGCCACCTTGGGAATGGACTCCGTGGCCATCATGGAGCTGGTCAGCTACTTCGAGGAGAAGCTCGGCGTCCGCATCCCCGACGAAGAGCTCGGCCGCATCCGCACCGTCGGCGACCTCCGCGACACGATCGCCCGCCTCCTCCCCCCCGGCACCCAGGTCGCCGCCTAGCCTTCTCCGGCCGCGAGGATGCGCTCCTGCGCTTCTCGCCTCACTTCCTCCGCCTTGCGCTGGACGGCGCGCTCCGCGGCCAGTCGCTGCAGCTTTTCTTCGAGAGCACGTTTGCCTTCCTGCCAATACCGTTCCGCCTCGGCGGCCGGATCCGGTTCCGGTGGCAGTGCGCGCAGCCTGGTCAGCTCGTTGCAGGAAATTACCGCGCAGAGGATGATCCCGCGCCGGGCGATCAGGACGCGACCACCCTCGTAGGCCGCCCGGTTCAGCACGTCGGCGAAACGCGTGCGCGCTTCGGTGACGTTGATTTCAAACTCCTTCATCCGCCCTCCCTCGCCGCCCTCTCTTCCCTTCTACATTCCCCCTCTGACAAAGCACTCCGGAGAGTGGAGGATGTACATGAGCGAGGGGGATATCCCCCGGGCGCGCCATGTACGAGCTGTACAGAGTCGCCCTCGGCGATACCCCTGCCCGACTTGTACAGAACCGGGTCGGGAAACGCCCGGAGCGGACATGTACGAGCTGTACAGAGTCGGCCCGGGCGATACCCCTACCCGACCCGTACAGAAGCGGGGGCGGGAGCGCGGCGAGACTTCTCAGAGCCAGCCGCAGTGGCGGTACCAGGCGACCGCCTTCGAGACGCCGTCGGACCAGTTGGTGCGGGGGTGCCAGCCGAGGTCGCGGCGGGCGCCGGAGCCCTCGCAGACCCAGTGCCGCTGCTTGAGCTCGTTGACTTTGTCCAGCGTGAGCATCTGGGCAGAACGGGTCATCTTTCCGTACAGCTGCGAGGCGGCGGCAGCGACCTGCACCACCGGCATGGGGAGCCCGAGGCGGAAGAAGGCGCGCTTTCCCATCGCCTTTTCGACCTCGGCGAGCGCGTCGCGCCAGACGTACACCGAGCCGTCCTCGACGAAGTAGGTGCGACCGCTCGGGCCGTTCGACACCGCGGCGCGAACAATTGCGGCCGCGCAGTCCTCGCCGTAGACGACGCTCAGGGTGTTCCGTCCGTCGCCGAGCACGGGCAACACGCCGTTCTTCACCGAGGTGAAGAAGGCGAGCGTCTCCCGGTCGCGCGGCCCGTAGATGAGGGGTGGCCGTATTACGGTAACCGGCAGGCGGTCCTTCGCCGCAAGCACCGCCTGCTCGGCTGCCAGCTTGCTCCGGCCGTAGTGGGTGACCGGGCGCGGGGGAGCATCGTCCGGGACCGGCTTGCCGTCCTCGCTGGGTCCGACTGCCGAAAGCGACGACACGTAGACGAACCTTTTCAGCCCCGGGGCGTGTGCCTCGGCCGCGGCGAGCAGGTTCTTGGTCCCCTCCGTGTTGACCTGGAAGAACTCTTCCGGCCGGCGCGCTTTGACCAGCCCGGCGACGTGCACCACCCCGTCCACGCCGCGTACCGCGGCGTCGAGGGAAGGCCGGTCCTCGACCGCACCCGAGGCGAATTCCACATTCGGAAGTGATTTCAGCAGCTTGGAATACGAGCGCGGGCGCACCAGCGCGCGGACCGTGTGGCCGAGCGCAGCCAGCTGCTCGGCGACGTAGGAGCCGACGAACCCCGATCCCCCCGTCAGGAGTACCCGCATGGGGGGCGCAATGTACCCGAGAAGCCGCAGTCGCGCTCCCGCATCTACTTGTGGCCTGCGGCACACTTGGCGGGTCTGGAGCGAGGCATTCCGTTACCTTGACGTGAGGCGCCAAAAGCCGCTAAGGACGCCGCGGCGGCCAGACCGGAGGCAGTGCTTTTTGGACATCGCGATCGTCGGACTGGGTTGCCGGTTCCCGCAGGCGCATGACCCGCTGTCCTACTGGGAACTGATCCGGAGTGGCCGCGTGGCCTTCCGGGACATCCCTCCCTCCCGCTGGAACCACGCCCAGGTCTTCTTCGACGACTCGCTGCGCACGCCCGACAAGGCCTACATCGCCCGCGGGGCGTACCTGGATGACGAGGAGATCCGCGAATTCGGCGCGCTCCACTTCGGCCTGGCCCCCCGCCGCGTCCAGGTGACCGACCCGCAGCACCGCCTGCTGCTCGACGTGGTGCGGTGCGCGCTGCAGGACGCCGGTTGGGAGCGCAAGCCCTTCCCGCGCCGCCGCGCCGGCGTGTTCGTGGGGGCTTCGGTCAGCGAGTACAAGGAGCTGCACCTCAGCCGCCTGCGCGCGATGCAGATGCTGGACGGCCAGTTCGGGCGCAAGCCCGACCCGGAGCTGGTCCGCACGCTCGAGGCCCTGGTGCAGGACGTGACGCCGCCGCGGGCGTTCAGCATGCCCGGGAACCTGCTCAACATGACCGCGGCGACGGTCGCGCAGCAGTTCGATCTGGGCGGTCCCGCGCTCTCGGTCGACGCGGCCTGCTCCTCCGCCCTGGTCGCAACCCATCAGGCGGCGCTGAACCTGCGCGCCGGGCAGATCGACCTGGCCGTGGCCGGCGGCGTCTACCTCAACCTGCTGCCGGACAACCTGATCTGCTTCTCGCGCATCGGGGCCATCTCGCGCACCGGAGAGTGCCGGCCGTTCGATGCGAAGGCGGACGGGTTCGTGATGGGCGAAGGCGTCGGGGCAGTCATCCTCAAGCGGCGCGAGGATGCCGAGCGCGACGGCGATCGCATCTACGCGCTCATCCGCGGGTCGGCGTGCAACAACGACGGCCGCAGCGAAGGCCCGATGACGCCCCGCCAGGGCGGGCAGCTGGAGGCGCTCCGCCTGGCGTACGAGGACGCAGGCGTGCCGCCGCAATCGGTGGGCTACGTGGAGGCGCACGGGACCGCCACCACCGTCGGCGACCTGGTCGAGGTGGGCGCGCTGACGGAGCTGTTCCGGGAGCAGGGCTGGACCCCCCGCGACGGAGCGCACACGGCCCTGGGGTCGGTCAAGGCGAACATCGGCCACACCATGTCTGCCGCCGGCATCGCCGGGCTGATCAAGGCTTCGCTGGCGCTGCACCATCGCACGCTGCCTCCGCAGTCCTCGGTCACCGAGCCGAACCCCAAGCTCGGGCTGGGCGACGGGCCATTCTTCCTGCCCCGGTCCGCGACTCCGTGGGAGACGCGCGACGGCCATCCCCGCCGCGCCGCGGTCAGCTCCTTCGGCTTCGGCGGAACCAACGCGCACGTGGTGCTCGAAGAGGCGCCGCGCCCCGAGCAGACGCTGGCCCGCCGTCCGCGCCCGGCGCAGCGGCGCTCCGAGCTGTTCCTCCTGGCGGCCTCCCGGCCCGGGCTGATCGCGCGCCACGCGCGGGACCTGTCCGCGGCGCTGGTCCAGGTCGAGCAGGAAGGCGCGACCGCGGCGGACGTGGCGCGCACGCTGGCAGCGCGCGCCCACGGTGACGCGCGCCTGGCGGTCAGCGCGGAGTCCCTGGCCCAGCTCCGCGAGCGCCTCGAGGCGGCTGTTCCCGCCCTCGAAGTGCGCGAGTCGGAGATGCCTCCGTCCAAGCCCGATGCGGAACCCGAGCCGTACGGGCCGGTGCAGATCGCGCCGGGGATCGCGTTCGCGCAAGGGCCGTTCGCGCACCGCGGCCTGGTCTTCCTGTTCCCGGGGCAGGGGGCGCAGAAGGTCGGGCTGCTGCGCGAAATCTACGAGCATGTCCCTGCCTTCCGCGAGGCCCTCGATCGGCTGGACGAGGCGCTCGGTCCGGACTTGCACGCCGCGCTGGGTGGCCCGTTGCGTTCGTACCTCCATCCCGCGGCTGCGGGTCCGGAGGCGGAGCGCCGGCTCACCGAGACGCAGGTCTGCCAGCCGGCGATGGCCGCGGTCGGGCTCGCGCTCTACGCGATGCTGCGCCGGATGGGAGTGGCCCCGGACCTGGTGCTCGGGCACAGCATGGGCGAGTTCGCCGCCGCCGCCGCAGCCGGTGCGCTGTCCGACGAGGATTGCGTGCGCCTGGTGGCGCGCCGCGGCCTGGCGATGGCGGCGCTGCAACTCGCCGATCCAGGTGCGATGGCCAGCGCCGCGGCCGGCGCGCCGGCGGTCCGCGACGCGCTCCAGGGGATCGACGGGGTAGTGCTCGCCAACCTGAATCACCCGGGGCAGACGGTCGTCTCCGGAGGCAGCGAGGCGGTCCGCCGCGCGTCCGCGGCGCTCGAAGCGCGGGGCGTGAAGGTCACGCCCCTCGATGTCTCGCATGCCTTCCACTCCCCGCTTCTCTTGGGGATCGCCGGCACGATGCGCCAGCTGGTGGCCGAGGTCGACGTGCGGGCGCCGGAGGTGCCGGTGATCAGCGGCATCACCGCGGCGCCCTACCCCGCGGATCCGGCCGAGATCCGGCGCATCTGGGTCGACCACGCGACCGCGCCGATCGACTTCGTGCAGGCGCTCCGGAGGGCCGCCTCCGAGGGCGGGCGCGTGTGGCTGAACGTCGGCTCCGGAACGACGCTCTCCGCGTTCGCCAAGGCCACGCTCCCCCCGGAGCAGCGCATTGCGCACCTCGGCCTGGCAGGCCGCGAGGACGACGGGCTCGCCGGATTCACGCAAGCCATCGGCCTGCTCTGGGCGATCGGCACTCCGATGGAGCCGCTCGCGCTGTTCGACGGGCGCGAAGCGCGGCTGGTCACCCTTCCGCCGACGCCGATCGAGACCCAGCCCTACTGGGTCGTCGAGCGGCAGGCTTCCTCCGCCGAGCCGCTGGCCGCGACACCCGCCTCGCTGCAGAATGGAGTCGACATGGATCCGTTGGTCGCGCTGTTCCGCGAGCAGATCGCGCTGCTGCAGACGCAGGCCAAGGTGGTGCAGCAGCAGGCCGAGGCCCTGGCCCATCGAGGAGTGGCGGTCCCCGCGGAAGTGACGAGCGCCATCGCGGCGGCTTCGACCTCTCCCTCGACCTCGACCCCGACCTCTCCCTCCACCTCCGACCCCGACCCTCGAGTCGACACATCGGACGTGGCCCGCCAGATCCTGGGCTTCGTCTCCCGCATCAGCGCCTTCCCGGTCGAGGCGCTCAAGACCTCGCAGACGCTCGCGGGCGAGCTGGGCTTCGACTCCCTCATGACCGTGGAGCTGGACGGGGACATCCAGAAAGCGTGGCCCGGCATCAGCGGCCTGCCCCGCACGCTGCTCGGGCCGCAGACCACCGTTCAGCACCTGGTCGATCACGTCGCCTCCGCGCTGGCGGGCCCCCGGACTGCCCCTGCCGCGCCGATGCTGTCCGCGGCCCTGGGAGCGCTGGCCGACGCAGGACCGGAGCTGTTCCGTTTCGCTCCTGTCGCCGTTGAGGTCCCGCTCCAGAGCGCCCCGCCCGCGGAAGATCCCCTGCCGGCGAACGTGCTGATCACTCGAGATCAGCTCGGGGTCGCCGAGGCCCTGGCGCGCCGTCTGGAGCGGCTGGGGCACCCGGTCGCAATC
>DATFTN010000270.1:0-2572 GCA_035261845.1 Myxococcales bacterium | reverse complement strand
AAGAGCACTCCCTCCCGCGCGCCGGCACCCGGGGAGGCGCTCACCGACCTGGCCGGGAAGCCCGTCCCCCCCGCGCCCTCGCTGGCGGAGGTGGTGCGCCCGGCGTACCGGCCCAGCCATGGGAACCCCCCGGATCGCCTCCCGGCGGCTCCCTATGGGCTTTCCGACCTGGGCGCCGCCGCGGCGCTTCGCGTCATCGGACCGGAGCGGGAGGCCTGGATGCAAGGGATGCAGAGCGCCGACGTGTCCGCCGCCCCGATGGGTGGGGCGGTCGCGGCCCTGTTCCTGGGCGGGAAGGGGAGACTGGTGGCGGAGGGCCTCGTCTGGCGCTTTCCGGAGGAGCTGATCGTCACCACCCTGCCGGAGCGTCTCGACGCGCTGCAGGAACACCTGGACAAGCTGCTGATCATGGAGGACTGCGAGCTGTCCCGCGCCGAAGGGCTGCATCGCCTCCGCTTCGCGCCGGGCGAGAGCCCGCTGGGCCGCTTCGAAGACGTGACCGGCTCGCTGCAGCCGCTCGGGCTCGAGCTCCTGGTCCCGGCGGAGCGCGCGCCGGAGCTGATCGCGGCGCTGCCCGCCGCCCCTCCGGCCGGCGTGGAGGCGTGGCGCGTCGCCCTCGGCGTGCCCGCCTGGGCAGCGAGCTGGACGAGGAGGCCACGCCGGTGGACGCCGGGCTCGATCGGCAGATCTCCTTCGCCAAGGGCTGCTACGTGGGACAGGAGGTGGTGGCCATGGCCACCTACCGCGGACGCGTGGCGTGGAACCTGGTCCGGCTGCAAGTGGAAGGCGCCGTGCCCGCGCCCGGCGCGCGCCTCGATCCCTCGCGGCCGGCGCAGGGCAAGCGCGGGCGGGTCACCTCGGCGACGCAGGCTGGTGGAATCTCGGCGCTGCTGGGGTACGTGCACAAGGAGCTGATCGTGCCCGGCAGCGCGATCGCGCTGGAGGACGGCCGCACCGCCACGGTGCTCGGCCTGCCGTATGGTTCCCTCCCCGGAGCAGGAGTCTGCGCATGAAGATTCTCGCGGCCATCCACGATCTGATGTTCTCCAGCAAGGTGAACGCGGCGGCGCGCGGGAAGGCCATCTCGTGGCTGCCGCGCGGCACGCCGGTCGCCGAGCACGTCGCCAAGGAGAAGCCCGACGTGCTGCTCATCGATCTCGCCAGCCCGGCGTTGAACGCGGTCGAGGCGGTGCGGATCATCAAGTCCACCCCCGAGACGCGCGAGGTGGTGGTGATCGGGTACGTGGACCACACGCGCGAGGACTTGATCGCGGCGGCGCGCGACGCAGGAGCCGACCACGTCATGAGCAAGGGCGAGTTCGCGCGGCGCCTCCCGGAGCTGCTGCAGGGTGATTGACCACGCTTGTTTACTTGACGCGGCCGATCCGGCTCCCGCCATGATGGAGCATGCGAATCGAGCGCGCCGACCTGGACGAGGCGATCGCCCAGCAGATCCTCACCGGCCCCCAGGCGGCGGCGCTGTGGCGCCTGTTGCAATCGCGCCAGCCGCTGGGCGCCGGCGTTCCCGCGCCCGCTCCCGAGGCGCCGCAGCGCCGGTTCACCGGACTGAACGTCGCTTACTACTTCGGCGCGCTGCTCGTCATCGCCGCCATGGGCTGGCTGATGACGCTCGGGTGGGAGACGTTCGGCGGCAAGGGCATCTTCCTCATCGCCACCCTCTACGCCTTCTTCTTCACCATGGCCGGGCTTCGCCTGCTCGCGCAGCCGCAGACGCGGACGCCGGGCGGGCTCCTGGTCACCATGGCCGTCTGCATGACGCCGCTCGCCGTGTACGGCCTGGAGCGCATGACGGGCCTGTGGCCGGGCGCCGACCCGGGCAACTACCGCGGGTTCTTCCCCTGGATCCGCGGCGGGTGGTTCGCGATGGAGGCGGCCACCGTGCTGGCCGGGCTGATCGCGCTCCGCAAGGTCAGGTTCCCCTTCCTGGTGGCGCCGATCGCGCTCGTCCTCTGGTTCATGTCCATGGACGCGGTGCCGGCCCTCTTCCACGCGCAGCCGTGGGACGGGGACATCGCCCGGCGGGTCTCGATCGCCTTCGGGCTGGCCCTGATGTTCGTGGCCTTCCAGGTCGACCACCGCACCGAGGAGGACTACGCCTTCTGGCTCTATTTCTTCGGGATGATTTCCTTCTGGGGCGCGATCACCTCGATGCACAGCGATCGCGAGCTGAGCAAGCTGCTGTACTGCGCGATGAACCTCGGTTTCGTGGTGCTCAGCGTCCTGCTCCGCCGGCGCATCTTCCTCGTCGTCGGCGCCATCGGCGTGAACGCCTACCTCGGGCACCTCGCCTGGCGTGTGTTCGAGCATTCCTTGATCTTCCCCTTCGTGCTGACGCTGCTCGGCCTGGGGATCATCACCGCGGCCGTCTACTACCAGCGGCATCGCGCCGCCATCGAGCTGCGCATCGAAAGCTGGGTCCCGCTCTGGGTGCGCGACCTGCTCCCGCCCGCGCGGCTGGCCGCGCGATGACGTCGGCCCAGGCGGAGAGCTGGATCGGCCGGACGGGGCAGCGCACCAAGGCCATCGTCACGCTCGCCATCGCGTGCTTCGC
>DATFTN010000269.1:0-15539 GCA_035261845.1 Myxococcales bacterium | reverse complement strand
CTGCTCGCCGGGCTCGAGCAGCTTTCGGACCCCGGCGTGCGCGTCCGCCCCCTGTTCGCCCCGGGCGCCGCCATCCGCAGCCCGGGAGGTCTCGCCGCGCGCGCCTTTGCGACCGTCCGGGCCGCCGTGAAGCGGCTGCCCGCCGCGTACGCGCTCGCCGACACCGCCCGCGCCGCCGCGCTCGCCGCCGAGCAACGGCGCGGGCTCACCGTGTACCACGAGACCAACCACGCCGCCCCGCCGTTCACGGGTCCCGTGGTGCTCACCGTGCACGACCTGTCTACGCTGATCGTGCCTCAGACCGAGGAGCCGGCCCGGGTGCGCCACTTCGCACCCGCGCTGCGGATGCGCGCCCGCGAGGCCGCCCGGGTGGTCACGCCCACGGAGGCGATCGCGCGGCAGGTGATCGAGAGGCTGGGCGTGGCGCCGGACCGCGTGCGCGCCATTCCCCACGGGGTCGACCCGCGTTTCCGGCCGGAGGGACCGATGGCGAGTCCCGTCCCGGGCCGGTACGTGCTCTACGTCGGCGCGCTGGGGCCGCGGAAGGGAGTCGACACCCTGCTCGCCGCCTGGCGCGCGCTGCCCGAGCCGTTGCGCCGCGAGCACGCGCTGGTGCTCGCCGGTCCCTTGCAACGGCTGGACCCCACCGGCCTGGAGGACGCGGTTCTCCTCGGGTACGTCCGCGACGACGAGCTGCCGCCGCTGCTGCGCGGGGCGGCCGCGTTCTGCTACCCCTCGCGCTACGAAGGATTCGGCCTGCCGCTGCTGGAGGCGCTGGCCTGCGGCGTTCCCAGCGTGGCCAGCGACGATCCCGCGCTGGTCGAAGTGGCCGGCGGCTGCGCTTTGCACGCGCCGCGCGGCGACGCCGAGGCTCTCGCGGAGGCCTTGCGGCGCGCGCTGGAGGACCGTGACCTCCGCGCCGAGTTGGCCCGGAAGGGACCCGCGCGCGCCGCGGGCTTCACCTGGAAGCGCAGCGCCCGCGCGCACCTCGCGGCCTACCGCGAGGCCGCGCCTTGAAGCGCGTCGCGCTCGTCCACGACTGGCTGACCGGCCTGCGCGGCGGCGAGCGGGTCCTGCAGGGCCTCTGCGAGCTGTACCCCGAGGCCGACCTGTTCACGCTGGTGCATGTGCCGGGCAGCTGCGGCCCGGTCATCGAGTCCCGCCGGATCACCACCAGCTTCCTGCAGCGGCTCCCCGCCGCGCGGACCCGCTACCGCCACTACCTTCCGCTGTTCCCGCTCGCCATCGAGAGCCTCGACCTGCGGGGCTACGACCTGGTGATCTCGACCAGCCACGCGGTGGCCAAGGGCTGCCGCCCCGCCCGGGGAGCGCGCCACGTCGCGTACGTGCACACTCCCATGCGTTACGTCTGGGACCAGTTCGACGCCTACTTCGGCCCCGGCCGCGCCGGCGCGCTCACCCGCGCGGCGGCCCATCTCGCGGCGCCCTGGTTGCGCCGCTGGGACGTCCGCTCCACCGCTCGCGCTCACGGCCTGATCGCGAACAGCCGCTTCATCTCGCAGCGCATGCAGCGCTTCTGGGGCCGGGGGGCGGACGCGGTGGTGTACCCGCCGGTCGAGACGTCGCGCTTCCGTCCCGCCGGCGATCTCCCCGCCGCGGAGCGCGGACCGGGCGGCTACGCGCTGATCGTCTCCGCCCTGGTGCCGTACAAACTGATCGAAATCGCCGTGCAGGCGTTCACCAGGCTGGGCCGGAAGCTGGTGGTCGCGGGGGACGGCCCGGAGCTGCCGCGCCTTTGCACCCTGGCCGGTCCCACGGTGCGCTTCCTGGGCGCGATTCCGCACCAGGACCTTCCCCAGCTCTACGCCCGGTCGTCGTTCTTCGTGCTGCCCGGGGAAGAGGACTTCGGGATCGCGCCGGTCGAGTCCCAATCCGCCGGCCGCCCGGTGCTCGCGCTGGGCCGCGGCGGGGCGCTGGAGACCGTCGTTCCGGGGAAGACAGGCTTGTTCTTCGAGGAGCCGAACGTCGAGTCGCTCCTCGCCGGCATCTCCGCGATGGATCGATTCGCGCCCGAAGCCGACGGTGATTTGATCCACGAGAACGCGGAACGATTCGCCGCGCCTCGCTTCCTCCGCGAGCTGCGCGAGGCGGTGGACCGCTTCGGTTGACAAGCTCTTCCCGGTGCGCACCTTGGCCCGTCATGTCCACGGTGCAGAAGGTGATCCAGCTCGTCGACACCCCCGTTGGAATGGCTCCCGGAGCGAGCCCGGCGCCGGAACCGGCGGAGAGCGACGTCGAGCTGCTCGACGCGTATTCGAAGGCAGTGGTGCACGTGGTGGAGCGGGTCGGCCCCGCGGTCGTCGGGGTGGCGGTTCGCGCCGGGCGTGGGCGGGCGGGCGGCGGCTCGGGCGTCCTGTTCACTCCCGACGGCTACATGCTGACCAACGCGCACGTGGTGGCCGGCGCCCGGGAGATGCGCGTCACGCTCACGGACGGCTCGGAGCAGATGGCCAGCCTGGTCGGCAGCGACCCCGCGACCGACCTGGCGGTCATCCGCATCGAGGGGACCCATCTGCCCCACGCCGAGCTGGGCACCTCCGCATCGCTGCGGGTCGGCCAGCTGGTGGTGGCCATCGGAAACCCGCTGGGGTTCAGCAACACCGTCTCGGCGGGCGTGGTCAGCGCGCTGGCGCGGAGCATGCGCGCGCAGGACGGCCGTCTCATCGACCCCATCCTGCAGACCGACGTCGCGCTCAATCCCGGCAACTCCGGCGGGCCGCTGGTGGACAGCCGCGCCCGCGTGGTCGGGATCAACACCATGATCATCCTCGGCGCGCAGGGGCTCTCCTTCGCGGTTCCGGTGGACACGGCGCGCTGGGTGATCGGCCAGCTCATGACGGTGGGGCGCGTGCGGCGCGGCTTCCTCGGCCTCGCCGCCCAGGTGCGGCCCCTGCCGAAGCGGCTCGCGCGCCGGCTGGAGCTCGCCGCGGATACCGGCGTGGAGGTGATGCAGGCCGAGTCCGGCAAGCCCGCGGCCCGGGGCGGCTTGCTGCCCGGCGACGTGATCGTCGCCATGGACGGCAAGGTGGTCCGCAACGTGGACGAGGTGCACCGGCTGCTCGACGCCGCGTCCATCGGCCGCAAGCTTCCCGTCAAGGTGGTGCGCGGCAACGACCTGGTCGACCTGGAAGTGACCCCCGCCGAGGGATAGTCCCGTCGCGCGCCGAGCGGATGGGGTGGCCGTTCCCTTGCGCCGGCCGTCCTTTCCCGGTACTTCCGCGCGCGATGTTCAAGCGGTACCATCAGGTCTTCACCGCGCTCCGGATCCTCTTGGACGTGGCCATGGTCGTGGCCGCGTTCGCCGGGGCCTACGCCATCCGCTTCGGATCGCCGCGCACCTTTCCGTACCCGGAGCTGCCCCCGCTCCGCGAGACGCTCACGGTGGGCGCGCTGGCAGTGGTGCTCTGGCCGCTGGTCCTGCGCAGCGTGGGGCTGTATCGCCCGCAGCGGCACAAGTCGGCGCTGGACGAAGTGTTCGGGGTGTTCAAGGCCACCGTCCTGGCCGGCCTGCTGCTGGTCGCCGTCACCTACTTCGTCCGCGAGGACCGCTACTCGCGCGGCGCGCTGCTCATCTTCACCGCCCTCGCGTTCGTGGGGGTGGGCGCCATGCGCTTCCTCTTCAAGGAGGTCATGCAGACGCTGCGCCGCCGCGGGTACAACCTGCGCTACGTGCTGGTGCTCGGCGCCGGCCGCCTGGCGCGGCAGGCCCTGGAGCAGATCGAGGTGCATCGCGAGCTCGGATTCCGTCCGGTCGGCTGCTTGTCGCTCTCGCGCGCGCGGGTGGGACAGTCTGTGGACGGCACTTTGGTGATCGGCACCGTGCGCGACCTGCGCGAGGTGCTGAGGCGGCAGCAGATCGACCAGGTGCTGGTCGCGCTTCCTTCGCGCTCGTTCCACCATCTTCCGCGCATCATGGAGATCTGCGCGGACACGACCGTCGACGTGAAGCTCGTGCCTGACGTCTACCAGTACGCCACGCTCTTCGGCGGCCTGGAGGAGTTCGGCGGACTGCCGATCGTGAATCTGCAGTCCGTCGGTGTCCTGGGGATCAATGCCCTGGCGAAGCGATCGTTCGACGTGATCCTCTCCGCACTGTTCCTGGCGGTGCTCGCTCCGCTGATGCTGCTCGTCGCGCTGCTCGTCAGGCTGACCTCCCGCGGTCCGGCGCTGTACCCCCAGGAGCGGGTCGGGCTCGACGGGAAGCCTTTCCGGATGCTCAAGTTCCGCACCATGCTCGACGGGGCGGAGGACGGCGGCCCCCGATTCGCCGAGCCGGGCGACACGCGCGTGACCCGGCTCGGATCGCTCCTCCGCCGCACCAGCATCGACGAGCTGCCCCAGCTGCTCAACGTGCTGGCCGGCGACATGAGCCTGGTCGGCCCGCGGCCCGAGCGGCCGGTCTTCATCGACAAGTTCCGCCGCCACATCCCGCGATATCAGTTGCGGCACATGGTCAAGGCCGGGATGACGGGGTGGGCGCAGATCCACGGTCTGCGCGGGCTGACCAGCATCGAGAAGCGCGTCGAGTACGACCTCTATTACATCGAGCACTGGTCGCTCCTCCTGGACCTGCGCATCCTCGCCCGCACGCTCGCGGGCGGGTTTCTCTCCCGGAACGCCTACTGATGGTGAAGCTGGGCGTCACGCGGCTGCTCGAATCGCGGCTGCTGCGGGGACTGCGGGTGGGAGCGATCTTGAACCCCACCAGCGTCGACCCCGAGCTGCGCCACCTCGCCGATCTTCTGCACCAGGCCGACGGAGTGACGCTCGCCGCGCTGTTCGGCCCGGAGCACGGCGTGCGCGGCGACGTGCAGTACCTGGAGGAGATCGGCGCCGCAACCGACCCGCGCACGGGCGTCCCCGAGCATTCGCTGTACGGGAAGGACTTCGCCTCGCTCACCCCGAGGGACGAGCACCTGGGCGGCCTCGACGCGCTCGTCTTCGACATCCAGGACGTCGGAAGCCGCTACTACACTTACCTGGCCACCATGGGCCTCGCGATGCAGGCCGCCGCCCGGCGCAAGCTCCGCTTCGTGGTGCTCGACCGCCCGAATCCGATCTGCGGGTCCGCGGTGGAGGGGGGCGTCGTGCATCCGGGGTTCGAGTCGTTCGTCGGCCTGTGGGCCATCGCCGCGCGCCACGGCCTCACCGCCGGCGAGTGCGCGCGCCTGCTCAACGCGCCGGCCGAGCAGGGCGGATTCGGGCTGGGCTGCGACCTGCAAGTCGTGGAGATGGAGGGCTGGCGCCGCAAGATGCTCTACCCCGACACCGGCCTGCCCTGGGTGATGCCTTCCCCCAACATGCCCACCGTCGACACGGCGCTGGTCTACCCGGGCATGTGCCTCCTGGAGGGCACGAATCTCTCCGAAGGACGGGGGACGACCCGCCCGTTCGAGCTGTGGGGCGCTCCGTGGCTGGACGGCCAGCGCCTGGCGCGGTCGCTCGCGGCGGAACGGCTGCCCGGCGTCCGATTCCGCCCCGCTGCGTTCACTCCTACCTGGGACAAGCATCGGGGAGCGCGCTGCCAGGGAGTGCAGATCCACGTGGTCGACTGGCGCGCGCTGACACCCGTGCGGCTGGGCGCCGCCTGCATCGTCCACGCGCGCGCCCAGGACCCGTCCCGGTTCCGCTGGCGAACCGAGAAGTACGAATTCGTGGAGAACATCCCAGCCATCGACCTGCTCACCGGGAGCGCCGCCTTCCGCGCCGGCGTGGAAGCAGGCCGGTCGGTCGCCGATCTGTGCGCTCCCTGGGACCGGGAGCGGGACGCTTTCCTCAAGCGGCGCGCGCCCTTCCTGCTGTATTGAGTCGAGGTACTCTGGGGTGATGGAGATCGCGCTCTTCGGCGGCAGCTTCGATCCCCCGCACGTCGGCCACCTGCTCGCGGCGGCCTACGTGCTGGCGACCGAGCCAGTCGAGGAGCTGTGGTTCGTTCCTGTCTTCGGGCATCCGCTGGGGAAGCCGCTGCACGCGCCCTTCGAGCACCGGGCAGCGCTCACCGAACTGGCCGTCGCCGAGTTGGGTCTCAAGCGCGCGCGGGTGTCGCGGGTCGAGTCGGAGCTGGGCGGCGAAGGGCGGACGGTGGACCTGATCGAGCATCTCCACCGCAAGCACCCGGATTGGAAGTGGGCCTTGGTGCTCGGCTCGGACCTGGCGGCGGAGCGGCCGCAGTGGAAGTGCTTCGATCGGATCGAGCAGCTGGCGCGCATCATTCCACTCGAGCGCGCGGGCTTCCCCGTGCCGGGAGGCGCCGGCCCGGTAGTGCCGGAGGTGTCCTCGACCGAAGTGCGCCGGCTCCTCGCTTCGGGTGGCGACGCCTCCCACCTCGTGCCCCAACCGGTGCTGCGCGCCATCCAGGCGGCGGGGACCTACCGCATGACCGCGCCCCCATGAACGGGTATGGTCTTTTGGTGCGAGCGATCCTGGCCGCCCTCCTCCTCGGCGCAGCGCCTGGCTTCGCCCAGTCGGGGACGAGCGAGGCCGTTCCACCGCTCGAGGCCCAAGGCGTTCCGATCGAAGTTCCGGATCCGGCGCCGACAGGCCTGCTCCTGGCCTGGAAACCGGCCCTGCTCTCGGTGCGCGTCGACTCGGGCAACGGGTCCAAGTTCGGAGACGACTCGCTGCAGCCTTGGCGAGGGCTGGCCCGATACACGCTTCGGATCCAACGGGACAAACCCTTCTTCGGGCGTTTCGAGGTCGAAGGCGGCTATTTCGAGACCCAGAACCAGGGGCTGGGCTCGAATGGAGTGGACTGGACGCTCCGGGTACTCGGCGGGGCAGCGACCCGCATCAGCCCAGGCGTGATCCTCATCGCCAGCGCAGGCCTGATCACCCGCTACGAGGTGGGCCGCTCCGCGACGGGGGCGCCCACCATCGGCGTGTTCGGGATCAATTCCAACATCGAGCTCGACGTTCGGGTCGCCCCCAGCATCACGGTCTCCGGGTACCTGGAGGGGGCGATCACGCCGTGGCCCTATCTGGCGCAGAGCAACCTGGGGGACCTGTCGGACGCGTCCGAGGTGCGGTTCCGGCTGCAGCTCTCCATCGACGTGACCCGCTTGGCCTCCATGGATTTCGGTTACGACTTCACCCGCTGGCACGCGTCGTTCACCAACTCGACCATCCTCGGTGTCCCCGACCACGCCTTGCTGGTCGAGACCCGCGAGCACGCCGCCACCTTCGGGTTGCGCTACCGGATGTGATCCGGGCGTTGCGCAGCATGGCTTCGCGGCGTTACGGTTCACCCGATGGCCTTTCCCGCCGACCGCCCCCGCCGCTTGCGCCGCACCGCGGCGCTTCGCTCGATGGTGCGCGAGACGCGCATCCAGCCGTCGGACCTCATCCTTCCGCTGTTCGCGGTGAGCGGGCGGGGGGTGCGCAAGCCGATCGGTTCCATGCCGGGCGTCGCGCAGCTCTCGGTGGATCTGATCGTGGAGGAGACCAAGGCAGCCCGCGCCGCCGGCGTGCGGTCGGTCATCCTGTTCGGCATTCCCGACCACAAGGACGCACAAGGCAGCGCCGCCTGGGACCCGAACGGTCCGGTCTGCACCGCCTTCCGGGCCGTCAAGGACGCGGCGCCCGACGTGGTGGCCATCGCCGACGTGTGCCTCTGCGAGTACACCGACCACGGCCACTGCGGTCCGGTGGCGCGCGACGCGCGCGGGCAGCTCGCCGTGGCCAATGACCAGACCCTGCCGCTCCTGGCCCGCGCCGCGGTGGCCTACGCGCAGTCGGGCGCCGACGTGGTCGCCCCAAGCGACATGATGGACGGGCGCGTGTCCGCGATCCGCAAGGCGCTGGACGAGCACGGCCTCTCCGAGACGGCCATCCTGAGCTACGCGGTGAAGTATGCCAGCGCCTTCTACGGCCCTTTCCGCGAGGCGGCGGAGAGCGCGCCGAAGGAAGGCGACAGGCGCGGCTACCAGATGGACCCCGCCAACGTGCGCGAGGCCCGGCGGGAGGCCCTTCTCGACATCCAGGAAGGCGCCGACATGCTGATGGTCAAACCGGCGCTGCCCTACCTGGACGTGATCGCCGAGGTGCGCCGGCTGAGCGAGCTCCCGCTGGCCGCCTACAACGTCAGCGGCGAGTACGCGATGCTCAAGGCCGCCGGACAGAACGGATGGATCGACGAGCGGCGCGCGCTCTTGGAGATCCTCACCGGCATCAAGCGCGCCGGCGCCGACCTGATCCTCACCTACAGCGCCGTCGACGCCGCGCGGACGCTGTCGGATCTCGCTTGATCGTCCCGCCACGAGGGCCCAGAGTGCTGCGCTGGAAAGTGGTGGAGACCAGCTCGGTCACGGACGACAGCCTCGAGGCCATCGTCAACGAGTGGACGGCCCAGGGCTGGACCTTCGAAGGGATGCAGTTTGCGATGCGGGAGTCGTCCAAGCGGCCGGCCATGGCATTCGTCCTCTTCACGCGCGGCGAACCCGGGAGAAACGGTGGGGAAGGCTGAGCCTCCGAGTTACCCCCCGGCCGACGTCCGGCGGCGCGCGCTGGCCAGGGCGGTCGACCTCTGCGTGGCGCTCGCCCCGCTCCTGCTCATGCGCGAGCATGCGCGCGCCGGCGAGCTCTTGTCGCTGGCGCTGCTCCTCTGCGCGGACGCCCTGTTCGGCACCGGCCGCTCGCTGGGAAAGCGCGCCGCCGGACTGCGGGTGGTGCAGCTCGCCACCCGGCGTCCGGCGGGCATCGCCGCCTGCCTGCGCCGCAACGCCATCTTCGCCATCTCGCTCTTGCCGGCGCTGTTCGGCGCGTCCCACCCGGTGGCGGTCACGCTGGCGGTCCTGGCGGTGCTGCTCGCCGTGGAGACGGGCGCCGCCTTCCAGCCGCTGACGCGCGACCTGGGCGCGCGGCGCATCGGCGACCTGATCGCCGGCACCCAAGTGATCGATGCCTCGCTCGCGCTGGGGCTCAAGGAGCCGGTGGCGAAGAATGCGGCGCGCACCGCGGCGGGGCTCGCCGCCTCGCGCGCCGCGCGGGAAAAGCTCGACCAGGAGCCGCCTGAGGCCCGGGCCCGGCTCCGCGCGAACTGAGGGCCAGCCGAGGAAGCATGCGCATCGCCTTGACGCACAACCTGCGCCTCACGGATTCCGAGGAGGAAGCCGAGTTCGACTCCCGCGAGACCATCGACGCCCTGACGGCCGCCGTCGAGCGGCTCGGGCACCGCGTGGAGCGCATCGAAGTGAGCGGGCCCGCCAGCCGCACCGCCGCACGCCTGGAGGCGTTCGCGCCCGATCTCATCTTCAACACCGCCGAGGGCCGCCGGGGCCGCTTCCGCGAAGCCTTCTACCCGGCGCTCTTCGACGAGCTGGGGTTCCCGTACACGGGGTCGGACGCCTGGGTGCTGGCGGTGACCCTGGACAAGGCGCTCACCAAGCTGATGCTCGGCGAGCACGGCGTGATCTCTCCCCGGGGGCAGTTCGTGGAGGAGATCGGCCAGCTCAAGCTCGACGGCTGGCGCTGGCCGGTGATCGTCAAGCCGAACTTCGAGGGCTCGTCGAAGGGGATCACGCAGGAATCGGTGATCGAGGAGCGCTCCCGGCTGCGCGCCTTCGTGGAGAAGCAGCTGGCCCGCTTTCCCGCCGGCGTGCTGGTGGAGGAGTTCATCCCCGGCAAGGACCTCACGGTGGCCTTCCTGGAACGGACTGCGCCGGATCGGGGAGGGGTGCTCACGCCGGTCGAGTACATCATCGACGAGGCGGAGCTGTCCAAGCGGCGGTACCGCATCTACGACTACGATCTGAAGGCGGTCCACTACGACGCGGTGAGCGTGCGGTGCCCGGCGCATTTCCCGGGGCACGTGCTGGAGCGGGCCCAGGACATGGCCCGCAAGGCTTACAAAGCGCTCGGTTGCCGCGACCTGGGCCGCATCGACTTCCGGGTTGCCGAGGACGGGCAGGTCTACTTCATCGAGCTGAACGCGCTGCCCAGCCTGGAGCCCGGCGCGGGCATCTACGCGGCCGCGGCCCTGGAGGGGCTGCACACCGACGCCGTGCTGGGCAAGGTGATCGAGAGCGCGGTGGCGCGCTGGGGCATCCTGGATCCGCGGCGGCGGCAGGGCCGTCCCCCGCGCAAGAGCGGCCCGCTGCGGGTCGGGTTCACCTACAACGTGAAGCGCATCAAGCCCGAGATCGACGGGCGCAAGGACGAGGAGGCCGAGTACGACGCGCCTTCCACCATTCAGGCGGTGCGCGAGGCCATCGCGGCCTCCGGACACGAGGTGATCGACCTGGAGGCCACCAGCGAGCTTCCCAACGTGCTCGCCGCCACGCCGGTCGACCTGGTCTTCAACATGGCGGAAGGGATCAAGGGCCGCAACCGCGAGGCGGTGGTGCCGGCGCTGCTCGAGCTGCTCGACATCCCGTACTCCGGATCGGATCCGGCCGCGCTCTCCATCGCGCTCGACAAAGCGCTCGCCAAGCGGATCGTCCGCCAGCACGGCATCCTGACGCCCAACTTCGTCACCCTGCAGACCGGGAAGGAGCGCCTGCCCCGCGAGCTGATGAGGTTCCCGTTGATCGTGAAGCCGATCGCGGAAGGGTCGTCGAAGGGCGTGCACCACACCAGCGTGGTGGAGACCGAGGCCGAGCTGCGGGAGGCGGCCCGGGAGATGATCGCCAAGTACGACCAGCCCGCCCTGGTGGAGAGCTACGTGGCCGGCCGCGAGTTCACGGTAGGGCTCCTGGGCGAGCGCCGCCCCAAGGTGCTCCCTCCCATGGAGGTGGTGTTCCTCGCCGCCGAGAAGCACCCGGTCTATTCGTTCGAGTACAAGCAGGACTGGTCGAGCAAGATCCGCTACGACGTGCCGGCCAACCTGGAACCCGCCCAGCTCCGCGCGCTGGAGCGGTCGGCCCGCGAGTGCTTCATCGCGCTCGGCTGCCGCGACGTGGCGCGGGTCGACTTCCGGATGGACGAGCAGGGGAAGGTCTACTTCCTCGAGTGCAACCCGCTGCCGGGGCTCACCCCCGGGTGGAGCGACCTGGTGCTGATCGCGAAGGCGGCGGGCATCGAGTACCACGCGCTGATCGCCGAGATCCTGTCCGGAGCCATCCGCCGGTACAAGGAGCGCGAGCGCGAGCGCCGCGAGTCCGCCCGGATCGTCGTCGAAGGTCCGGTGGCGGTCGCGCAGAGCTTGCCTCCGCCGGTCGCCACGCCGCTTCCACCGAACGGCCACGGAGAGCCAGCCGAACGGGATGCGGAGCCCGCGCCCCAGCTGCAGAGCTAGCTGCCCGCCGGGCGCCCGCCCGCGACAGTCGGACCTCCGGCCCGCACAGAGCTAGCGGCCCTCTCGAAGGTCGGATACTGCTAGAGCGTGAAGGCGCCGCAGGACCACACTTCCCTACCCCGGCCCGAGCAGCGCTACCGCGCCCGGGAGCTGGGCGTCCCGCTGGGTCGCTTCCGGACCGGGAAGTGGAACGGCATCACCGACGTGGAAGGCGTGCGCGTCGGGCATTCCACCATCATCCGCGGGGCCGGTCCGCTGCGGCGGGGGAAGGGCCCGGTGCGCACCGGGGTGACCGCGATCCTCCCCAAGGAGCAGAACGCCTTCGAGGAACGCCTCATCGGTGGAGGGTTCGTCCTCAACGGCGCCGGCGAGGTGAGCGGCATGACCCAGCTCATCGAGTGGGGGCTGGTGGAGACGCCGATCTTCCTCACCAACACCCTGAGCGTCGGGCAGGTGAGCGACGCCGCGGTGCAGTGGATGGTGGATGAGTTCCCCGGGATCGGCGACGAGCACGACGTGCTCATCCCGCTGGTCGGCGAGTGCGACGATTCCTGGCTCAACGACGTCGCCGGCAGGCACGTGCTGGCCGAGAACGTCCTCGAGGCGCTGCACACCGCCAGCTCCGGTCCGGTGGCCGAAGGGTCGGTGGGCGGCGGCACCGGGATGATCTGCTGCGACTTCAAGGCTGGCATCGGCACCTCGAGCCGCAAGCTCCCGCCGGCGCTGGGCGGCTACACGGTCGGGGTGCTGGTGATGAGCAACTTCGGCCACATGCGGGACCTGCGCATCGCGGGCTTCCCGGTGGGGCCGGTGCTCGAGGAGCACTACCGCGAGATTCCGAAGCGCGAGGCCAGCGCCGGCAGCATCATCGCCGTGCTGGCCACCGACGCGCCGCTCAACTCCCACCAGCTGGGGCGCGTCTCGAAGCGAGTGGCGCTCGGGATCGGGCGCGCGGGCAGCATCGCGGCGCACGGCTCGGGCGAGATCATCCTGGCGTTCTCGACCGCCAACAAGATCCCGCGCACGACGAGGAAGATGATCTACCACATGAAGGTGCTGCTCGATCAGCGGCTGAACCCCGTCTACGAGGCGGCGATCGAGGCCACCGAAGAGGCGATCCTCAACTCGCTGTGCATGGCGCGGGACATGGACGGCGCCAACGGGAACTTCGTTCCGGCGCTGCCGCTGGCCGTGACGAAAGAGCTGCTCGAGCGCTGGCGGCTGAAGCCGCGCGAGAAGCCGCCGGTGTCCAAGCCGCCTCCGCCCGCGCCGCTGGACGAGCCCGCCGATCCGCCCACCGTGGCGGAGGCGGCGCCCAGCGCGGTGCGTGGGGCGGAGGGCATGCCGGTTCCGCTCCAGCCGCCCCATCGCGACGACTGAAACGCCGGGTTGCGCGGCGCGCTTGGCTCCGTCTAGAGTGCGCGCCCTCCGAAGGAGAGCGAATGGCCCGATCGAAGAGCAAGCACAGGCGGCTCATCATGCGCCGGCGCAAGCAGCACAACCAGCGGATGAAGCGGCGCAAGGCCGAAGCGAAGGCGCAAGGGGCGGCGGCGCCCGTGAAGAAGGCGCCGGCGCGCAAGGCTCCCGCGCCCGCGGCTGCGCCGCCGGCCGCTCCGGCTTCTGCGGTGCCCGCAGAGGCGCCTGCGCCCGCGGCCGGGCCCGGTGGGGGTGAGACACCTCCCGTAGCCACGTAAGGGGTCGAGGTCGAGGGGAAGGTCGAGGTCGAGGGGAAGGTCGAGGTCGAGGGAGAGGTCGAGGGGAAGGTTGAGGTCGAGGTCGAGGGCGAGCGGTTGCTTCCTCCTGGCAGGTGAGCAGCCAGGCGCTGCGCGGCGTAGGGCGGGCGGCGATGCCTATCTTGGCCCCATGCTGGCCGAGGCGAGGGTGGGGACGAGCGGATTCTCGTACCGGGAATGGGTGGGCACCATCTATCCGGCCGGCTTGTCGCAGTCCCAGACGCTCGCGCTGTACGCCTCGCAGCTGGGGGCGGTGGAGATCCAGTCGCGGCTGCCCGACGAGGCCACCCTGGCCAGCTGGGCGGAGGTGGTCCCCCCGGGGTTCGAGTTCGCGCTGAAGCTGCCCGGCCGGGTGGACGTGCGGGCGGGCAGGGGGGCGGCGCGCGCGATCGGTACCCTGCTCGAGGTGGCCGCGCCGCTGCGGCCGCGGCTGGGGCCGATCCTGATCCAGCTGCCCCACACCCTCACCGCGGATCGCCGGGCGCTGAACGACTTCCTTCGCGCGGTGCCGGAGGGCACGCGCGTCGCGTTCGAGATGCGGCATCCGTCCTGGCACACCGAGGCGGTGCTGCGGGTGCTCTCCGCCCACAACGCGGCGCTGGTGCTTGCGGACTACGGCGCCGGCCCGCCGCGGCTGGAGCTGACGGCGGACTTCGCTTACGTGCGCATTCGCCGCGAAGACGACTCGACCGAGGTGTGGAGCCAATGGACGGAGCGGCTTGCCGCGCTCACCCGCCGCGCGATCGACGTGTATGCGTTCCTCAAGCACGACCGGAGGGGCTTCTCCTTGGAACGGTCGCGCAGGCTCGCCATGCTGCTGCGCGCGGAAGACGCCCAATCGGCGCAGCAATTGCTTACGTGAGCGAACGTGCCGTTTGAATTGACGGCTCTGCCAGCGTCAGCACGCTCTTCGATCCGGCGCCTTCGGCGCCTCTACGAGGGGGAGCTCGCTCCCCCCTCGACCCCCCAAGAGATCGCGGTCAATTCAGTTGACCGCTCTGCTAAAGCGGGATCAATCCTTCTTGGCAGGAGCGGCCGGGGCGGGCGTGGAGGATGGGGCCGCCGTCTCGGTCTTGGTTTCCTTCGTCTCCTTCGCCGCGGGCTTGCCGTCGGCGCCGGAGGTCTTGCCCGGGCTGCTCGAGCCGTAGAGATCGCGGTACCAGCCGCCGCCCTTCAGCTGGAAGGAATTGCGGCTCATGATCTTGGCCATCTTCCCGCCGCATTCCGGGCACTCATCGGGGGGAGGATCGCTCACCTTCTGCAAGCGCTCGACGATGCGGCCGCACGACTCGCAGACGAATTCGTAGATCGGCATCGAGGGAAATGTAACACGCGCCTGCTCGCCGCGCGGCCCATTCCCGGGGTAGGCCGCCGCCGGACAGCGGCGCCTGGCTACGGGCGGCGGGCGAGCAGGGTTTGCAGCGCCCGGGCGTCGGACTCGGAGAGGCGCAGCTCGCGCCGGAGCCGGGCCGCCGAGCCCCCGGAGCGTTCCCAGGCCGGGCGCGCGCGGGAGAGCACCTCGCGCTCCTGCTCGGCGGCGATGCCCAGGTCCTCGAGCCATTCGCGCCTCCGGAGGAGCTGCTCGATCTGCTCGCGCGGCCAGCGGCGGCCGCGCGCCTCGGATCGGAACCGATCGCGCAGGGTCTCGATCTCCCTGGCCAGGCCGCGTTCTCGCAGGAGACGCTGGAGATCTTCCGGCGGAAGGCCCAGCTCGGCGGCGACCGCGCCCGCGGCGCCCCGGTGGCGGGCGAACAGGCCGCGGAGCAAATCGCGTTCCCGCTGTCCGAGCTCGCGCTCCAGGCCGGCCGTGCGGAACCGGGCCAGCAGGACCCGCTCGGGCAGCGGATGCCCGGGAGGGCCGAGCCTGGCGGCGAGCGGGCCGCGGCGCGGGCCCACCTTGGCGAGCAGCGCGAGCAGCTCGTCCGCCTGCTCCGGAATGGCGCTCTCCGGCGCGGCCCTGGGCGGAGCGGCGGGACCCGCATCGGGCACCTTCTCCGGCGCCGGCTGGGCTTCGGCCTTGGGAGCAGCTTCGGTCCCCGTGGAGCGCGAGCGCCGCCGCACCGGCGGGCCGCTGGGCGCTCCAGGCACTGCCCGGGCGATGGGCAGATCGAACTCGCTGCCGCGGACCAGCCGGTACGCCTTGCGCCGCAGTTTCAGCTCGTCCAGCTGGGCGTGCAATTCGTCGAGCGAGAGCCCCAGCGAGCGCGCGACCAGCGGCCCGTCGCGGTGCCAGGTGAACAGCGCCAGCAGCTGCTCCGCGCGCGCGCGGCGATCCTGCGCCGAGGCGCGGGAGCCGCGGGGACGGCGCGTCGGTGGCGAGGCGGCGGCCATGGAGGGTGCGCACCCTAAGGAAGCGACCGGCGATGTCAAGCCGTTGTGGACGCGGCGCGTGGCTCGGGGTAGGAGAGCGCGCGTGAGCGATGCCGTAGACGGGATGCGCGACCCACGCAAGCTGCGCGTTCGCGTAGGCCTCACCTTCGTCCGCACGCTCCGGCCGGCGCTGTACGTGCTGCTGGTGGCGAGCGCGCTGTTGACCTTCTGGGCGGGCGGCGGGA
>DATFTN010000268.1:0-49919 GCA_035261845.1 Myxococcales bacterium | reverse complement strand
GGGAGGCAGTCGGGGGTAACGCGAACCTCGGGCATCCTCGCGCTGTGATCGTGGATTCGAACCTCGGCGATTCGCTGCCCGTACTTTGGATGAGGCGATGAAGCGTCCCCAGTCTGAAACGGGTGCGTCGACTTGTTCGACTTGTTCTGGGACGGGCCGCACCGCGTCAAGACCGCCGAGCGCCTGGAAGCCTCGTGCCGTCTCCGCGCCGTGCGAGCCGACTCCCGGCTGCCGCTTCGCTCGACTCCCTTGGAAAGCAACCGAGATCCACGTCGCTGGTACCTCGGACCCGGAACTTACGATCGCCCCTTTTGCACTCGCCTCGGGCGCGCGACGTGAGAAGTGACCAATCGTGAGGCTCCCCCCAGCTCCCCCCTCGACCCCCCAAGAGATCGCGGTCAACTGAACTGAGCGCTGGGGCTAATCACCTGGGTCAGGCCGTCCGGCCCCGCTGACGATCGGAACGGCGGCGGCTGGCGTTGATCAGCCGCGCGTCCGCATCGAGGAACGCGGCTTCCCAGCTCGACCCGCGACCCCGCACGCGAAACCGCAGAGGCCGCTGGCAAAGCTCCCCCACCAGGCAGCGAGCCTGCGTCCATTGGTCGGCGACGGACACCGCTCCACCGTTCCCCCAACGCCGGCGGGCCTCGGCGACCGCCGCTTCTTCGTCCATCGCAAGGCGGTGCACGAACCTCAACCTGTGAACTTCGGCCGGATGCGGCAAGACGGGCGCCGGAGACTCTCCAAACGGCGCCGCTTGCTTGGCGGGCAGTCGACCGGGCGGCGGGTCTTCGGCACAGTGGCCCGGTGTCCTTGCGCACCAAGGTGAAGAACGCGCTCGACGAAGCGCGGATCCTGGTGCTCGGAACGCAGGTCCTGCTGGGATTCCAGTATCGGGCGTTCTTCGAGCCCGCCTTCGAGCGCCTCCCGCCCTTGAATCAGCAATTGGAGCTGACCGGCCTGCTCCTCCTGCTCGCATCGATGGGCTTGGTCCTCGCTCCCGCGGCCCGTCACCGGCTCGTGGAGCGCGGCGAAGACACGCCAGCCCTGCACCGGTTCACCATGAACGCCGTCGGCCTCGCCCTGGTGCCGTTCGCCGTGGTGCTGGGCCTGGACATGTACCAAGCCGCGTGGACGCAGGGACCGCGCCTGGCGGTGGTCCTCGGTCTAGCCACATTGGCGGTAGCCGTCGCGTTCTGGTTCGGAATCGTGTTCGTGTTCGGCCGGAATCCGCCCCGACCGGACAGGGGAGGCGAAATGAAGCTCGAGGACAAGATCACCCAGGTCCTCATCGAGGCGCGCGTGGTGCTACCTGGGGCCCAGGCGCTGCTCGGGTTCCAACTCGCCATGACCTTGATGAAAGGCTACGAGCCGCTGCCGGCCTCCTCGAAGGACGTGCATCTGGCCGCCACCGCCGCCATCGCGCTGACGGTCGCATTCCTCATGGCGCCGGCTGCCTACCACCGCATCGTCGAAGGAGGCGAGGATACGGAGAGGTTCCACCGCTTCGCCGGCTGGATGGTACTGGCCGCCATGGCCGTCCTCCCGCTGGGCTTCGCGGGCGAGCTCTGGATCGTCGTGCGCAAGCAAACAGGCTCGATCGCGGCGGCGCACGGCGCCGCTGCCTTGGCCCTGGTCTTCTTCTATGGTCTCTGGTTCGGCGCGATGCTAGTGCTCCGCACGCGCCGCCAGGAGACCGGTTAGCTCTTCTTGTGGTGCAGCGGGCAGGCGTCCAGCGCGGGCGCCGGATCCAGCGCGTCCTTGCCCTCGAGCACCTTGGTGACCTTGCCGCCGGCGTCGATCACGAACGTGACCCGGTTTGCGTAGGTCTTCCCATTGTGTTGCATCTCGACGCCGTAGGCGCGTACCACCTCGCCCTTCGGATCGGCCAGCAGCGGGAAGGGAAGCTTGAGGCTGTCGGCGAACTTCTTCTGCGTGTCGAGATCGTCCATCGAGACGCCCAGGACCTGGGCGTTCTTGTCGGCGAACCGCGACGCGATGTCGCGGAACGCCGACAGCTCCTGCGTTCAGCCCGAGGTGAAGGCCTTGGGGAAGAAGGCCACCACCACCGACCGGCCGCGCAGGTCCTTGAGGCTGACCGGCGCCCCGGCGGAAGAGTCGAGGGTGAACTGCGGCGCCATCTGCCCGGGCTCCGGACGGGCCGCCGCGACCAGGGACAGTGCTGCCACGAGGGCGTGTGTCATGGGCGCCTGCATATCCGCAACCGGCCTGTTGCGCCACTCCGACAGCCGTCGGTCGGAAGGGAGGCGGCCAGCCGAGCGCCAGCCGCTCCGCTCAGTGGGCGTTGCGTGCCTAGTTTGCTCCTGGGGGTCCGATGGCGGAACGGGTCCAGGCCCGGGACCACGAACGGCTCTCGCGCGCCGTGTGGCCACGGAGGACGGAGGCGCTGGCCGCGTGGACTGCCGCGGTGCGCGAAGCGGCGCGGGCACGTGGACGTGCGCCCCTGCTCGTCGAAATGGGACCGGAGCTGTTCGGCCGGCTTCTGGAGGAGCCCTCGGCACTGGAGCTGCCCCCGGCTGCGGATCCCGCGCAGGTCTCGGAGGAGCTGGCCCTCGTCCTCCGCGCGCTCGAGCCGTTGCCGCGCGCGCAGGCCCGCGCGGCAGCCCGCGCCGTGGCGGAGCTGCAACGGGCGGCCGCGGAGCAGCTGGAGCGGAGGCGGGAGGAGTCGACGCGCGCGCTCGAGCGCGTGCTCGCGGCGCCCGACACGGACCGGCTGCTGGAGAGGCTGCTCGAGTCCGCGCCCGCCCTCCATTCTTGCGCGCTCTACTCCTGGCGCGGCGGTGCGCTGCGGCGGGAAGCGGCCGCCGGACTGGCGCACGATCTGCCCGGCGCCCCGGACGCGCTGGTCGCGCTGGCGGCGCGGGTGCGGGAGCCCGCCAGCACCAACGACGCCTCGCAGGAACAGTTGCTCGAGGGATCGCCCATCGCGGCCGCCGGCCTGCGCGCGCTCACCGCGCTACCGCTGGTCGAGGGCGGCGCCCTGGCCGGAGCGCTGGAAGCCGGATCGCGAACGGCGTGGCAGCTGGGCGAGCTGGACGGGCTGCTCCTCCGGGCGGCGGCCTCGCGCGCAGGGCCGCTGCTCGCCCAGGAAGAGGCGCGCAGGCGCGTCGACGAGTTGGAGCGCCGCCTCGCCCTGCAGAACGATCTGGCCCGGATCCTCTCCCAATCGGCGTCCATCGAGGAAGCGATGCGCGGCGTGCTCGGCGCGGCCTGCACGCACCTGGGCTGGGACGCGGGCGCCGCCCGGGTCCTCGAGCCCGACGGGACCCTGCGCTGCCGGGCGAGCTGGTCTCGGGAGGAGTTCCCGGCGGACGCGCTGCAGGAGCTGTGCGCCGGCGCGGACGGCCTTCCGGCCGAAGTCGTCCGGACGGGGGAGCCGCAGTGGACGTCCGACCTGGCCGGAGCGGGCCACCCGCGAGCGCAGGCCCTCGCCCGCGCCGGCCTGCGGACCGCGTTCGTGGTGCCGATGGGCGTGGGCGGCGAGACGCTGGGCGCGCTCGAGCTGTTCTCGCGGTCCGTGCAGGAGCCCGCCCGCCGCCAGGCGATCGAGACGCTCGGCCGGCAGGTGGGACAGTTCCTCCGCCGGGAGGCGTCCGGATGGAAGCGCGCGGAGGTGCTGGGGGAAGTAGACCCGTTCCTGCCGGCCGAGGCGCACGTCCAGGCGCAGGGGCTCTCCGGGAACGACGGCCAGGTGGCGACCGGAATCGAGATCCGCCGCCCGCGCAAGGACGGCACGCAGGTGGACCTCTCCATCTCGGTCGCTCCGCTGCGGACCAACCGCAGCGCGCTGCCGGGCACCATCGCCATCGCCGCGGACATCACCGAGCAGAAGCGCGCCCAGAGCGAAGCGGCGGAGACGGCCCGGTTCCGCGAGCACTTCGTCGCCATCGTCGGCCACGACCTGCGCAATCCGCTCACCGCCATCCTCTCCGCCGCGCAGCTGCTCCTGCGGCACGGAGGCCTGTCGGAGCGCCAGGCCCGCACCGTGGCGCGCATCGCCGCCAGCTCCGAGCGCATGGCCCGGATGATCGGGGACCTGCTCGACTTCACCCGCAGCCGGCTGGGCGGCGGGTTCCCCATCCAGACCCGGCGCATGGGCCTGAGGGAACTTTGCGAGGCGGTGATCGAGGAGCTGGAGCTCGCCTACCCGGAGCGGACCATCGAGCTCGAGGCCCGCGGCGACGCCTGGGGCAACTGGGATCCCGACCGCATCGCGCAGGTGATCTCGAACCTGGTGGGGAACGCGCTGCAGCACAGCCCCGAGAGCGGCACCGTGCGGGTGGACCTCCGCGACGAGGGCGACCGGGTGCTCCTCGAGACCTCGAACGCGGGGCCGCCCATCCCGCAGGACGTGCTGCCGCACCTCTTCGAGCCTGGCCGGCGCGGGCCACCCGGGCGTGGACGCAAGGAATCGAGCGGCCTCGGCCTGGGTCTCTACATCGTGCAGCAGATCGTGCTCGCGCACGGGGGCGCGATCTCGGTGCGCTCGTCGGCCGAGGAAGGGACCACCTTCACCGTGTCGCTGCCCCGGCGCTTTCGCGCGCTCGGTTGAACTGCGCTAGCATCGCCCGGCGGTGCGGTTCCTCTCCAGCGATGGGCGCAACAACCTGGTGCTGTACGGGGTGCGCCGGCACTTCTACACCGACGTCTACCACTCCTGGCTGCGCGCCCGGTGGCGCGTGGCGCTCGCGGCGATCACGGTGCTCTATCTGGCGGTGAACTGCCTGTTCGCGGCGGCGTACCTGTCGGTGGGCGGGGTCGAGAACCTGGGGCCGCGTTCCTATTCCGACGCGTTCTTCTTCAGCGTGCAGACCATCGCCACCATCGGGTACGGGCACATGGTGCCGATCTCGGTGGCCGCAAATCTGCTGGTCACGCTGGAGTCGCTGGTCGGTCTCATCGGAGTCGCGATGGCGACGGGCCTGATGTTCGCCAAGTTCGCTCGGCCCACGGCCCGCGTGTTGTGGAGCGACGTGGCGGTGGTGGCGCCTTTCGAAGGGGTGCCATCCCTGATGTTCCGGGTGGCGAACCAGCGGGGCAACCAGGTGGTCGAGGCGCAGATCCGGGTCACGCTGCTCATCTCCGAGGAAACGCGAGAAGGGATTCCGCTCCGGCGCAACATCGACCTGCGCCTGATCCGCAGCCAGTCGACCGTGTTCGCCCTGAGTTGGACCGTGATCCACCCGCTGACCGCGGACAGCCCCTTGATGACCCACACGCGGGATCAGCTGCAGTCGGGCAGGGCCGAGATCGTCGCCTCCCTGACCGGGCTGGACGACGCGTTCAACCAGACCATCCACTCCCGGCACGTCTGGGCCATGGACGAGATCGCCTGGAACGCGCGCTTCGTGGACATCATCGGCACGCTCCCCGACGGCCGGCAGGGAGTCGACTACCGGCGCTTCCACGACTTCGTGCCGCTGGAGCCGCAGCCGGCGCCACTGCCCTTGACCACGACACCCGGCCTGGGCAACTTCCGCCCATGAGATCGATCTGGGCGGCAGCCCTCGGCTCTTTGCTCGCCTGCGCCTCGGCGAACAGCCAGACCGGCGCGAGGGAGAGGCCCGCCCCCGCCGCACCGGCACCGACACCGGCGGCAGCGAGCGCTCCCGCGGCTCCCCGACCGATGACCGCCGCGGAGGCGGCGGAGAAAGCGCACCAGGAGTGGATCCGCTCCCGCGGCAGCGGAGGCGACGCGAGGGCAGCGGACGACGGGCCTTGCTCCGACGACGCTGACTGCACGCTCACGCGCATCGCGCCGGGAAGCTGCTGCGCGACTCTATGTTCCCCCCGGGCCGTGACTCGGGCGCGCGGCGCCGAGCTCGATCAGAACGGCGCCAGCTGCAAGCCTTGCATCGAGCCCCTCTGCCGCGACCCCGCCCGCTTCGAAGCCAACTGCCTCTCCGGCCGCTGCATCGCCCGAAGGGTGGCTTCGCCCGACTGAGCGGGCCTCTGTACCTGCCTACAAACGTTTCACGCGGAGAGCGCGGAGGAGAAAAGAGAGCGCGCGGAGAAAGTCGTTTTTCGCAAAACAACTCCGCGCTCTCCGCTCTCTCTGCGCACTCCGCGCGAAACGCTTGTGGTCAGCATCGCGGGGCTAGGCGGCGGCCGGGGCGCGGCCGTTGGTCGCGCCGCCGCTCTGGCCGCCGCGGAGGCCGGTCCAGAGCGCGCTGAGGAGAAGGGCGAGCAGCACCAGCGTCTGCGAGAGCAGGCCTTCCCGGGTGGCGTACAGGCCGAGCGCCCGCACTTCGAATCCGCCCCACACGGTGAGCGGCACCAGCCCCACCTCCTGCAGCGCGCGCACGCCGTTCCCCACCATCAGAACCGCGAGCAAGCAGAGCAGGACCCCGCAAGTGATGAGCAGCGGGCGCGGCTTGAGCTTCCGGCCCAGCTTCTGGAAGGCGATCACCAGCGCCACCAGTGCGAGCAGGCCGACCACGGCGCCCAGCGCCACCGAGCCGCTCTCCCCGGGTGATTCCAGGAGCAGGCCGCGGAAGAACAGCACCACCTCGAACATCTCCCGGTAGATGGCCGCGAAGGCGAGGCCGAACACCACCAGCGCGCTGCCGGCCTGCAGCGTGCGCGAGGACAGGAACGTGACCAGCCGCCTGGCGCTCGCCGCCGCGAGCAGCCAGTGGCTCGCGTACAGGAGCAGGGCCGCGGTGACGAGCTGCAGCGCCCCTTCCACCACCTCCCGGCTGGCGCCGGAGATCCCCAAGAGCGCTCCCGACGCCCACCAGGTGAGCGCACCCGCGCCAAGGGCCGCGGCCCAGCCGAGATGCACGGCGCGCGCGTCCCCCGTCCGCCCCGCCTTGCGGAGAAGCGCCAGCAGCGCCGCGACCAGTAGCGCCGCTTCCACCCCTTCGCGCAGCGCGATCACCAGCGCGGCCAGGAACGCGACCAGCGCGCCCCCGGGCCCGCGCACGTCCGCCTTCTCCAGCAACGCGTCCAGGCGGGCGGCCGGGGGACCCGGGTCGCCGGGGCCGCCCTTCCCCACGCCGCCGCTCCCCGGGCCACCTTTCCCTGGCCCGCCGTCGAGGGCGACGCGGACCGCGAGGAATTCGCGCTCGACGTCCGAGACGAGCTGAGCGTCGCGAGCGCGCAGTCGCGGCTCGTGCGGCTCGAAGTGATCGAGGTAGGCGGAGATGAGCGTGCGCTTGGCGCCTGCCCGGTCCCCCGCGGCGGCCTGCGCCAGCGCTTTCTTCACCTCGCGGCGCGTCTCGGAAAGCCCGGCGGCGGGATCGTGGGCCTCGACGAACGGCCCCGCCCGGAGCGCGCCCAGCGCCTCTGCCTGATCGCGCGGCGAGAGCCCAGCCGCCGCCAGCCGGGCGAGGAGCGCCTCGTCGGACTGCGTCGCCAGCTCGCGATAGTCGGTGGGGAGGAGCGCGGCGCGAGCGAGCCGCACCCCGCGCCCGGGATCCGGGGCCGCTGGATGGGCCAGCGTCAGCACGAAGTAGGCGAGGTCCCAGCGCGCCGCGTCGTCGAACGCCTCCTCGTAGCCGGGCATCGCCGTGTTCGGGACGCCGTAGGTGGCGGCGCTGAAGATCCGCTGCGGAGCCAGGGAGCGGACCTCGCCGGCCGCGGCGAACGAGGGCGGCTGGGTGGAGAGCTCCAGCTGCTCCTTGGGCGGCGCGCGCCCGTCCGCGCCGTGGCACGCCGCGCAAGCCTGGGCGTAGAGCTGTGCCCCGCGGGCGAGGTCGGGCGGGCGCGCCGGGAGGAGCGCGACGCGGAAACGCTGCGCGATCTCGTCTCGCACCGCCTGCGCTTTCGCGGTCACTTCAGCGGGAGGGGCCCGCGCCTCGATCCGGGCGCGCAACGCGTCCAGAAGCGTAGCCAGGTCGGCGCCTTGCGCTCCCGCCTCGTCGCGCAGCTCCTGCGCCGCCTCGGCCACGAAGGTCTGCTGCTCGGTGAACTCGTCCGGCGCGAGCACCTCGCCCGACGGTCCCACCGCCCGGGCATAGTCCCCGGCCACGTAGTCGAGCAGGGCCACGGCCCGGCGCAGGTTCTGCCCCGGCTGGGCCGAGGCCGGGGCGGCGGCTCCGATGAGGGTGAAAATGAGAATCAGTCTCAACACTTCCAGAAGGATACTGGCCAAGCGGGCGGTTGTCACTCCCCGAGAACCGTGGCAAGCCGTCGCCTTCACATGCCGCTGAGACTCCCCAGCTTCTTCCTGCGCACCCGCGACGACGGCGCCACACATTCCGAGGCCGCGCACATCCCCGGCGGCCGCTCGGTGCGCGACCTGGTCTTCGGCGCCAACGACGGCCTGGTGGCCGCGTTCGCGGTCGTCTCCGGCGTGCACGGCGGCGACGTGTCCCCGCACATCATCCTGCTGGCGGGGATCGCCGAGCTGCTCGGCGGCACCATCGCCATGGGGCTGGGCGCCTTCCTCGCCGCCAAGTCCGAGCGCGAATACATCCTCTCCGAGCGCGCCCGCGAGGAGTACGAGGTGGAGCAGTTCCCGCACGAGGAGCGGCGGGAGGTGCGGTCCATCTTCGAGCAGAAGGGCTACCGCGGGCAGGCGCTGGAGACCATCGTCGAGCACGTCACGGCGGACCCGAAGTTCTGGGTGGACACCATGATGACCGAGGAGCTGGGGCTCTCGGTGGCTCCGACCACTCCGCCGCTCCGCTCGGGCCTGGTGGTCGCCCTCGCCTACGCCGTCGGCGCCGCCTTCCCGGTCCTCCCGTACGCGTGGTCGATGACGGTGGACCGCGCCTTCCTGGTGTCGATCGCGCTCACGCTCAGCGCGCTGTTCGGAGTGGGCGCGGCCAAGACCACGATGACCGGGCGGCCCTGGCTGCGGAGCGGGCTCGAGTCCGTCCTGGTCGGCGCCATCGCCGCCGCCGCCACCTTTTTCGCCGGCCGGCTGGTCGCCGGAGGCCTGGGGTGAGCGAGGCCCCCGAGCGGGAGCTGGCGCGCGCTCTCGAGCACGGCCTGCGCGACGGCTTCGCCGATCGGGGCAAGACGGCGCTGCACCTCGCCGAGCTGCTCCTGGACGCCGTGGACGAGGCCCTGCCGCTCACCCGGAGCGGCGGCAGCGCGGCCGGCCTGGAGCTGCTCGCGCAGCGTGCCGACGTGTACGGCTGGGATGGTCCTCCGGGCTGGGACGAAGTGCTGGCCCGGGGGATCGGCGAGCGCGGCGGCCTCGAGCCTCTTCCCGCGCCCCTGGGCGGCCTGGGAGAGCCGGCCGACCGCGAAGGCCAGCGGCAGATCGCCGCGGCGCGGGTGCGAGCCGAAGCGCGGCGCCTGATCGGGCTGGGCCGCGAGGCGGCGCAGCTGGGCACATCCTCGGGAGCTTCCGCCACCGAGCTGGCCGCGCATCCGACGCTTCCGCCGGGCGGGATCCTGGTCGCCGCGCACGCTTCGCTGCTCCGGCTTCTGGCCCTCTCCGCTACGAGCACCCTTCTGGAGCTCCCCGAGGACCTGCAGGCCGGGCGTCTGCCGCCGCCCGCGCTCGACGCGATCCTCGCCGAGATGGATTCCCGGCTCGCCTCCGGCAGCGATTTCGCCGGCGCGCAGGAAGAATGGCTCGCGCGGCTCTTGAAGGACAACCCGGCCGCAAAGGACCCGGCGTTCCGCACCTTCTTCGCCGGCGTGTCGCAATCGCTCCGGCTGTCGCTCTCTCTGCGCGCCTGGCGCGAACGATCGCGAGCCGGGGAGCTTCCCACCGATCTGGAAGCTGCCGTGGGGGAAATCGGCGCCTGGCAGCCGGAGCGGTGGCAAGCGATGCGCCACGGCGTGCCGGCGGCGTGGGTGCGCGAGCTGTGCCCTCCCGAGTCCGCGGGGCCGCCGCTCTCGCGCCTGCTCCGCGAGTGCGAGCTCGCCCTGGACGTCGCCGGCAGGCTGTGGACCGCCCGCGATCTTTCGCTCACCGGATTCGCCGCGCTCGCCACGCTCCTCTTCGCCCGCACCTCTTCCGCCCTTGCCCTCCGCGAGGAGCTCGGCTGAGTCGCCGCTCTGCTCGGAGGAGCAGACACCCTGGGAATGGTGTCCCCGACTGCACCATCCGATTGGCGGCAGTACCAGCGCCGCGTTACCATCGCCCCGAACGGAGGTTCCACGATGCCCGCCGATCCCTGGAGCACCCCTACCTCGTACGAGAGCAGCGCCTCCGCCGAGGCGACCTTCCTCGCCAAGGTCTACCGCTGGATGGCCGCCGGGCTCGCGCTGACCGGCCTGTTCGCCTACGCGGTGGTGACGAGCCCGGGCCTGCAGCGCGTCATCATCGGCAACGGGTTCGTGTTCTTCGGCCTGGTCATTGCCGAGCTGGTGATGGTGGTGGCTTTCAGCCGCGTGGTGCAGAGGGCGACGTTCGGCACCGCGGCGGCGATGTTCCTTGCCTACTGCGCGCTGTCCGGTCTCACCTTCTCGGTCATCTTCCTCGCTTACACCCGCGAGTCGATCGCCTCCACCTTCTTCATCACCGGCGGGACCTTCGCCGCGATGAGCGCGTACGGGACGCTGACCAAGAAGGACCTGACCGGCTGGGGGCAGTTCCTGATGATGGGGCTCATCGGCATCCTGGTCGCGATCGTGGTGAACATCTTTCTCCGCTCCGACGCGCTGAGCTTCGTGCTCAGCTGCGCAGGCGTCGTGGTCTTCACCGGCCTGACGGCGTACGACGCGCAGAAGATCAAGGCCTATGCGACCGCGGGCGACGAGCGCCTGGCGCTGCACGGCGCGCTCAACCTGTACCTCGATTTCGTCAACCTGTTCCTGATGCTGCTCCGCTTGTTCGGCCGCCGGCGGTAGCCGTGCAGGCCGAGCCGCACCTCGAGGCTCAGCCGCGCTGGGACCGCGGTGCCTTCTTCGACGTGGACGGCACGCTGGTCTCGACCAACGTGGCGCACGCCTACGCCTACTACGTCTTCAACCGGGGCACCGTGTTCGGCGCGCTCGGCCGGATCGTCAAGGGACTGGCCATGGCGCCGCTCTACAAGGCCGCCGATCTCTACAACCGCAAAGTCTTCAACGAGCTGTTCTACCGATCGTACCGCGGCCTCAGCGAGGACCGCCTGATCGAGCTGGCCGACCGGCTTTGCCAGGACGTCCTCGCGCCCGCGGTGTACCCGGGCGCCATGGACATCATCGCCGAGGCGCGCCGGGGCGGCTGCAAGATCGTCCTCTGCACCGGCGCCATCGACATCACCATGCGTCCCCTGGTGCGCCTGCTGGGCGCGGACGACCTGATCGCCAACTCGCTCGAGTTCGTGGAAGGATTCGCCACGGGGAAAGTGATCCCGCCCATCGTCGAAGGAGCGCACAAGGCGCGGCGGATCCGCGACTACTGCGTCGAGCACGGGCTCAAGCTGGACCTCTCGCACGCCTACTCCGACAGCCTTTCCGACTATCCGATGCTCGCCGTCGTCGGGCGGCCGACCGCCGTGAATCCCGATCCCCGCCTGCGGGCCCACGCGCGCGCGTACGAATGGCCGATCCTCGACTTGAGGTAAGGCCAGGGCCCCGCGGCCCACGGAGGCGGTGGGAAAGGGCGTTCCACGGCCGTCCGCAGATGGACACAGATTGAGCCGTCCGGCCACTTGCTGACGGCGGCGCGATTGCTCAGCTTGCGACCATGGGGAGGGGGCCCGCGGCAGCGGTCGCTTGTGCGTTCCTGGCCTGTTCGTCGTCGAAAGGCCCGGAGACGCCGATCCAGCCTGGTGGCGACGGGTCCGGTACGGATCCGGGAGGTCGCCCAGCCGGGTACGTCAATCCCATCCCCGCGGAGAACGCGCTGCCCGGCGACCCGGCGTGGGCGGTCATCCGGGGAGACGGCGCCCCCTCCGTTGCGGGCGCGGCGCTGCGCCCGGTGCACGTCGAAGCGTACGCAGACCGCGTCTCGGCGAACACGGGCGAGAGCGTCCGGATCATGGCGAACATCCCTGCGGGGATGGGCGGCCCGATGGGCGTGCACTGGGTCTTGTATCGCCTGGGCTGGTACGGCGGCGCCGGGGCCCGCAAGCTGACCGAGGGAACGGCGACCGCCGGCCCGCAGCCCGCCTGCCCGCCGGATCGGACCACCGGGCTCAACCAGTGCAACTGGACGCCCACCTTCACCGTCCAGGTGCCGCCGGACGCGGTGAGCGGCCTGTACCTGGTCCGCATCCTGCGCGACGAGAAGTTCCCCTTCGGCACCTACGTCCCGCTGGTCGTGAAAGACGATCGGATGAGCGATCTGTATTTCCAGGCCAGCGTCACCACCTACCAGGCCTACAACAACTGGATGGGGGAATCGCTCTACCAGGACCAGCTCGGCCTCTCCAGCCGCTTCGCGGTACAGGTCAGCTTCGACCGGCCGTACATCGAGGACTACGGCGCCGGGCACGTGCTCCGCTACGAGGCGCACATGGCCAGCTACCTGGAGCGCTCCGGCTACGACGTGAGCTACACCACCAACCTCGACGTCACCCGCGAAGGGGTCGCGTCCCTGCGCCGGCATGGGGCGTTCCTCAGCGTGGGGCACGACGAATATTGGGACGGCCGGGAGCGCGACGCGGTCGAGTCCGCGCGCGACGCCGGCACGCCCGTCTTCTTCTTCGGCGCGAACGCGGCGTACTGGAAGGTGCGGCTCGATGCCCCGGGCAGCGACGGGAACGCGCGCCTGATGACCTGCTACAAGATGCGCCCGCAGACCGACCCCCTGGCCGGCGACCCGGTGCAACGCACCGGGCGCTACCGCGACCCGTCCATCGCCCGCGACGAGGAGGAGCTGGTCGGCACCATGTACGAGGAGCAGGTGCTCTTCGGGCAGGCCTGGGTGGTGCAGGGAGCGTCGAGCTTCGTCTACCAGGGCACCGGATTCAACGACGGCGACTCGGTGCCCGGGCTGGTCGGCTATGAGTACGACCGCCGCTTCGAGAACGACACGCCAGGCACCGCCATGGTCGTGGCGCACTCGCCCGTGGTCGACATCTTCAATCGACCTGGCGGCTCGGACGCGGTGGTGTACCGGGCACCGAGCGGCGCTCTGGTCTTCGGGGCCGGATCCATCTATTTCCCCCTCGGCCTGGACGACTTCGCCACCGGGCCGTACCGCGGCAAGCGCGACCCGCGGATGGAGCGCATGGTCGCGAACCTGTTCAAGTCGGCGCTCGGCCTCCCCATCCCGGCGCAGCTCTCGACGCCGGCCCCGCCCCTGTACGGGCAACCTCTGGCCGCCTGGGCGTCGTCGGTGGCGACGGTGGCGCGGGACGTCCCGGGTCCCAGCAGCATCGCGCAGCTTCCCGATGGTTCGCTCGTGTACGCCGACCCCCGGGGACACCGGATCCATCGGGTCGGAGAGAGCGCGCCTTACGCAGGCACCGGCATCTCCGGCTCCGACCGGCAGCCCGTCTCCGGCGACGGCGCGCATTTCGCCAACCCGTCGTCGGTCTGGGCGGATGCCGCCGGAAACGTGTTCGTGGCGGACACGCTCAACAGCTGCATCCGCAAGATCGGCAACGACCCCGCGCGGACGGTCACCACCTTCGCCGGGACCTGCACCCTCTACGGCCTGCAGGACGGCCTCGGGACCGCCGCGCGGTTCAGCTATCCGATGGGCATGTCGTTCAGCCGGCAGTGGGGGCTCCTGGTCGCGGACGAGCAGAACCACGTCGTGCGCGCGGTCGACCCCACGACGGGTGCGGTCACGACGCTCGGCAACCCCGGCGGCGATCCCGACGCCGACGGCATCCCCGCGAGCCAGGCGCTCTTCGTCTACCCGACCGCCGTGGCGGCGGCGGACGACGGCCGCATCTTCGTCATCTCCTCCGCTCCCGGCGTGCAGGAGGTGAAGATCAAGGTCATCGGCGCCGATCCGCAGCGCACCGTCAGGACGCTTGCCGGCGGTCAAGCCGACGGATTCCAGGACGGCACGGGCAAATCCTGTCTCCTCCAACCGCAGGGCGGCGCGGTCTGGGACGGGACCGCGCTTCTGTTCTCCGACCCGGGCAGCCACCGCATCCGCCGTCTGGTCCCCGGCTCGGACGCGGCGAGCTCCGTCGTGCAGACGGTGGCCGGCAGCGGCAGATCGGCCATGGCCGACGGCTCCGGCGCATCCGCCAGCTTCGGCGTTCCTCTCGGCCTCTTCCGCGCCGCGGACGGCACCATCTACGTCGCCGACGGCGCCGGAGCCATCCGCTCCCTCCGCCCCTGAAGCGGCCGAGGCGGCTGGCGCAGGGCGCCCTGCCCGACCTGGAGCTGCCTCCGCCCGCCGAGATGGCAGCGAGCTTGACGCAGGCGCTCTTGCGCGGGATCGGGCGCCCCGAGGTGCGCAGCAAGGCCGATCTCGGGTAGAACCGCACGTCCGGAGGCTTAGATGCGCTCGCTGGACCGCCTACGCCAGAGCTACGACGAAGACGCGCAGGTCGTGATCCAGGACCGCAAGTCGCCGCCACGACTGCTCTTTTCCGATACGGAGCTGCTGCTCGAGGAGGTCCCGATCGGGACCAGGGTGGTGTTCCCCAACCCGCCCATCGAGCCTCTGGCGAACTGGCGCGCGGCCATCCGCTGGGCCATCAACCACCCCGAAGGGTGCGACCCGCTCCACGCGCAGCTCCGCCCGGGCATGAAGGTGCTGATCGCGCTCGACGACATCTCGCTGCCGCTGCCGCCGATGCGCACCCCGGACGTGCGGCAGATCATCCTGGAGATCGTCCTCAACCTGCTCGCCGACAGCGGCGTCGACGACGTCCATCTC
Source organism: Myxococcales bacterium (assembly GCA_035261845.1). Taxonomy (GTDB): domain Bacteria; phylum Myxococcota; class Myxococcia; order Myxococcales; family 40CM-4-68-19; genus VBKO01. Next base: position 35,218 of record DATFTN010000268.1, on the reverse strand, counting down.
CTCATCGCCAACGCGCTCCACCGGCGGCTGACCCCGCGCGAGATGGAGCGCATGGTCGGCCCGAAGATCTTCAACGCCTACTACCCGGACCGGTACACCAACCACGACGCCGAGGAGCCCGGCGCGATCGTGGAGCTCGGTGAAACCGAGATGCACGAGAAGATCCGCATCTCGCGCCGCGCGGTGGAAGCCGACCTGGTCATCTACTGCAACGTGAACTTCGTCCCGATGGACGGCGGCCACAAGTCGGTCGGCACCGGGCTCACCGACTACCTCGGCCTGCGGGCACACCACACGCCCCACGCAATCCGAGGGAGCAAGTCGTACATGGAGCCGAAGCACTCCGCGTTGCACGGCTCGGTGGACCGGATCGGGCGCGCGATCGATCAGCGCATCAACGTCTTCCACATCGAGACCTGCCTCAACAACCGGATGTACGACGGACCGCTCGCCTTCCTGGGCAAGCGCGAGGAGGACTTCACCGATCTGGACCGCACTGCGCTGGCGGGCTTGCGCTGGACACTGGGCAAGACGCCCCGCGCGCTGCGGCAACAGATCTTCCACCGGGTCCCCGCCGCCTACGGGCTGATCGCGGTCGCCGCCGGCCGCACGGAGCTTACGCACGAGAAGATCCTCGAGGCCTGCCGGCGCCAGCTCTTCGTGAAGGTGAAGGGCCAGTCGGACATCCTGATCTGCGGAATTCCGTACATCTCGCCCTACAACGTCAGCTCCATCCTGAACCCGCTGCTCGTGCAGGTGATGGCCTGCGGGTACTTCTTCAACATGAACCGCGGGATTCCCCTGGTGAAGAAGGGCGGGACCCTGATCCTCACCCATCCCTGCATGGACGAGTTCGATCCGGTCCAGCACCCCAGCTACATCGAGTTCTTCCATCGGCTGCTTCCCGAGACCACCGACGCGATGGAGCTGCACCGCAAGTACGAGCGCGAGTTCGCGCAGAACCCCAGCTACGTGCACCTGTACCGGAAGGGCAACGCCTACCACGGCGCCCACCCCTTCTACATGTGGTACTGGGGCGAGAACGGCCGGCAGCACCTGGGTCAAATCATCGCGGTCGGCGCCGAGAACCAGCATGTCCCGCGCCTGATGGGCTGGGAGCGGGCCGACACGCTGGCCGAGGCGGTCGACATGGCCCGCGGGCGCCAGGGCCGCACCGCCCAGATCACCTTGATGCACCATCCGCCGGTGGTCATGACCGAGGTCGCGGTCTCCGCCGAGGAAGCCACCCGCCTGCTCGGCGAGGCGGAAGCAAGACCGCAGGGCGGTGCCTCGCACAAGCCGGGCGTGGCGGCCCAGGGAGAGCCGTGACCGATCGGGTGCCGCAGCTGGGGCCTTTTGCGCCGGCGCCGCTGCAGGCGGTGGCGCCCTTGTCGCCTGCGCCCATCGATCTGTCGGAGGCCTTCCGGGGCCGCGAGATCCTGCTCACCGGAGTGACCGGGTTCGTCGGCAAGGTCGCGCTGGTGATGCTGCTCGATCGCTATCCGGAGATCGGCCGCGTGCACGTGCTGGTGCGGCCGCGAGCGGGCGGCAGCGCGGAGGACCGCTTCTTCGGGAAGGTCGCTTCCTCGCCTCCGTTCCGGCCGCTGCGGGAGAAGCACGGCGAGGACCTCGATCGGTTCCTGCGGGAGAAGTGCTCGCCGCTGGCAGGCGACGTCGCCGAGCCGCTCCTGGGGCTCGAAGAGGACCAGGTGCGCGAGCTCACCGGCAAGCTCGGCTGCGTGATCAACTGCGCCGGGCTGGTCACCTTCAACCCGTCGCTCGAGCTCGCCGTCTCGGTGAACACCAAGGGCGCGCGCAGCGCCGCGGAGCTGTGCAAGCGCACCGGGGCGGCGCTGGTGCACATCTCGACCTGCTTCGTCGCGGGCACCCGGCGGGGCCCGGTGTTCGAGGACGAGATGCTGGTCGGCAGCTTCCCCAAGCAGCACGCCGAGAAGGAAGGAGAGGACCTGCCCGGAGCGCGCTTCAGCGTGGACGCGGAGCTGGCCGACGTCGATCGGCTGGTGAAGCGCCTGCGCGAGCAGGCCGACGACCATGCGCTGCAGGCGCAGTTCCGCGCCGCCGCCGTGCGCCGCGTCGAATCGGAAGGCCGGGACACATCCGACGAGAAGGCGGTGCGCCTCGCCGCCGGGCGCGAGCGCAAGCTGTGGCTGTCGCAGAAGCTGATCGACGCCGGGATGGAGCGCGCCAGGGCCTGGGGCTGGCCCAACACGTACACGTACACCAAGGCGATGGGCGAGCAGGCCATCGCCATGAGCGGGTGCGCGTATTCGATCGTGCGGCCCGCCATCGTGGAGAGCGCGCTGCGCTTCCCCTTCCCCGGCTGGAACGAGGGCTTCACCACCAGCGCGCCGCTGGTCTTCCTGGCGCTCAAGGGGCAGCGCGTGTACCCGGCCGGCCAGAAGCTGGTGCTCGACCTGATCCCCGTCGACCTGGTGGCCGCGGGGATCCTGGGAATCGCGGGCGCCGCCTGCGCCGGCCGGGCCGAGCGCGTCTACCAGCTCGCCTCCGGGGACGTGAACCCGATGTACATCCGGCGCGCCATCGAGCTGTCCGCCATCCACAAGCGCCGCTACTTCGAGAAACGCCGCAACGGCGCCGGCCTGCTCCGCACCTTCCTCGACGAGTGGCTGGAGCCGTACCCGGTCACCGCCGAGGCGTACCGCAAGACCAGCGCCCCTCTGTTCCGCAAGATCGCCCAGGCGGGGCGGGCGCTGATCGCGGACAAGGGCGCCTCGTGGGGCGCGCCGATCACCAGCGCGCTGCTCAAGCGCGCCGACCAGGTGCTGGAGAGCGCCGACCGGAAGCTGGCCACCGTCGAGGCGATGTGGGACCTCTACCTGCCCTTCGTCGCCGGCGAGCGATTCGTCTTCCAGTCCGCGCACACCCGGGAGCTGTGGCGGAGGCTCCTGCCCCGGGATCGGGAGAAGCTGCCCTGGGACCCGGAGAAGATCGACTGGCGCAGGTACTGGCTGGACGTGCACGTGCAGGGCCTGGAGGAGTGGGTGTTCCCCGGCCTGGAGGAGGAGAGCAGGCAAGCCGCTCGGGAGGTGCCGCAGCCAAAGGACCTGCTCCAGCTCCTCAACGCCTCGGTCCACCATTTCGGCAAGCGGGTCGCGTTGCGCTTCTTCGCCGGAGAGGAGAACGCGGACGAGCTTTCCCGCACCCGCGACGATCGCGTCACCTACGAGGAGCTGGGCACCTTCTCCGACCGCGCGGGTCGCAAGCTCCAGCACGAGGGAGTCGTCGCGGGCGAGCGGGTGCTCCTGCTCTCGGAGAACCGGCCGGAATGGGCGATGGCCTACTTCGGCATCCTCAAGGCGGGCGCTACCGCCGCCCCGCTCGACGCGCAATCTTCGCTTGCCGAGATCCAGAACTGCGCCCGGGCGGCCGGGGCCCGGGTGCTGGTCGCTTCACCGCGCGCGCTCGAGCGGCTGGGCGGGCCGCCGCCGGGGCTGCGCGTCCTCTCCTTGCCGGAGTTGCTCCGCGGCGCGCCGGAGCATCCGGAGCCGCTGCACAAGACCGCGGCGGCGGACGACGTGGCTTCCCTCCTCTTCACCAGCGGGACGACCGGGAAGCCGAAGGGGGTGCTGCTCACCCACCGCAACTTCTCCTCTCTCGCCTCGAAGCTGGCGACGCTGTTCGACCTGCGGGTGGGGCACGGGCTGCTCAGCGTGCTGCCGCTGCACCACACCTTCGAGTTCACCTGCGGCCTCTTGGTTCCGCTGCTGCTCGGCGCCGAGATCACCTACCTGGACGAGCTGACCGCGGAGCGGCTGGGCGAGGCGCTGGAGAGCGGCAACGTCCACGCCCTGATCGGCGTCCCTGCCTTGTGGCAGCTCCTGCACCGGCGCCTGACGCAGGAGATCGCCGCGCGGCCCACCGCGATCCGGGCCGCGGTCCAGGCCGCGATGGCGCTGCACGGCGAGCTTCGCAACCGCACCCCGTTCAACGTGGGCAAGCTGCTGTTCTGGCCCATCCACCGAAAGTTCGGGGGGAGCTTGCGCCTGCTGGTCTCTGGCGGCTCTGCCCTTCCGGAAGAGGTGCACCAGGCGTTCCACGAGCTGGGCTTCGACCTGACCGAAGGCTACGGCCTCACCGAGGCGGCGCCGGTCCTGTCCGTGACGCTGCCCGAGAACAAGCGGCGCGCGGGCTCGGTCGGACCGCCGATCCCGGGCGTCGAGATCCGCATCGATCGGCCGGACGCGGAGGGTGTGGGCGAGGTGCTCGCGCGCGGACCGAACGTGATGGCGGGATACCTGGACGACGTGGAAGCGACCGCGGAGGTGCTGAGCGACGGCTGGCTGTGCACGGGCGACCTGGGCCGCCTCTCCGAGGACGGCCACCTCACGCTGGTCGGGCGCAAGAAGGACGTGATCCTCGATGCGTCGGGGAAGAACGTCTACCCGGACGAGCTGGAGGAGCTGTACGGGCGCACCGAGCTGATCCAGGAGCTGTCGATCGTCGGCCTCCCCGACTCCAGCGGCGCGCACGAGCGCGTCGCCTGCCTGGCGGTGCCGCGCAAGCCCGACGAGTCCGCCGGCGAGACGCGCGAGGAGATCCGGGAGAAGGTCCGCGAGCACGTCTCCCGCATCTCGGCCGACCTGCCCTTCTGGAAACGGGTGAAGATCCTGCATTTCTGGGACGGGGACCTTCCCAAGACGGCCACTCGCAAGGTGAAGCGGCCACAGGTCGTCGCGGAGCTTTCGCGGCTCGAGCGAGCGGCGGAGGCGGGCAAGGGCCTGGGCGGGATCGCCGGGCGCGGGGACGACGCCTGGCTCTACGATCTCCTGGCCGACCTGACGCAGAAGCCCCGCGGCTCGGTCACGGCGCAGACCCGGCTGGCAGCGGACCTGGGGATCGATTCGCTGCTGATCGCGGAGCTCTCGGTCGCGCTGGAGAAGGCCGGGGTCGCTCCGCCCGACGAGGGCCGGCTAGCCGTGCTGCAGACGGCGGGCGAGCTGGCGCGGGCGCTGTCCAGACCGCGCAGCGCGGAGCCGGCGCCGCAGCCCGTGCACCAGAACGGCGCGGCGGAGGCAGAGGTCCTGGTGCCCGACGCGGTCGCCGCCGTCGGGCGCGCCGCGGTCGAGTTCTTCCAGCGCATGCTCTACGGCAGGCTCTTCGAGCTCGACGTCCGCGGCCGCTCGAACGTGCCCCCCGCGGGCGCCTTCCTGGTGGCGGCGAACCACTCCAGCCACCTCGACGTCGGGCTGGTGAAGATGGCGCTGGGCGAGGAGGGCAAGAAGCTCGCCTCGCTGGCGGCGCGCGACTACTTCTTCGACAATCCGTGGAAGCGCGCCTGGTTCGGAAACTTCACCAACCTGGTGCCGATCGAGCGGCGCGGGTCGCTCAAGGAATCCCTGCACACCGCGGTGCGCACGCTGGAGACCGGGTACCACCTGCTCATCTTCCCCGAGGGAACGCGCTCGCCCGACGGCACGCTCCAAGAATTCAAGCCGGCGATCGGGTACCTCGCCTTCGCCGCCGGCGCCGACATCCTGCCCGTGTACCTCGAGGGAACCCAGGAGGCGATGCCGAAGGGCTCGTTCCTGCCCGACCCGCGCAAGCGCAAGAAGCTGACCGTGCGGATCGGGCCCCCGCTGCGCCTCTCCGAGCTGCGCGAGGCGACCCAAGGCATGTCGCGCTCGGCGGCGCACCGCGAGGTGACTCGCCTGGTGCGCCTTGCCATCGAGGCGCTGCGAGACGGCACGGCGCCGCCGCGGATCGCCCGCGCGGCTTCCGCGCGCACGCTCTTGGGAGAGCACGGATGAAGCTGCTCGTCACCGGCGCCACCGGCTTTCTGGGCGGCGCGCTGGTGCCGCTCCTCTTGGAAGACGGCCACGAGGTGCGCGTGCTCGCCCGCGGCGGCGCGCCCGATGCGGAAGCGCTGGGATGCGAGCTGGCGACCGGCGACGTGCGCGATCCGGATGCGGTGCGGCGCGCCCTCCAGGGTCGCGAGGGCCTCTACCACCTGGCCGGCCTGGTCTCCCGCGACCCCCGCGACGCGCACAAGATGTACGAGCTGCACGTGAACGGCACCCGCGTGCTGCTGGCTGAAGCGGAGCGAGCCGGTTTGCGGCGGGTGGTGCTCGCCTCTTCCTCCGGCACCATCGGCGTCTCTCCGGTCCGGCGGATCGCCACCGAGGAGGACGACTACCCGATCGAGACGGTGGGCCGGTGGCCGTACTATCTGAGCAAGATCTACGAGGAGAAGATCGCCATCGAAGCTTCCCGGCGCCGCCTGCCGGTGGTGATCTTGAACCCCTCGCTGCTCTTGGGCCCGGGCGACGCCCGGCTCTCCTCGACGCAGGACGTCTACCGCTTCCTGCTGGGCCGCATTCCCGCGATGCCGCGCGGGGGGATCAGCTTCGTCGACGTGCGCGACGCAGCCCGCGCGTTCGTCGCGGCGCTCACCCGCGGCAACGTCGGAGAGCGGCACCTGCTCGGCGCGGCCAACTGGGAGTTCACCGAGTTCTTCGGCCGCCTGTCGCGCCTGGCGAAGGCGCCGCCCCCTCCGCTGCGACTGCCCAGCCCCGTGAAGGTCGCCGCGGCCCACCTCTTGGAGAGCTGGGCGCACCGGCGCGGGCGGGAGCCCGACCTCCCCGCCGCGGACGTGGAGATGGGCGAGCACTGGTTCTTCATCGACTCCTCCAAGGCGGAGCGACTCCTGGGCTTCTCTCCCCGCGACCCGATGGAGACCCTGGCGGAGACGATCTCATACGTGCGCGACCGATTCCTTCCCCGGGAGGCGCGCGCCTAAAGGAAAATCCCATGCTGCTCTACATCGCTCGCCACGCGCAGACCGCCTCCTCGGCCGTCGACTCCTTCAACGGCCGGGGCGAGCTGCCGCTCACCGACCGCGGGCGCGAGCAGGCGCGCAAGCTGGGCGAGCGCCTGCGGGTCGTCCGTTTCGCCGCGGTCGTCCGGTCTCCGCTGGGACGGACGAAGGAGACGGCGAGCCTGATCGCGCCGGGCCTGCCGCAGGTGGTGGTGGAAGGCCTCACCGAGCTCAACTACGGCGAGTGGGAGGGACTGTCTCCCGAGCAGGCGCGGGAGCGGGACCCGGAGCTGTTCGAGGCGTGGCTCGAGGACCCCGCCCGCATCGCGCCGCCCGGCGGGGAGACCGCGCAGCAGGTCGCCGATCGCGCGCTGGCGGCGCTCCGCCACATCGAGGATCGCTACGACCCGGCCGGCGCGCCGGTCCTGGGCATCTCGCACAAGGCGACGCTGCGGATCGTGGGCGCCTCGCTGACCGGCGCTCCCATAAGCCTCTACCGCAAGCGCTGGCCGCAGGACGAGTGCGCGCTCAACCTGGTCGAGCTGCGCAAGAGCAAGGACCCGTTCTTGCGCGTCTGGAACGACACCTCCCACTTCTCCCCCGACCCCGGCGCCGCCACCCGATCGGGCAAGTGATCTCGCCAAACCGATTACACCGCAGAGAGCGCAGAGCGTCCTCTGCGACCTCTGCGGTGCAATGGTCCAGGCTAGGCGCGGCGCTGGAATAGATAGGCGCAGTCTTCCTTGCGCGCTCCGCGCGCGTCGGCCACGGCGAACTGCCGGGGCTTCCCCAGGGAGGTCGTGTCGTACATGGAGGCGGAGCCGTACTCGCCACGCTTGCTCAGCGCGTAGAAGGTGATGCCGAAGTTGGGGTGCCCGCGGGAGTCGAGGAGCCGTTTCTCGCGGGTGGTGTGCGCGATGCGCTTCAGCACTTCCAGGCAGGCGTCCTTGGGATGGCGGCCCTGCCGCATCAGCTCCACCGCGAGGTGGCCGCCGCTGACCAGGATGTTCGCCTCCCCGCGCCCGGTGGAACCCGCGCTGCCCACCTCGTTGTCGGTGAAGCACCCCGCCCCGATGATCGGCGAATCCCCCACCCGGCCCGGGAGCTTGAAGAAGAGGCCGCTGGTCGAGGTACACCCGGCCAGGTCGCCACGCGCGTCCACGGCGGACAAGTGGATGGTCCCGCCGTTCTGCGGCTTGCGGAACTCGTCCCAGCCGTTCTGTTCGATGAACGCCTTCACCTCCGGATCGAGCTTGTCGGGCGGCGGCTCCAGCCATTTGTCGGTCGGGGAGAGGTTCTGGCGCCAATAGAGCCACACCTTGCGCGCCTTCTCGGTCAATAGATTTTCGTGGGGGAACCCGTTCGCGTCCGCGAAGGCGCGTGCGCCGGGCCCCACCAGCAAGACGTGATCGGTCGTCTCCATCACCACCTTGGCGACCTTGGATGGGTTCTTCACGCCTTCCAGGGAAGCGACCGCGCCCGCGCGGGCAGTGGGCCCGTGCATCACACAGGCGTCCAGCTGAACCACCCCGTCGAAGTTCGGCACTCCACCGTACCCCACGGTCATGTCGTTCGGGTCATCCTCGACGATGTTCACGCCGGCGATGGCGGCGTCGAGCGGATCCCTTCCTTCCTGCATCAGCTGCACCGCCCGCTCCACCGCCCGGATCCCGTTCACGCTGGAGACGGCGACAGGCCCTCCCGGTCCGCCAGGTGCCCCCTTTTGCGCCTGCGCCGCCCGCGACAACGCCGCGGCCGCGGCCGCGGTTCCCAACAGCCTCCGCCTGGTGATGGTCATGTGAGCGAATCCTGGACCAGCTGCGATGTGCAGGCGCGGCAGCGACGCGCCGCGGCCGGCACGATCTCCAGGCACTGCGGGCAGGTCTTCGTGTCCGGCGGCGGGGGCGCCGGCTTCTCCAGGATCGCCTTGGTGACGAGATAGACGACCAGCGCGACGATGAGGAAGTCGAGGAGCCGGCCCGCCAGATCGCCGTACTTGATGGCGTTGCCGCGCGGGAGCGCGATGGCCGCGTTGCGCCACTCGCCCCCCGGGAGCGCGAGCCCCACCACCGGCATGATCACGTCGTCCACGATGCCGCTCACCACGCGCCCCACCGCGGCGCCGATGACCACGCCGATCGCGAGCGCGAGCGCGTTCTGCTTGAGCAGGAACTCCCGGAACCCTTGGATCTGTTTTTTCACTGCTTTTGGACCTCCGGCGCGTGGCCGATCCGGCCGCCCCGCGAGTCTCTTTCTTCCGGCCGGAGCAAGAGCGGCCGGCGGACGGAGCGCGGCGTGCGGACGATCACTTCGCAGGAGCAAGCTACCGGACAGCCGGAGGAATTCCGCAACTCTCCTCCCGCCACTATGTTGCCTGGCGCGCAGAGCGCGTGCTATCCCACCCGGCCGATGCAGCCCGAGCTGTCCGTCGTCATCCCGCTCTACAACGAGGAAGCCAACGTCGAGCCGCTGCTCGCCGAGCTCCTCGGTGTCCTGCGCGGCCTCGCCCGCACGTTCGAGGTGATCTGCGTCGACGACGGTTCCCGCGACGGGACCTTCGCCCGTCTCGCCCAGGTGGCGCAGCGCGAGCCGGCGCTGCGGGTCATCCGCTTCCGCCTGAACTTCGGCCAGACGGCCGCCATGTCGGCCGGCATCGAGGCGGCGCGCGGGGCCGTCATCGTGCCCATGGACGGCGACCTGCAGAACGACCCCGCCGACATCGCCAGGCTGCTCGCCCGCCTGGACGAGGGATACGACGTGGTGAGCGGGTGGCGCAGGGATCGCAAGGACAAGGAGTTCGGGCGCAAGCTGCCTTCCCGGATCGCGAACCGCCTGATCAGCGCCATCAGCGGCGTCCGGCTGCACGACTACGGCTGCTCCCTGAAGGCCTACCGCCGCGACGTGCTCCGGGACGTGAAGCTGTACGGCGAGATGCACCGCTTCATCCCCATCTACGCGAGCTGGCAGGGAGCGCGGGTCACCGAGATGGTGGTGAACCACCGGGCGCGGAAGGCGGGCCGGAGCAAGTACGGCTTGGACCGCACCCTGAAAGTCCTGCTCGACCTGTTCGTGGTGAAGTTCCTCGCCAGCTACGCCACCCGGCCCATCCACGTCTTCGGCGGGTTCGGGCTGTTCTCCTGGCTGTGCGCCGCCATCGCGGCCGGATGGGCGGTCTACTACAAGGTGCGCGGGCTGAAGGACTTCGTGCAGACGCCGCTGCCCCTGCTCGCGGTCATGTTCACGCTGGTGGGCGCCTTGAGCCTCCTGATGGGCCTGCTGGCCGAGCTGGTGGTCCGCACCTATTACGAGTCGCAGGGCAAGCGGCCGTACCTGATCGCGGAAGAGCTGAACGCGCGCGAGGACTCGCGCGACCAGCCGCTGCGAGCAGCGAGATAGATCGATGTGCGGCATCTGCGGCGAGGTGGACCTCCTGGGCGCGCCGGACGCGGAGCCCGTGCGCCGCATGGCCCGCGCCATCGCCCACCGCGGCCCCGACGCGGAAGGGTTCTTCACCGAGGGGCCCGCCGCCCTGGGCCACCGCCGGCTCTCCATCCTCGACCTCGAGGGCGGCGTGCAGCCGATGGTGCGAGAGGGCGTGGCGCTCGTCTTCAACGGCCAGGCCTACGAGCACGCCGAGCTGCGCGAGCGGCTGCGGGCGCGCGGCCACGCGTTCACCACCCGCAGCGACACCGAGGTCGTGCTGCGCGCCTACCTCGAATGGGGCGAGAGGTTCGTCGAGGAGCTGCACGGCATGTTCGCCGTCGCGCTCTGGGACGCTCCCCGGCGCAAGCTGGTGCTGGCCCGCGACCGCCTAGGGAAGAAGCCGCTCTATTACGCGCTCGCACAAGGGTCCTCGTGGACGGGCGCGCCTTCCGGATCGGCGACGCGCGCCTGCTTCGCCTCCGAATTGAAGGCCTTCGCCGCGCACGGCGGCGTCCCGCGCGAGCTGGATCACGAAGCGCTGGCGCAGTACCTGGCGGTCGAGTACGTGCCGGCGCCGCGCAGCATCCACCGGCACGTCTTCAAGCTGCCCGCCGCGCACGTCGCCGTGCTGGACGAGCGCGGCTTCCGCCTGCGGAGGTACTGGGAGCTGCCTGCGCCGTCGGCTGCCCGCATCTCCGCGGCCGAGGCCGGCGAGGAGCTGGTCCGCCTCCTCGACGGCGCGGTGGCGCGGCGGCTGGTCGCGGACGTCCCCGTCGGCGTCTTTCTCTCCGGCGGCATCGACTCGACCACCATCTCGGCGCTGGCGGCCCGGCACAAGGACCCCCTGCAGACCTTCTCGATCGGGTTCACCGAGGAGAGCTTCGACGAGACGCCGTTCGCGAAGCTGGCCTCGGAGCGGCTGGGGACCCGGCACGCGATGCAGCGCCTCTGCGGCCAGGACTGCCTGGACCTCTTGCCCGACGCGGTCGCCTCGCTCGACGAGCCGTTCGCCGACCCCAGCTTCCTGCCCACGCTCCTGCTCTCCCGGTTCACCCGGCGCACGGTAAAGGTGGCGCTCGCCGGAGACGGCGGAGACGAGCTGTTCGCCGGGTACGATCCCTTCCTCGCCCACCGCCCGGCGGCGCTGTTCGCGCGACTCCCCCAGGGAGTCCACGGGATGCTGCGCGGCGCGGCCGAGCGGCTGCCCTCCTCGTCGCGGAACATGAGCCTCGACTTCCGGCTCAAGCAGTTCCTCCGCGGCGCCTCGGCGCCGCCGTCGCTGCGGCACCAGGCATGGATCGGGTCCTTCCTCCCTTCCGAGCTGGGGCAGCTGCTCCATCCGGACCTCCGCCGCCATGCCGAGCCGGGCGTGGCGTACCGGGAGGTGCTGGCGGAGGCGGAGCGCGGCGCCCTGGCGGGCGTGCGCGAGGGTTCCGTGGACGAGGCGCTGCGCTTCTACCTGGGCCGCTATCTGGCCGACGACATCCTGGTGAAGGCGGACCGCGCTTCGATGGCGGCGTCGCTCGAGCTGCGCGCTCCCTTCCTCGACACGCACGTGGTGGAGTTCGCGGCCCGCCTCCCCTGGCGGCTCAAGCTGTCGCTCACCCGTACCAAGGTGCTCCTGAAGCGCGCGTTGCGCGGGATCGTCCCGGAGGAGATCCTCCGCCGGCCGAAGAAGGGCTTCGGCATCCCGGTGGCCGCCTGGATCCGGGGACCGCTGCGCCCGCTGTTCGAGGAGCTCTACTCCGACGCCGAGCTGCGCCGAGCGGGACTGTTCCAGCCGCGCGCCGCCCAGGCGATGCTGCAGCGGCACCTCCGCGGCGAGGCCGACCTGCGCAAGCCGCTCTGGACGCTGGCGATGTTCCAGCTCTGGCAGCGCAGGTGGGGCGAGGGCGCCTCGGCGCTGAAGCAGGTCGCGTGACTGCGCTGGTGCCGCCGGCCCGGATGCGCTCGACCATGGAAGAGGTGAGCGGCGTCGTTCGCGTACGGATTCCTGCTCGCCGGCGCTGGTTCTTGGCCGTCTTCCTCGCCGTGTGGCTGTGCGGATGGCTGGCGGGCGAAGTCGTCGCCCTGCGGGGTATGTTCGGACCTGCGCCTTCCTGGCGCCGGCCCCCGGCTCCGCTTCTCTTGTTCTGGATTTCGGCCTGGACCGTAGCCGGCGTCCTCGTCGTGTACACCTGGATCTGGAACGCCTTCGGGCGGGAGGTGGTCGAGCTGGACGGCCGCGCGTTAATCATCCGGCGGGAACCGATCGGGCTCCCGCTCCCGAAGCAATACGATCTGCTCCAGGTGCGGAACCTCCGAGTAGTCCCGTTCGACGGATCCCTCTGGTCGCGCGACTCGTCCGGCGGAATGCGCGGTGGTCCGCTCGCCTTCGACTACGGCGCGAAGACCATCCGCTTCGGCGCGGGAATCGACGAAGCCGAGGCCCGGATGATCCTCGATTCCATCCGCACCCGGTTCCCGGAGCTGGGGGCGTAGATGCGCGTCCTGGTCACCGGAGGAGCGGGGTTCATCGGGTCGCACCTGTGCGGGCGGCTCCTGGAGCGCGGCGACCAGGTGGCGGCGATCGACAACTTCGACCCGTTCTACCCGGAGCGAATCAAGCGGCGGGCCCTTGCGCCGCTGCTCGCCCGGGAGCTTCGCCTCTTCCAGGCGGACATTCGCGACGCGGCGGCGGTCGAGCGCGCGCTCGGCGACGCCCGCCCCGAGTGCATCGTCCACCTGGCCGCGCTGGCCGGCGTCCGCCCCAGCATCGAGCGCCCCGCGGACTACATGGACGTGAACGTCCGCGGGACCTGCGTGCTGCTGGAGGCCGCCCGGAAGGCGGGCGTGGGCAGGTTCGTGTTCGGCAGCTCTTCCAGCGTGTACGGCGCGAACGCAGTGCCTCCGTTCCGGGAGACCGCGCTCATCGACTCGCCGCTCAGCCCGTACGCGGCCTCCAAGGCGGCGGGCGAGCAGCTGGTCTCGACCTTCCGCAACCTGTACGGGCTGGAGTCGATCTCGCTCCGATTCTTCACCGTGTACGGCGCGCGCCAGCGGCCGGACCTGGCCATCCACAAATTCGCGCGGCGCATGCTCGCCGGCCAGAAGCTCCCCTTCTTCGGCGACGGGTCCTCGCGGCGCGACTACACCTTCATCGACGACATCCTCGCCGGCGTGCTCGCGGCGCTGACGGTGCCCCTGTCGCGCCATGAGATCGTCAACCTCGGAGGCGCGCAGACGACCACGCTCCGCGAGCTGATCGCGCTGCTGGAGGAAGCGCTGGGAGTTTCCGCCCAGCTGGACCACCAGCCCGCCCAGAAGGGCGACATGCCGTTGACCAGCGCGGACGTGACGCACGCCGGAAAGGTGCTGGGGTATGCGCCGCGGACCCCGCTGCGCGAAGGCATCCGGTTGTTCGCGGACTGGATCCGCGGGGAAGGACGCGACTGGGTCTAGTCGCCGCCGACAGTCGCCGCCCTAGGGCGGCGCTGCGCTCTTGGAGTGGCCGGTCGGGCGGCGCTACGCCTTTCACAGCGCGGACGTCATGGGATGCGTTGTAGGGCCTTCAGTCCTTCCGGCCGCCACTGAACCGTGCAATGACCTGCGTCCGCATGCGCTTACTCGTCCTGCTCCTCCTCGCCGGCTGTGCGGCTGCCCCACGCCCTGCGCGGGTAGCGCCCCCTCCCACCGCGACGCCCTCCGCCGCGTCCTCGACGAGTCACGCCTCCCCCGGGTTCGCGGACGCGCCGGAGCGCGCCCGCAAGCTGGCCGACGCCCTCTCCGAGGTCGAGGGCCTCCTCGACGATCAATTTGCCGCGCGCAAACCGCCCGGGATGGCCGTCGCGCTGGTCGTCGACGGCGAGCTGCGCTGGTGGAAGTCGTGGGGACAGCGGGATCTCGCGCAGGGCCACCCGGTGAACCTGGACACCGTCTTCCGCATCGCCTCCTTGACCAAGAGCTTCACGGCGATCTCGGTGCTGCGGCTGCGCGATGCGGGGAAGCTGTCTCTGGACGAGCCGGCGGAGAAATATCTCCCCGAGCTCGCGCGGCTCCGCTACCCGACGCGCGACTCGCCGCGCATCACCGTGCGCCACCTGCTCTCGCACTCGGCGGGTTTCCCCGAAGACAACCCCTGGGGCGACTTGCAACTCGGGATGAGCGCCGAGGAGCTGCAGCGCATGCTGTCGCGGGGCCTCTCCTTCTCCAGCGCGCCCGGGACGTCCTACGAGTACTCGAACACCGCTTTCGCCCTGCTTGGGCGCCTGGTGGAGCGCGTCTCCGGCCAGCGGATCGAGGACGACGTCACCGAGCACGTCCTGCGGCCGCTTGGGATGAGCGCCACCGTCTGGCGTCAGAAGGACGTGCCGGCGGAGCATCTCGCGCTCGGATACGGGCACCGGGCCTCCGCGCCGGGCGCGCCGCTGCCCGGCGATTTCCGCGAGGAGCCGCAGCTTGCCGACGGGGCCTACGCGGCGATGGGCGGCCTGTACATCTCGATGCGCGACCTGGCCCGCTACGCCGCGTTCCAGCTGGACGCGTGGCCCCCGCGCGACGATCCGGAGACGGGACCGCTCAGCCGCGCATCGCGGCGGGAGATGCAGCAGGCGGCCCGGCACGTCGGCCTGGAGGTGGCGCCCGGCGACCCGCTGCGCGCGCGGGCGCGGGGATACGGGTACGGGTTCGGAGCGCACGAGAGCTGCGATTTCGACCGCATCGTCTCGCACGGCGGCGGCCTTCCCGGGTTCGGCTCCGTGATCGCGCTCCTTCCCGAGCGCGGCGTCGCCCTGGTGGGCGCCACCAACCTCACCTACACCGCCCCCGACCCATGGCCGGCCCTGGCGCTCCTGGCGCAGAAGGGCGCCATCCCGAAGCGGCAGGTGCGGCCCGCTCCGGAGCTGGCGCAGGCGCAGCAGGCGGTGGCCGCGCTGCTCGAGCAATGGGATCCGGCGCTGGCGCAGGCGCGGTTCGACCAGACCGCCTGGTACTACGAGACACCCGCCGAGCTGGAAGCGGAGCTCGCCGGCCTCCACGCGAAGCTGGGGGCCTGCCGTCCCGGGCGGATCGACGCGGAAAACGCGCTGCGCGGGACGCAGACCCTGACCTGCGAGCACGGATCCGTGGACGCGTTCGTCACGCTCACGCCCGAGGTGCCGCCCCTCATCCAGCACCTGGAGCTCCGCCCCGCCGTTCCGCCCGGGCCGCGCCTGCAGAAGGCGGCGGAGCGCGCCGTCGCGCTGACGCTCCGCTGGAACGATGCCTACGCGCGCCAGACCTTCGCCCCGCCGCTCGATCCCGCGTCCGCGAAAGATCAGCTCACTGCGCACGGACCCTGCCAGCTGGGCCCGGCCGGGCACGGCGACGGAACCAGGCAGGGCACCTTCCGCCTGACCTGCACCAAGGATCCGCAAGAGCTGGAGCTCACCCTCGACGAGGCGACCGGCCGGATCGTGGAGCTGAAGCTGAAGCCAGCCCGCGATCCAGCGCAGAAGTGCGCGCGGCTATGAGGTCCGACTCCAACGCTGTCCGTGGTCGACGTACTCGAGGCCCGGGGTCACTCGGCATGCTGCGCTTGCGCGGAGACTTCGGGGTTCTCGTCGGGGAACGGCGATTCGCCGGGCGGCAGGCGGTACACCTTCACCACGTCCTCGCCCCGGATGCGCACGGTGGTCCACGGCTCGCGCCGCGCCAGCCACTTCACCGCGTCGGCGTTGAGGAAGTAGAGCCGGCCGATCTGGACGACCACGTAGCATGGCTGGCCGGACCGGCAGGCGCGCCCGCGCCGCACCAACGTCTGCTGCAGATCGGGGCGGCCGAAGCGCTCCGCGTACAGCTCGGCCGGCCAGTCGATCTCGGTAGCCACCTCCGCCCCGGGCTCGGCGCGAGCCGCGATCTTCTGCATGGCTTCGCGGAAGCCGGTATCGAAGAAGTCGCAGTGCGGGAAGAACCAGTCGACGTTTCCGTCGCCGCCTCCGAAGGCGTTGATGTAGAGGCGGTAATGGGGCGCGTGCGTCAGCGCGGCGCGCGCCTCTCCCCCGACGAGCAGGCCGGCCGCGGCGGCCGCGGCGGCGCTCGCCCATGCCGGACGGCGCGCGTGCAGCCACGAGACGGCGAGCGCCGCGCCGTAGCCGGCGAGCAAGAGGAACGCCGGGAGCACCGCGGTGAAGAATCGGCCCCACTTGGAGCCCGAGACCGAGTGCACCAGGAACCACACCGCCAGCCAGGAGAGCACGATCCGGTGCGCCGGGCGCCGAAGGGCGATCGCGGCCGCCAGCCCCGCGGCCGCGAACAGCACCGTCACCGGGGCGAGCTTCACCGTCGCGAACACGAGGTAGAACCAGGCGGGTGTCCCGCGCAGGCCGTACTCGATCAGGTTGTGGTAGACGCGCCCCATGAAGAACAAGCTGCCGTGCACGGTCTGGTGGCCGGTGGTGTAGCTCTTCGCGTACTCCCAGGTGGACGGCAGGAAGGGAGTCCAATCCAGGCAGATCCAGATCGCCGCCGCCAACCCGATCAGCACCGCCCACCTCCGGACGGGAACGCGCCAGGACGAGATCGGCCGGAGCCAGAGGTATGCGACGACGGGAACGGGGGTGAGGAAGAAGAAGTACTTGGAGGCGAGCATCCCCGCGACGCTGGCGGCACCGCCCAGCTCCCAGCGGCGCTGCGCCTCGGTCCGGCCGTCCTCCGCGGCGGCCCTGGCTTCCGCCACGCACCACAGGAGCAGCATGAGGAACAGGCCGAGCAGCGTGTCCTCCTTCGCCACCCGCTGGTACCCGACGTAAGTGGTGGACACCGCCGCCAGCGCGGCGGCGCACAGGCCCGCGGCCCGTCCGAAGAGGCGCCGCCCGAGCTGAGCGACCACCCAGATGGAGAGAGCGCCCGCCAGCGCGTTGGGCAGGCGCGTGATGGTCTCCGGCGCCCAGCCCAGCCGGTTCCCGAGCAGCGCGAAGCCGGCGATGAGCACCTTCATCAGCATCGGGTGCTCGACGTCGTCCCCCGACAGGTCTCCGTGAAGGTAGCGAAGCGCCGCCAGCCACTTGTGGACCTCGTCGTCGCCGAAGCCCTCCGCGGCCAGGTTTCTCAGGCGGAGCCACAGTCCCACAGCGACGCACAGGGCGACCGCCACCGCGCAAGCCGCCCCCCACCGCGGCGCGGGGCCGCGGAGTTGGACGTCGGGTTGCGGCAGGGCGTTGGCTTCACCCATCATTTCAAAGGACTGGCGCAAATACTGGCCTCCGATAAGCTGCGGCGCCAGTGAATCCCGGGCCGACCAGCCTTGGCGTCGTGGTTCCGCTGTTGCTGGCCGTTGCCTCCGCGGGGGCACCCGGCCCCGCCGCCACGACTTCCGCCGAGGAGAAGCGGCCACAGCTCACCGAAACCAAGCTCGACGTCCACTCCTTCAAGGTGGTGGAGAGCTACTCCGGCCCGGTCAGCTACTACCGGCTGATCGAGGATCCCGACGGCGCGTTCATCCGCGGCGTCTACCGGCCCCCGCTGGAGACGGTGACTCTCGCGGTCGAGGTGCCGGACTCGCTGAGGCAGCGCACCAAGCTCGTTCGCTGGAGATGGCGCGCGCAGGTCCTGCCCAGGCAGGGGAACGAGTGCGCCCCGGGGTTCGGCGATTCCGCCGCGTCCGTCTACATCTCCTGGAAGCGGGGCCTGAAGTGGTACTCCATCAAGTACGTCTGGAGCTCGGTGGGCACCAAGGGCGCCGTCTGCGACCAGAAACGCAACCTCTTCGTCGTACAGGACACGGTCATCCAGGAGTCCGGCGGGCCGACCAACGTGTGGAAGGAGGAGCAAATCGATCCCACCGCGGAATTCCGCGCGCACTTCGAGGGAGACGTGCCGGACTTCGTCGGCGTGGGCCTGATGAGCGACGGGGACCAGACCAACTCGATCAGCGCCGCCGACTACGCCGGTTTCGTCCTGGTGCACTAGTCCGCCTGCCTGGGTCGATTGGAACGGATGCCCCTAGCCCGGATCCGGTTCGGGCACCGCCGGAGGATGGAAAGCCGGCTCGGACCGGCGCAGGCTGAAGATCCCTTCACGGCCGAGGATCTTCTCACCCTCCATCGCCAGGACCAGCACGCCCCCGAGGAAGCCGGGGACGATCTGGGTCAGGTGGTAGAGGAAGATGAAGGCGAGCGCGGTCTCCTTCGGCACCCCGAACGCGGCGAGGGCCAAGGCCCCTCCCGCCTCGAACGAGCCGGCGCTGCCCGGAGAAGGCACCACCATGGCCACGTTGAACGCGGTCAAGGCGGCGAAGGCTTGCATCGGGGTCAGGTGGAGCCCGAGCGCATGGCCTGCCATCGCGATGACGAAGGTCTCCCACAGCCAGGGCAGCGGGGCGATCAGCGTCTCCACCGCCAGGAGCCGCTTCCAGTGGTTCACCGCGAAGCCGTCCCGGAAGTTGGTGAAGAACGCCGGGGCGCGCGAACCGCGCCACAGGCCGCTCCCCAGCACGGCGAGGAATGCGCCCCCGGCGACGACCAGCCCCGCGAGGAGGAGCAAGGCCCGGAAGAGCCACGCCGGGGGCGTCCCCAGGAGGCACGCCACCGGGAACGCCGCCACCCAGCCCCACTTGTCGCTCCAGAAATCGACGATCTCGGTGCCGAGCAGCTTCGCGCGGCTCACCCCGGTCCGCTTGCCCAGGTATTGCACTCGCAGCAGATCGCCGCCGCGCGCCGGCACCACCACGTTGAAGGCGAAGCCCACCAGGAGCGCGCGGTACGCCTGCCCGTACGTCAGCGGGAGCAGCGGCCGCATGACCACCCACCAGCGCAGGGCCTGCAGCGCCATCAGGATGAACCCACCCGCGGCCGCGAAGAGGAGCGGTGCCCAGACGACGCCGTGGATGGTGGCGATCAGCTCGCGCTGGGAGATGCCGAGATAGGCGGCGACGCCGGCGGCGGCCGCCACGCCGGCGCAGAGCCCGGCCGCCGCGCGGATCCAGAAACGGCGGACCCCACTTCGCGGAGCGGGGTCCACGACCGCCTCGCTCACAAGAGACCCGCCAGCTCCCCCAGGCGGCGCAGCGTCAGCGGCGCCTGCGGCTCGGAACGGCAGGCGTCGAAGCACTTCCCGCAGTTCGGTCCCTGGTAGCTGCCGGGCAGGAACTCCGAGTAGTGCGCCACCGGCTCCAGCTCGGCGCAGGGCTGCACCATCCCCTTCGGAGTCACGTGGATCATGATCTTGCCCGCCTTGCACCCGCCGATCTCGCGCTGCTCGTAGAAGGTGGGCAGCGTCTCGAAGAAGTAGTCGGAGGTCATCACGTTGCCCAGCTCGCGCTTGAGCTCGACGATGCGCGTGCAGACCGCGCGGAACTCGTCCATCTTCGCCTTGGAGACGAAGTGGGCCTGGTTCCCGTTCTTGAGGTCGTTGTATCCGGAGAAGGCGATGTTGATGCCCCACGAGCGCGCCAGCCGGACGAGCGGCTCGGCATCGTGCATGTTGTCGACCATCAGCATCGAGGCGAAGGTGAAGACGTTGTAGCCTTCGCGCACCATCTTCGGGACGGTCCGCTCCAGCCGCTCGAACAGTCCCGGGATGCCGCGCTCCTTGTCCTGCCGCGCGTCCGGGTAGTTCATCGAGATGTTGATCTGGTTCACCCCGATCCCGACCAGCTCCCTGATCTTCTGCTCGGAGAGGAAGCCGCCGTGAGTGAGGAGCGTCACGTAGCGGAAGCCCGGCAGGTCCTTGATCGACTTGACGATCGGCACCAGGTCCCGGCGCAGCATGGGCTCGCCGCCGGTGAACACGACGATTAGCGGATCGAAGCGCCGCACGATGTCGGTGAAGTCCGTCAGCTCGTCGCGGTCGGTGATCTTCCAGTAATCGCAGAAGTCGCAACGCGCGTTGCACCTCTTGGTCACTTCGATGCTGACCGTGAGGGGACGCTTGTTGAAGGTGCAGTCGAGGAACTTGCCCGCCGCGCGGAACTTCTCCAGCGGGCTCAGAGCGATCTTCATGCAGGGCACTCCAGATCCGGGTGCCGCTCCGGACGTGAAAGGCGGGCCTTTAGCACCCTTCGGACCGGGGTGGCAAACTTTCGGCGTCTCGCGTCACCATCGAGCAGAGACTCGCTGCGCCGGGATCCGGCCACAAGAAAAACGACCGGTGGTTTACGACCCTTCGATGCGCAAGCGGCTGAGGAGGAGCCCGGCGGCGGCCGTCCAGGGCTCCGGCTGCGCTCGCGACGCCGCCACCAGGCGCTCCAGCTGCCCCGGAGGGGCGCGCCGGCCCTTCCAGCGCGGCTGCGACAGCTCGCGATCCAACTCCTCGAGCGCGGCGGGCAGCCCGCGAACCGCTGCCCGCGCCTCGATCGCGGCGCAGAGGCGCTCGACGGCCTCGGGCCGATCCTCGAACAAGGACTGCAGCCGCTGGGCGAACGGTCCTGCGGCAGTCGCGACGCGCCGGACCTTCGGCCCCTCCGGGATCATGGGCAGCAGCGGTTCCGGCGGGGACGGAGGCGCGATCTCGGGCGCCCGGCCGGCCACGGGCGGCATCGGCTTGGGCGGCAGCCTCACCGGGCCTTCCATCACGGTGCCGCGCGGACGCCGGAACGGGGACGGCTTGATGGGCGCGACGACTTTCTTGCCGACTTCCGTAGCTCCCAGTCGCGGCAGGACCTGCGCCGGACCCTCCGGCGAAGACGTTGGACCCGGGGGGTCCTTGGCGGGCGCGGAAATCGAGGAGGCAGCGGGCTTCGGAGGAAGCGGCGGGCCGAGGCGCCCCGCGCGAGACGGGCCGGGCGCGCCCGAGGCGGTCTTCACCGGAGCGGCTGCCGCATCGGGGGCGGTCACGCCGGCCGCTGCTCGTTCCGCTTCCTGCACCAGCGGCGCGAAAGCCTCGGGGAGGTTCGGCGGCCAGGGCGGCGAGAGCCCCAGACGCCTGGCAGCCGCGGGTGCGCTGCGGTGGGCCGTGCAGGTGTCGCGGAGCAGCTTCGCCCACCGTTCCCGATCGGCCGCCGGGAGCTCGCCCGCGCCCAGCGAGAAGAGCGCCGCCGCTGCTCCAGCATGTCCTTTGGGCGCGGCGGCGATCAGCTCCTTGAGGCGCGCCTGCCCCACCGCCGAGGCGCCCGCGTGCGCCGCTCGCGCGAACGCGCCCGCCTCGACCGATACTTCGGCTCCCGCCCGGCGCGCGAGCGCGGCGGGCAGCCCCGACTCGACCAGCTTCTTCGCCGCGGCTCCCAGCCGCGGATCTGTGGCGAGATCGCCCGCCCCGACGAAGAGCGCGCCCAGCTTCTCCCCGGAGGCGCCGGCCTCGATCGAGCAGCGCGCCGCCGCCAGACGCGCACCCTTCGGGAGCCGCAGGTCGGAAGCGATCTCCAGCAGCACGGCGAGCCCGTTGCCTTGCGCCAACTCGCGCTGCTCTTCCGGCGGCGAAGAGAGGGCCGAGGCGAGAGCGGCGACCGAGTTGGTCTCCCGGCGCCGCAGGTCCGCCAGATACTCGGCGAGAGTGGTCCACTCGCCGAGGCGGTCCTTTTTCAGGGTGGCGAGGACGGCCATTTCGCGCCGGGCCGGCGGCCGCCCATGGTGGCGAGCGTGCCGCGCGAGAAGATCCACAGGTGCGCCGCGAACAGCCCGCCCCAGGCGAGCGCGACCCACTGCACCCACATCCGGTCCGGGCTGAAGCGGCGGTTCAGGAAGGCGCAGGCGAGCAGGCCGGAGATCAAGACCAGCGCGTGGATGGTGAGCAGCATCCGGTGCTGCTCGCGGGCAAGGAAGCCGCGGCTGGGCGTCTTGCGGGGCACGGACCTTTTCTTACCGCGACTCGCGCGCCTTGCGTACCCAGAGCCTCACAAGTGCGGGATCAGGCGGCTGCCCGCCCTGTGCGCCGAGGCGCTCGCAGAGGGGCTGGGGATCGGCCGCCGCGAGCATCGCCCGGCCGCGCACTCCGGCGCGAGCGAGGCGCTCCGCCCACGGGATTCCGAGGTTGGCGACTGCGGCGACTTCGGCCAGATCGCGGATTCGCGCCGGCACTGGCCGGGTGGCGCGCAGCACGTCGCGCGGGGTGCGGAACCCGGCCCGCTCGAGCCATTCGAGGTCGCTGGGCGCAAGGGTCTGCGCGTCCGAGAGGCGCGGCGCCAGCGAGATCGCCGTCGCGCGGCGCCCGAACCCGTCGGCCTGCCAGTGGAAGCCGGCGATCGCGGCGATGAGGACCAGCGCCGGGGCGCGCCGGAGCCGCAGCACGGTCCGATCGAGCAGCGCCAGGGCGGCGCCGCACTCGAGCAGGAACGGCAGGTATCCGAGGTAGCCGGCGAGCGGCATCTCGAACAGCTTGGGCGACTCGAATCCGGGGACCGTGTAGACCCAGCCGCGCGCTGCTCCGGAATTGAGCCCTTCCCAGAAGAGCCCCAGCGGCAGCGCGAGCGCGAGCAGCCGCACGAGGACGGTGCGGTCGCCTTCGCGCCACGCTTGCAGTGCGCTGGAAAGCCGCGGCCCGGCGTCGAGTCGCCGGGCGAGCTCCGCTTCGAAAAAGAACCAGAGGAGGAGCCACGCCAGCGGAAAGGCGACCTTGGGGAAGGCGAGCACCAGCGCCAGCGCGGCGGCTCCGAGCGCGAACAGGACGCACGCCGTGCGCGGCGCCGGCGCCGCCATGCCGGTGCCCGCGTCGAGTCGAGGGGAAATCAACGCGAGGCCCAGCCGTACGGCGGGAAGCACCGTGGCGAAGCAGATGGCGCTGAACGCGGCGCCGCCCAGCCGCGACCGCAGCACGCCCACGTACCACCAGTCGTGCAGGCGCAGGTTGAGCAGCTCGAACAGGTCCCAGAAGAGGACGCTGGCCGCAGCGCAAGCGAGCCAGTCGCTCGGCCTCGCGAGCGGCGAAGAGCCGTGGCGCAGCCGCACCGCGCCGTCCAGCGCCAGCAGCACGCCCCACCAGCAGATGGCGAACCGCCATAGATCGACTTGCTCGGAGATGCGGGACAAGAAAAGGCCGCCCAGGACGGCCGCGATGCCACAGGCGAGTCTCAGCACGGAAAGCGAGGCTACCCCGAAAAACGCGAGCGCCGGGCCCCGAAAAGTGGGGACCCGGCGCTCCGGACGTGGATCAGCCGGCTACTGTTACTTCTGGTCCTGCGGAGGAGATTGCCTCCCCGTCGCGTCCTGCGCCGGGTTCTTGGCGGTGTTCGGGTTCGGCGTCGTCGCCTTCGAATCGGACGGATCGCCGGTGTCGGTCGAGGCGCTCTTGTGCGCCCTCCTGCCCGCCCTGCTCATCACTTCGATCTTCTGGGCCCGGTTGGAGGCGGCGTCGAAGGTGGCGCGCACGGGCGTCCCCTCGCGGATCGAGGAGAGATCGCCGGTGTTTCCGCTGCGGTTGTCGACGATCTGCGTGTCGTCGTCCACCGTCAGGGTGATCCGGTCGCCTTGCCGCGAGCTGATCACGACGGTCTTGTTGTCCTGGTCGACCTTCGACACGCGGCCGAACGTCGACTGCAGATTCGCCGCGCTGCTGGCGGATGCGCTGCGATCCATGGAGCCGCGCGAGCCGGAGGTCCCCATGTTGCTGTCGCTGGTGGAGCCGGTGCCGCTCTGGCCGTAGGTCGAGCCGCTGGAACCGGTGCCGCTCTGGCCGTAGGTCGAGCCGCCGGAGGTGCCGCTCTGTCCGTACGTCGAGCCGGTGCTGCTGCCCGGGCTGGCGGTCGAGCTGGACGAGCTCGTGTCCGGGTTGTTCTGCGCCGACGTGGTCGCCTGGCCGCTGCGGTCATTGCCCATCGCCGACGTGTCGGTCGACGAGCCGGTGCTCGCGGTCGCGCTCCCGGAGGTGCCGGCCTGTGTCGAGCCCTGCGTGCTCACCTGGCCCTGGCTGCCGGCGGCGCTCTGGGTGCCTTCCGCCGAGCCCTGCGTGCTGGTCCCGGTGTTCGCGGTATTCGAAGCAGTGCGGGTTTCCTTGTTCGACCCGGAGCACGCGGCGAGCAGCGCGGCGGCTCCGAGCGCGGTGACGAAATGAACCTTCATGTGTCCTCCTCAGGCATCGTGGTACGCGGCGCACGGCTGAGGCGAGCGCCGCGCATGGGCACCGGCGCGGTGGCCGGACGGAAAATCTAGGTAGGCATCGAGCCGGCAAAGCGGAACCCTTGACTGCCGGAGGTCCGGTCCAGCGCCCTTCGGACGTGCTAGAAGGCCCCGTGCTCGCCCGGTGCCCGAGCTGCCGGAACACGTTTTCGACGGACCGGACCGGTCCACAGGATTGCCCGGTCTGCAAGAAACCCCTGGTCGTTCCCGACGCGCCGGGCGTCGTACCGACCGGCGCGCAGCCGTTCTTACAACCCGGGGCCGATTCGTCCGTCGAGCAAGGGACCCCGTGGGAGCGGCGCGCCGAGCTCGGAGCCTGGCGCGCCTACTGGGAGACGGTGGTGCAGGCGGTCTTCGAGCCGGGCCAGCTCTTCCGTTCCACCCGTCTCGATCGCGGCGCCGCCCAGACCGGTTTCGCGGTGCTCACGGTCGGCGGCGCCTGGTTTGTCGGACAGATGCTCGACCGTTTCTTCCTCCGCCAGTGGACGCAGCCGCTGTTCGAGAAGCTCGGCGGGAGCGGCGCGATGGGCCCGCTCTGGCAGAAGATGGCGGCAGCCAGTCGCGACACTTCGGTCCGCGCGATCATCCTCCTGGCGGTGCTGACGCCGCTGGCCGTCCTGATCGGGCTCTATTTGAACGCCGCCGTGACGCACCTGGCGGCCGTGCTCCTCGGCCAGGCGAAACGCGGTTTCGACGCCACCTTCGCGGCCTGCGCCTACGCCTGCGCGCCGCTCCTGCTGCTCGCCATCCCCGGTTGCGGCAGCATCGTGGGCACGGCGTGGACCATCGTGCTCACGGGCGTGGGTCTCAAGGAGACGCACCGGATCGGGCCCGGCGGCGCCGCGGCCGCGGTGATCGCGCCCTACGTGCTCTTGTGCTGCGCCGTGTGCGCGCTGGGGCTGCTCTTGGGAATGGCCGCCCGGGGATTGCCGCAATGAGGTGCGTCGTCCGCTCCGGGCCGCCGTCGGCGCATGCTCTGGGACTCGCCGCCGCGGGATTCTCCCTCCTGATGGCTGCCGCGGTGCTGCCTCTCGACGCGCCTCCGCTCTCGCTGTTCGCTTGCCCGTTCCGCGCCGCCACCTCCCTGCCCTGCCTGTCCTGCGGGTGCACCCACGCGTTCGCTGCCCTGGTGCATCTGCATCCGCTCCAGGCGCTGGCGGCGAACCCGCTCGGCGCGCTGGCGGCCGGGGCTGTCGCCGTGCACGTCCTGTGGACCGCGCTGCGCCTGTGCGGCTTCCGCTACGCGCCAGCCGCGTTTCCGGTCACGCGTCGCGTCCGCCTCGGCGCCATCGCGATGCTGGCCTTGAACTGGGCGTTCCTGATCTTGCGCGGCAGGCCGTGATCGCCCTCGCGCTGCTCGCGTCCTACCTGGCCGGCTCGGTGCCGTTCGGGCTGATCGTCGCCAAGGTCGCGACCGGCAAGGACGTGCGCACGGTAGGCTCCGGCAACATCGGCGCGACGAACGTGGCCCGGGCCGCCGGCCGCGCCGCAGCGGTGATCACGCTTCTCCTGGACGCGCTCAAAGGTCTGGTTCCGGCCGCGATCGCCGCGCGCACGCTCCCCCAGCCCTGGGCGCCCGCGGCGTGCGGCGTGGCCGCGGTGATCGGCCATTGCTATCCGGTGTGGCTGCGGTTCCGCGGCGGAAAGGGCGTGGCCACGGGATTCGGTGTGGCCCTGATGCTGGCGCCGCTCTCGGCGGCTTGCGGCGCCGCGGTCTGGCTCCTGCTCTACAAGCTGCTCCGGATCTCGAGCGTCGGCTCGCTGGCGGGCGTGGCCACCGCGCTCTTGATCGCGGCAGTGACCGGGCCGCGCTGGAGCATCGCCGGCCTCGCCGCCATCGCCGCCATCGTCCTCGTCCGCCATCGAGGGAATCTCGAGCGGCTGCTCCGCCACCAGGAGCGATAGCGCGCCTCGCGCATCGGGGCCAAGCCTCCGCTCGGCCGCCCGGAGCTTGCGGCGCCAGCGCCGCCGGCGCCTTCCTCTCGCTCCTGGGGCCCTGTTCGGCGCGGGCCTGGGCGCCGCGCACGCCTCGGGGCGGATCGCCGGACGCCGGCGTCGCGCCGGCGAAGACTCCTTTCCCCGGGTTGGTGGACTGGGCCGCACCTCGACCGCAGGCGCCGATCTGCCGGCGGGCACCCAATCCACGGACCGCCCGACCATACTCCCGCCGACGCACTGAAGCGCGGCAGCTACATCGCTTCGTTGAACCCCTTGTCGAACAGGTCGGCGAGGGCGGCGGTGCACGCGTCGGCCTGGTCGCCTTCGGCGCGCACGGTGACGGTCGATCCCTTCGCGGCGGCCAGCATCAAGACGCCCATGATGCTCTTGCCGTTCACTTCCTGGCCGTCCTTGACCAGGGCAACGTCGCAGGGGAAGCGGTTTGCGGTCTGGACGATGAGCGCCGCGGGCCGCGCGTGCAGCCCCATCTTGTTCCGCACCAGCAGGTCCTTTTCGGCCCGGTCGTCCGGCACTCTACGTCCTTTGCTAGAGGAAGCCGCCGCCCAAGGCAAGGCCCAGGGCCATCGCCGTGTACAGTGCGGCGGTCAGCCCCATCCGAGGGAGCAGCGTGGCCATCGCGACGATCAGAACCGCCAGGAGCACGGCGTGCCAGGGTCGGTGCGGCAGTCCGGCGACCACCACCGATCGCCCCGCGATCACTCCGGAAAGGACTGCCGCCGACCCCTTCAGGATCGCGATGGTCTGGGGAAGGTGGACGTGCGAGACGGCGGCCACGATGCCCTCGCCCCTCCGGTAGCCGGCGAAGAAGAGCCAGGCGCGGGCGACGAGGTGCACGCCGTCGTAGAGCACCAGGAAGAGCACCACGCACCAAAGGCCCAGGTAAGGTTCGGTGACCGCCGCGATCAGCGCGGCCGCCGGGCGAAGCGCGAGCCAGAAGAAGCCGTCGCCGAGCGCGGCGAAGGGAGAAGCCAGCGCCGACTTGAACGCGGAGACGCTGCGCGGCTCGGCCGCCCCGCGCGCGACCTCCTCTTCCAGACGAACGGCGCCACCCACGATCGCGGCGGCGAGATAAGGGTGGCAGTTGAAGAACTCGAGGTGCCGCTGGGCGGCGCGAGCCCGGGCGGAGGCGTCCGGATAGAGCTCGCCGAGCGCCGGCTCCATGGCGAAAGCGAAGCCGAGGTTCTGCATCCCGTGCGGGTTCCACGCCGCCTGCAGGAACAGCGACCGCCAGAGGACCCGCAAGAGGGCCAGGGGCGACACCCGCCGGCGCGGGCCTGGCTTCCGTCCTTCCACGGTCACGGCAGCGCCTTGAGCAGCGCCGCGGCGGCGATGGTCGCGCCGAATCCGAGCGCCGCCAGCACCGCCGCCCGCGGATCGCGGATGGCCCGGATCGCGCTGGCTGCGGCCAACGCCCAGACCGCATGCCACGCGCCGGTGAGGCCGGAAGCGAGGCGAGGCGGGCACGCGCCGCGGGCCACCCCGAGCAGCGGGGACAGGGCCGCGCAGGCGAAGCAGATCGATGCGGTGACCGCGAACGGCAGCAGCAGCCCGCGCAGGTTCGCCCCGGCCGCCAGGGCGTCGCCGCCCGCCGCCCGCGCCAGCGCCAGCTCGGAGAGCCGCCCGTTGTACGTCTCGCTGGCGCGGTCCAGCCGGCGTCCTGCCACCGCGAGCGGGTAGAGCAGCGCGAGCCCCAGGGCAGCCAGCGGCGCGTCGACGCCGGTCCCCCCGGCGATGCCCGCGGGCACCACCGCCGAGGTCAGGGCGGCTGCCAGCAGCGTCTCGTTGTCGGGGAGGCTTCCTCCGAGGTTCACGCCCCCGAGGAAGAGCAGCTCCAGCGGCACGCCCAGGACCAGCCCGCCCCGCGGATCCCCCAGCGCCCATCCCAGAAGGGGCGCCAACACGATCGGCCGGCTCAACATCAGCTGCAGCGCGCCCTTGCGCTCGACGGCAGCCAGCCCGCCGATCAACGCCGCGACGACGGCCGTCTCGAAGAGTTCGACGATCCCCGCCTGCACCGCCCCATCCTACTCTCAAGTCATCGGCGTGATTCCGGCTCAACCAGCCGCGAAGCGGGACTCGAGCGTTGAGAGCGGGGTCGGGTGCTCGGAGGGAACGGCGCGGGCCTCGACCTCGGTTCCCCGGGAGGCGAGCTGCGAGAGCGCCTGCATCTCGCCTGCGTCGAGGTACACCGAGGGCGCGACTTGCCGGCGCCCGTTGGAGAAGTGGACGTTCCCCAGGTTCAGCCGCGGAATGGGCACTCCGCGCTCGCCCAGCGCCATCGCGTCGCGCACGTCGCGCACCAGGAGCAGCGTGCGCACTCCGGGCACGCCCTTCCCGCCGGGCCGCAGGAGGTCGGCGGCGGCGGACACCTTGAGCACCTGGAACTGCACCTTGGGAGGGATGGCGAGCGCCATCGCGGAGCGCGCCAGCACGTTGCCGGCCGCCTCGTCGTCGGCGACCAGCACGCCGTGCGCGTCGAGGGCCGGCAGCCAGGCCTCCAGCACCTGGCCGTGCACGAGCCGGTTGTCGACGCGGATCAGGGCCACGCCAGGGGCGTCCTTCACCCCATCCTCCCCCGCAAGAGCTCGGAAGCGTGGCCGATCGACTTCTGTCCAGCCTCGGCGACCTCGTGCGCGAGCTGCGCGATCGGCTTGCCGTCCGCGCGCATCGAGCCGAGCTTGAGCAGCATCGGCAGGTTCACTCCCGTGACCACCTCCACCTTCCGCTCGTGCAGGAAGGAGAGGCACAGCTGCGTGGGAGTTCCACCCAAGAGGTCGGTGAGGAGGAGCACTCCTTCGCCGCCGTCGACCGCCCGGATCGCCTCCTCGACCTTGTGGCGCATTTCCGGATCGCTCGCCAAGACGTTCACCGTGCGGACCGAGGCGAGCTGCCCCACCACCGCCTCGGCTGTGCGGAGCAGCTCCTCGGCCAACCTTCCGTGCGCGGCGACGACCACGCCGATCATGCGGTGGAATGTAGCGCGGCGCCCCGTCCCGCGCCCGGAATCAGACGACCGATGAGCGCGCGTTCAGGGCTGCTTGCCGCCGGCGGTCAAACGGACCGGCTTGGGCGGAGCGGGCAGCTCCGGGGCGGACTGGGTGGGCGCGGAGCTCAGGTGCACGCCCGGCGCCGCGGAGTGGAACAGCCAGGTGGAGAGGGCGAAGAGGGGGAAACCCGTGGCGAACAGGGAGAACACGGCGCGCCAGCCGGACTGGGCCCACCCCGCCGGAGCCGCGCCCGCGACCAGGACCAGCGCCATCCCGCTGCTGGTCAGTTGCCCGGCCAGGACCGGCAGGAGCGCCGTGCGCCGTTCGCGGGGCGAATGCGCCACCAGCGCACAGGCGACGGAGATCGCCACCATCAGCGCCACGCCGAGCACTTGCCAGAAGCGCACCTCGGGAGTCAGCTCCGCGCTCGCGCCCAGGCCCGCCGTGTGGAAGATCCATCCCGGGAAGACGGCGAACAAGAGCCCCAGGACGCCGTACAGCGCGGTGCAGAAGGCGGCGAACCGGCCGAGGCGGACCTCCTGTCGCGACAGCTCCGGGAGAGGCATGCGCGCTCCTCTACCACAGGCGGCCCAACTCGACTCTTTTTCAGGTGACCGGCTTTCCCAGGCGCCGGGCGAGGAGGATGCGGTCGAAGGCGGGCGTGCCGGCGCGCGCCACCACCAGATCGAGCCGGAGCGGCTCGCCGGGGCCGGGGACGCTCACCGACCGGCGTTCGCCCATCGGCACGCTCATCCATCCGCCGCGAGACCGCCCGCCCTCGAGCGCGAGGCGGTACTCGACGCACAGGTTGCCGCCCCCGCTCTTGTGCGGGGAAAGGTCGAGCGACATCCGCAGGGGCTCCGTGTCGGGGCCGCCCGGCTGGGCCAGGTCGAGATGCAGCTTGCGCCCTTCCTCGCCGACCAGCATCGGGTTCGCCAGGAGCGCGCCTGCCTCGTCGCGCAGCTCGAGGGAGAAGAGCAACGCCGCTTCGGGGGCGTCGCGCAGGCGGCCGAACGTGCTCTCGGCGCCGGCGATGCCGAAGACGAGCCCGCCCAGGCCGAAGAGCAGACAGAGCGCCTTCCTCCGCAGGCTGGGCCCCATGCACCCTCCCAGCCGGGGAGCCTCTCAACAGCCGGGCTTCACGTCAAGCATGCCGAGGACCTTCTTTCGGCTTGCTTTCACGATCGACCGGGCCAGCCGGTCCAGGCTCGTCTTGTACAGGCCCGCCTGTACGAGAGCGCGCAGCTGCTCGATCCGCCGCTCCCGCTCTTCCTGGCTCCGCATAGCCTTTAAGGTCGGCCGCAGAGGCGCCAGCTTTAGGCGGAGATGCCGCCTCTAGACGGTCTCCTGCATCTGCTCCCGGAGGTTGCGCTGAATCCCCCGCAGGATCTGGCAGATGCGCGATTCGGTGACCCCCAGGACTTCGCCGATCTCGCGGTAGGTCAACTCCTCCTCGTAATAGAGGGAGAGGACGGTCCGCTCGCGCTCCGGCAGGCGGGCCACCAACTCGCGCACCCGGGCGTGGTCCTGCATCGCCGCCACGTGGGCGAACGCGCTCTCCTCCTCGCCCAGGCTGCCGTCGTCCGCGTCTTCGACCGGAACGAAGGTCTGGGCGTGGGGAAGTGTGCGAGGGACCCCTCGCCGGGCGCGCGCCGATTCGTCGACCGACAGCTCGCGTCCCAGCTTCATGCGCAGCTTGTCCTCGGCCCGATCGGCCTCGCGGCTGCGGCGCCGGTCTCGACGGGAGAGGTGGTCCTCGGCGCGCAGGGCGTCGAGGATGGCTCCCTGGATCCGGGTGCGGGCATAGGCCTCGAAGGGGATGGCGCGAGAGGCATCGAACCGATCGGCCGCGTCGATGAGGCCCAACAGGCCGGCGCCGATCAGATCGTCCAGGTCGACGCTCGCGGGGACCCGGCCGGCCAGGCGCAGCGCCAGGTTGCGCGCCAGCCCGGTGTGGGCGCGGATGAGCGCATCGCGCTCCTGCACCTGCATCTCCTTCTTCTCGACCAAAGCCTGGCTCCGCATCGGCCCCTCCACGACATGCGCCCTCGGGCGCCGCAGGGAGAAAGAGCAACCGCTGTGCCGGATCGGACCGGGCGGCGATGCGGTCGAAAATCGATGCGTTGCGCTGCCGGGTTTCAGTGCCGGCGGATCTTGTCGGATGTGGGATGGCGTCAGCCGATTGACGCAGCGCCGTTTCCTTGACGGAGTGGACCCCGCCGGGGGAGGTGTAGAAGGCGATGCGGGTCCTCTTCGTCGACGACGAGCGCGACCTCGTTTCGTCCCTTTCGCGCTACTTCCGGCTGCACGGCTTCGAGACCGCCGGCGCTTTCGGCGTCTCCGAGGCGGTGGGGAAGCTCGAAGAGGCTCGCTCCACGGGCAACCGCTTCGACGCGGTGGTGACCGACCTGCGCATGCCCGACGGCGACGGCCTCATCGTGCTGCGCGAGGTCCGGCGCCTCCTGCCCGGCACGCCCGTGCTGGTGATGACCGCCTTCGGATCGGTGGCGACCAGCGTGGAGGCGATGCGCCTGGGCGCGGTCACCATGTTGGAGAAGCCCGTTCCGGTCGCGCAGCTCGAGCGCGAGATCCGCAACGCCATCGCCGACGCGCACGAGGTGGAGGGCGGCCTCGAGGCCGCCGGTGGAGCGGGACTGGTGGGCACCTCCCCGGCGATCCGGACCGCGTTCGATACCCTGGTCCGAGTGGCTCCCTCGAACAGCTCGGTGCTCATCCAGGGAGAGAGCGGCACGGGCAAGGAGCTCGTCGCGCAAGCGGTGCATCGGCTGTCGCGGCGGGCGCTGGGCCCGCTGGTTGCGGTGAACTGCGCGGCCATCCCCGAGCCGCTGCTCGAGTCCGAGCTGTTCGGCCACGTGAAGGGCGCCTTCACCGGAGCGTCGCAGGCGCGCCAGGGCCGCTTCAAGCTGGCGGACGGCGGAACCATCTTCCTCGACGAGATCGGGGAGATGCCGCTCGCGTTGCAGGGCAAGCTCCTGCGGGTGCTGCAGGAGCACGCGATCGAGCCGGTCGGGGGGAGCAAGGTCGAATCGGTCGACTTCCGCCTGATCGCCGCCACCAACAAGGACCTCGAGGCGCAGGTGGCCAAGGGAGCCTTCCGGGGCGATTTGTTCTACCGTCTGAACGTGGTGCCGCTCGTGCTGCCGCCGCTGCGCGAGCGCAGCGGCGACGTGCCGCTCCTCGCGGGCCACTTCCTCGCGCGGCACAACCTGGACAAGGAAAAGCCCTTGCGCTTCTCCGGCGCCGCGATCGAGGCGCTCGAGCGGCATGCGTGGCCGGGTAACGTGCGCGAGCTGGAGAACCTGGTCGAGCGGCTGGCCGTCCTGAAAGGCGCGGGGGACATCGAGGTGGCCGACCTGCCCGGGCCCATCCGCAACGCGCGAGCGGGAACAGGGGCCCTGGCGGTGGGAGGGGAGATTCCCGCGGCGCTCCCCCCGGAGGGAGTGGACCTCTACAAGGTGCTGGCCGACATCGAGGACCGGCTCATCCGGGAAGCGCTGGAGAGGGCCGGAGGGAACAAGAACCAGGCGGCGAAGATCCTGGGGCTGAACAGGACGACGCTGGTGGAGAAGCTGAAGAAGAAAGGCGCCCTGAAAGGGACGTCTGGAAGCTCGGAGAGCTGACGACGACGTCGACCCTGGCAGTCTTTCAGTAGATGTTCGTGGTGCGGCGCGCGCCAGTGTAGTCGAGGAAGACGGTCTTCAGATAGGTGAAGAAGTTGGAGCCTTCCTCGGCCATCTCCTTCTCCCCCACGCCGGTCGCCTTGATGCCCCCGAAGGGGAGCTGCGCCTCGCCGCCCACGGTGGGCTGGTTGACGTGCACCATCCCGACCTCGGCGCCCTCGACGAACCGCATGGCCGCGAAATAGTCCGAAGTGTAGATGCTCGCGGTCAGCCCGTACTCGACGTCGTTGGCGAGCCGGATCGCCTCCTCCACGTCGCGCGCCTTCTGCACGGCCAGCACGGGCCCGAAGACCTCCTCGCGGGCCAGCCTGCTGCCGGGCTCGACCTCGTCGAACACGGTGGGCGCGACGAAGAACCCGTGATCGTGCTCCGCTCCCCGCAGGCGCTCGCCGCCGCAGAGGAGCCGCGCGCCGTCCGCCCGCGCCTGGGCGATGGCCTGAAGATCGGTCTCGAGCTGCGACTGGTCCACCGCCGGCCCCATCTGCACCCCCGCCTTGCGGCCGTCGCCCACCTTGAGCGAGCGCGCGCCAGCCACCAGCGCCTCGGTCAGCTTCGAGGCGATCCGCGGCGTCGTCACCACGCGGGAAGTGGCGGTGCAGCGCTGTCCCGTCGATCCGAACGCGCCCTGCAGGATGCCGCCCGCGGCCAGCTCGACGTCGGCGTCGTCCAGCACGACCACGGGGTTCTTGCCGCCCATCTCGCAGGTCACCTTGATCCCGCGGCGCGCGGCGCGCTCGTAGAGCTTGAGGCCGACGGCGTTCGATCCGGTGAAGCTGACGGCGCGGATGCGCGGGTCGTCGACCAGCGCGTTCCCGACCGCGCCGCCAGGACCGGTCACCACGTTGAGCACGCCGGGAGGCAGCCCGGCCTCGACCAGCGCTTCCGCCAGGAGATGAGTGCAGACCGGCGTGAGCGAAGCCGGCTTGAGCACCACGGTGCAGCCGGCCACCAGCGCCGGAGCCGTCTTCCATACCGGGATCGCGAAAGGGAAGTTCCAAGGCGTGATCAGCGCGGCGGGTCCCACCGGCTGTCGCAGCGTCAGGGTCAAGGCCTTCGGGGTCTCGCTCGGCAGCGTCTTGCCGTGGGTGCGGAAGCCCTCGCCCGAATAGAACTCGAGCAGGTTGAGCCCCTTCACCACCTCGCCGCGCGACTCGGCGAGCGTCTTGCCTTCCTCGCGGCACAGCGCCTCCGCCAACAGGTCGATCCGCGCCTTGAGGATCTGATGCGCGCGGCCCAGGATGCGCCCGCGCTCCGGCCCCGGCGTGCGGGCCCACTCCGGGAACGCCTTGGCCGCGGCGTCCACCGCCGCCTTCGCATCCTCGGCTCCGCTCTTCGGCCACAGGCCGAGCACCTCGCGGGTGTCGGCAGGGTTCACGCAAGGCTCGTGTTGACCGGTCGCCGGAGCGCGCCATTCACCGCCGATCAGGTTCTTCTGCCGCTCGTCCGCCTGGGGGATCCGCATCGTCGCCTCGCGCAAGTATGAAGGTGTGGAGCCTACCTCCGCGCACGCGCCTGAACCACCCGGAATTCCGGCCGATGTGTCAGTCAAGAAATTACTGGCCCGAGACATTTCCGCCCGGTACGGTGCGTTGCGGAGGCAAAGCGCGGGTGCTAGCGTCCGCGCGCCTTCCAGGAAGGGTCCGAACGCACGTGTTCAATGGGATCTACAAGTTCTTCTCCCGCGACCTCGCCATCGATCTCGGAACCGCGAACACGCTGATCTACATCCGCGGAATGGGCATCGTTTCCAACGAGCCCTCCGTGGTCGCCGTCCAGCAGGAGCACCGGGGCGGCAAGAAAGTGCTCGCCGTCGGCAAGGAAGCCAAGGAGATGCTCGGCCGGACGCCGGGCAACATCGTGGCCATCCGCCCGATGAAGGACGGAGTGATCGCCGACTTCGAGATCACCGCCGCGATGCTGCGCTACTTCATCCGCGCGGCGCACAACCGCTCCACCCTGGTCAAGCCCCGCATCATCATCGGGATCCCCAGCGGCATCACCGAGGTGGAGCGGCGCGCCGTCCGCGAGGCGGCGGAGTCGGCCGGGGCGCGCGAGGTCTACCTGATCGAGCAGCCGATGGCCGCGGCGATCGGCGCCGGCCTTCCCATCACCGAGCCGTCCGGGAACATGATCGTGGACATCGGCGGCGGGACCTCCGACGTGGCGGTCATCTCGCTCGCCGGCATCGTCTTCGCGAAGAGCGTGCGGGTGGGCGGCGACAAGATGGACGAGGCGATCATCCAGCACATCAAGCGCAAGTACAACCTGCTCATCGGCGAGCGGACGGCCGAGCTGATCAAGATGGGCATCGGCAACGCCTACCCGACCGACGAGGTGCTGACGATGGAC
>DATFTN010000267.1:0-19728 GCA_035261845.1 Myxococcales bacterium | reverse complement strand
CATCTCGCCCGGCTGCACCGCGAACGAGATCCGGTCGAGCACGCGGGCGCCGTCCCGATCGACGCGGAGGTCCTCGACGCTCAGGAGCGGCTCGGCCGCGACCGGTTCGAGGTGCGCGTCGCCCGCGGCGCCGAGCGGAGGAGGAAGGCTCCGCAACAGCCCAGCCGTGTAGGGATGGCGGGGGCGGGCGAAGAGCTCGGCGGTATCCGCCTGCTCCACGATGCGCCCGGCGTGGAGCACCGCCACCCGGTCGCAGAGGCGGGCGGCGAACCCGAGGTCGTGCGTGGCGATCAGAAGGGCAATTCCGTGCTCCCGCTGCAGGCTGCGCAAGAGGCCCGCGATCTCCGCCTGGACGACCGGGTCGAGCGCGCTGGTGGGCTCGTCGGCGACCAGCAGGGAGGGTCCACAGGCGATCGCCATCGCGATCAGCGCGCGCTGGCGCATGCCGCCGGAGAGCTGGTGCGGGTATCGGTCGGCGCACGCGGGGTCGAGGCCGACGCGGCGGAGCAGCTCAAGGGAGGACGCGCGCGCGCTCCGGCGATCCAGCGAGCGGTGCGCGCGCAGGCCTTCCGCGATCTGGGCGCCGACCCGCAGGACCGGGTTCAGCGCCGCCAGCGGATCGTGGAACACCATCGCGATCCGGCTGCCGCGAAGGTGGGCGACGGCCTTCTCCGGCAGCGACAGCAGATCTTGACCCGAGAGCTCCACGCGGCCGGAGACGCGGGCGTTGCCCGGCAGCAGTCGCAGGAGCGCCAGCGCAGCCGTGGTCTTCCCGGAGCCGGACTCTCCGATCAGCCCGAACGTCTCGCCTGGTTCGATAGTGAACGATATACCGTCGACCGCGGCGAAGGTTCGTTCGTCCATTTGAAAACGGACGAACAGGTCGCGCACCCGCAGCACCGGGGCCTCTTTGATCGGGGTGACGCCGTTGTCAAACTCCACCCCCTCGTTTCCGCGCCCCCCGGAGATCCATGCACACAGAACTGGCCACGACCGAACCGCTTCGACAGGGGATCGGACGCCGCTACCAGGTACTCGGCTTCCGGGGTTCCGGCGCGGAGGCCTCCGTGCATCTCGCCATCGATCTGTTCACGGGGCAGGAGGTCGCGCTCAAGCAGGGCCCGCTCAATCCGCTTGCGGCCGAGTACCGCCGCTCGGCCGCGCTGGCGCATCCGCACCTGGCCCGCGCGGTGTCGCTCTGGCACGACGCGGGAGGGACCTCGCTCGCTCTGGAGTACGGGGCGGAGGACCTCACGTCCCTCAAGGGTGGCGCCGAGGACGCGGTGGTGGGGCACGTCGCCGGGATCGCTCGCGCGCTGGGGCAGCTGCACCGCCGGGGCATCGTCCACGGCGACGTGAAGCCGCAGAACGCCGTGCTCGCCGGTCCAGACGGAGCGCGGCGGGCGCTGCTGGTGGACCTGGGTCTCGCGGGGGACGACCGGGTCTCCAGGGGCAGTCTCGAGTACGCTGCGCCGGAGGTGCTGGAAGGCGGGGCACCAGACGTGGCCGCGGATCTCTATTCGCTCGGGGTCACTCTGCACGAGCTGCTCTCGGGGAAGAACCCGTTCGCGGCCGCCTCGCCGGCAGAAGTGGTCCGCGCGCATTTCGAGAGCGTATCGCTGCCTCGCGCCAGCCCCGGAGTACAGGCGGTGGTGGCCAAGCTGCTGGCGCGAGAACCGCGCTCGCGCTACTCGCACGCGGACGAAGTCATCGAGGCGCTCGCCGCCGCCACCGGCCTGCGGCTGGAGAGCGAAGGCGAGGGCCTGGCGCTCGATCAGATCGGGATGGGCCAGCTCTACGGCAGGGAGGCCGAGCTGGCGCGGATCGAGGCGGCGGCCCGCCGTGCAGCCGAGGGCAAGGGGGCGCAGCTGGTCGTCGTCGGCCCGGCCGGATCGGGCCGCTCGCGGCTGCTCCGGGCCTCGGCAGTCGCGTCCGAGATTGCCGGGCTGCGCGCCCTGCATCTCCAGGAGAACCAGGGTCTTCCCACGCTCTGCATGTGGATGGGTCTCTTGCTCGGCGGCCGCGTCCGCTTGGAGCCCACCGTCGCGGCAGCGAAGAAGGACCTGGCCGCGGTCTGCGACCAACACCCGGTGGCGCTGTTCATCGACGCGGTCGATCGGGCCGACGGCGCGCTCCGCTCGCTTCTTTCGGCGCTGGGTTCCGAGCCGGCCTGGAAGCAGAAGCCCCTCCTGGTGGTGGCCGCGGCCTCGGAGCAGCCGACGCAGTCGCTGGAGCGGATCGACCTGCGCCCCCTTCCACCGGCGCTGCGAAAGGCGAAGATCCTCGAAGTTCTAGGGCCTCGCCGCCCCTGGGCAGAAGGGCTGGCGGACCTGCTGGTTCGAGAGACGTCGGGACAGCCCGGCGACATCGAGGAGGCGCTGCGCGACCTGGTCGCCCGCGGTCTTCTCGAGCGGCGCGGAGGCCGCTGGGAGCTGGACGCCCCGCGAGCGGGCGCGGATTTCGGCGGCTGCGTGCCCCATCCGTCGCTGCGCGCCATGCGGGTCAGGATCCACGACTTGCCCGAGTCGCTGCGGTTCTCCCTCGGGTTCGCGGCGGTGCTGTGGCCGCAGGTCGGTACGCAAGCGCTGGCCGGGCACGAGGAGGCTCTCGTCGCCGACGGCCTGGTCGTGGCGGAAAGGCTGGGGCTGCCCCTCACGCAGATCGCGGTCCTGCGGGCGGCCGAGAGCGCGCTGCCCGCCGACCTGCGCAGGCAGGCACATCTCAGAGCGGCCGAGCTGGCGCAGGAACGGGGCGCGCGCGCGCGGCATCTCTTCCGGGCTCGGACCCCGGGTCTCGTGCGGGCAGCGCTCGCGGCGGCGCGCGAGCGGCTTCGCGCCGGCGCTCCGGTCGAGGCAGCCCGCCTCTACCAGATCGCCTGCGCCGGCCTGCGGCATCCCTCCGCCAGCCCGCGCGCGGCGCTTCTCTGCGAACGCGCGGGCGATTGCCTCGCCCTCGCCGGCCTTCCCGCCCCCGCGCGGCGCGAGTATGCCCAGGCACTCGCGCGCGGCGGATCCGCCGGCCGCATCTGGCAGAAGATCGCCCAGGCGCGCTGGCAGGAAGGCCGCTTCGAGCAGGTGCTCGAGGCGCTCGGCCGGGCGCGGGCCGCCGGTGGCGATCCGCTTGCGGTGGCGACCGTCGAGGCGCGCGCGGAGGCGATGCTCGGCGCCTACGCCCGCGCGCAGGAGATCGCCGCGGCGGCGCTGCCGATCGCGCGCGCTCGCAAAGATGCCGGTGCGGCCACCCGGCTCCATCACCTGCTCGGCACCTGCGCATGGCATCGAGGCGATGGACGCCGCGCCCTGGTCGAGGAGCGGGCAGCGGTGCTGATCGCCCGGCGCGCAGGCGACACGCGCGCCGAGGCCGACGCGCGAGCCGGTCTGGGAACGGCGTACCGGTTCCTGATGAAGTACGGCCGATCGGCGCGCGAGACGTGGCGGGCCCTGGAGCTCTACCGCTCGCTGGGCGACGAGCGCCAGGAGGCGATCGCCTGGAACAACCTCGGCGCCGCCCGCTACCTGGCGGGCGACTGGGACGGCGCGCTCGAGGCCTGGGAGAAGCTGCGGGAGCGGAGCCAGACGCTCGAGGAGCGGCTGCTCCTGCTCAACAATCTCGGCTCGCTCTACCGCGAGCGCGGCGACCTGCCCAGGGCAAAGGAGCTGCTCGAGCGGGCCCTGGCGGAGATCCAGGAGGCGGGAGGTCACGCGCGCATCGACGCGATGGTGCGCGGCAACCTGGGCGAGATTGCCGCGCTCTCGGGCGACCCGGCGCGGGCCGGAGCGCTCTACCGCCAGACCCTGGAGATCGCGCAGCGCATCGGGGCGCGAGACGAGGTGGTGGAGACGGAACGGAGGCTGGCCGAGCTGGATTTGATGGAGGGGGACCCGGCGGCGGCCGGAGCGCGCGCCTCGGCGGCGCTGCAGCTCGCCGTCGAATCGAACAACCTCGTCGAGCAGGGAAACCTCCAGCGGGTCTCGGCGTTGGCGGCACGTGCCCGGGGCGACGGAGCTGCCGCGGCCGCGGCGGTCCAGGTAGCGCGGGTGGTCCTGCAGGGAGCCGGCGCCTCGCTGGAGCTGGCGCGCATCGACTGCGTCGCCTGCGTGCTGGCGCTGGATCGCAGCGATCCCGTGCAGGCCTCCGCCGCCCTTCACCGCGCGCACGCGGCATTCGAGAAGCTGGGGGCGGCGCCGGACTTGCGCGAGGTGGAGCGGCTGCAGAAGGACGTCGAGGCGCTGGAGCGCAGGTCGCTCTCGCAGGTGGACGCCCTGACGCAGGCGGCCCAGCGGCTGGCCGCGCGCAACGGCTCCCCGTCCTTGCTCGAGGACGTGCTCGACGAGGCGCTGTTCCTCACCGGGGCGGAGCGCGGCTTCATCCTCCTCACCGAGGAAGGGAGCGTGCCCCGGGTGGCCGCGGTGCGGGGCGAGGACGCCGGCGCGACCCTGCGCATCTCGCGCACCGTCGCCGATCGGGTGCTGCGCAGCGGCGAGGTGCTCGCGGTGGCGGACATCGTCGGCCGCGAGGAGCTGAGCACGCGGAGGAGCATCCTCGACCTCGGGCTGCGCTCGGTGCTCTGCGCGCCGATCCGGTTCGGCGGGCGGCAGCTGGGCATCCTCTACGTCGATTCCCGCCGGGTGGGATCGCTGCTCTCCGAAAGGGACCTGGGGCTCTTGAACGCGTTCGCGGCGCTGGCTGGGTCGGTGCTCGAGAATGCGCGCCTGATCGACGATCTGCGCCGCAAGAGCGAGCTGCTCGCCCACATGGCGCACGAGTTCCGCACGCCGCTCAAGAGCATCCAGGCGTACGGCGAGATGGTCGGGGACGCTCCGGAGCTGCGCGATCAGGGGCGGGAGGGCCTCCAGGTCATCTCCTCGCAGGCGTCCCGGCTCTCGAAGCTGGTGGACCGCACCCTGGAGCTGGCGCAGATGGAAGCCGGAGCGGTGAAGTTCGCCCGGGAAAGGGTCGACCTTCCGCGAGTCGCCCGGACGGCGATCGACGCGCTCAAGCCTCTCGCCTCGGTGAAGTCCATCTACGTGGCGCTGGCGGTCGACGAAGGGCTGCCGGAGGTGCTGGGCGACTTCGATCGGCTGGTGCAGGTGCTCACCAACCTGGTCGGCAACGCCATCCACTATTCGGGCAAGGGCACGCTGGTCTCGGTGCGGCTGACGCGCGGCGATCCGCTGCTCATTCCCAGGCCCGGCCCGCGGATCGAGGTGGAGGGTTCCCCGTTCTCCAGGCAGCCGGAGCCGCAGCCCCGCTCCAGCGCGCGAATCGCCGTTGCTGACCAGGGCCCGGGCATCTCGCCCGAGGACCTGCCCGATCTCTACACGCCGTTCTTCGGCGCGGGGAAGGGGAACGGCGCGGGCCTGGGTCTGGTGATCACCCGCGAGATCGTCCAGCAGCACGGCGGAGAGCTCCGCGTGGACAGCAGGCCTGGTCAGGGCACCACCTTCACGGTGCTCCTGCCGGGAGCGGCTTGAGGACTCGAGAGGTCGGACGATGAATACGTCAGGTATCCGCAGAAGAGGCGTCGTAGGATCGCTGATCGCGTTGCTGGCGCTGGCCGGCCCTGCTGGCGCGGTTCCCCGCGTGACGCAGGTCATCGATGGGCTGCCGCAGGTCATCGCGCCGCAGCAGATCATCGTGAGCTGCGACCAGGCGGTGCTCCTGGTTGACCCGACCGCCTGCTCGGACGCCCTGGCTCTCGTCGGAGCGACGACCATCTCCCTGGGCCAGGGGGTGTTCGAATTGGTGCAGGTGCCGCCCTTCGTGCCCCTCCAGGGTGCGCTGGACACGCTGCGCGCCACTACCGGCATCGCCTCCGCCGAACCGAATCGCATCTTCCTCGGCAGCACGGCGTATCCCCAGACCTGGCACTTCCCCGCCGCCGGGGCCCCGGGCGATTCCACACTGCTGTTCGCCAGTGCCCCCGCTCCCGTGGTCGCGGTGCTCGACAGCGGCGTCGCCTATGAGAACTACTTCGATCTGTCCGGCACGTACGCCCAGGCGCCCGTCTTCGCCGCGACGCAGTTTGCGCAGGGCTGGGACTTCGTGAACGGCGACGCCCACGCCAACGACGACAACGGCCACGGCAGCGCCATGGCGAGCATCATCGCCGGCCAAGGATTCTTCTCCTCCGCGGCCATCCCCTACGTGGGTCCTGCGGCAGGCGCCACCATCATGCCGATCAAGGTGCTCGATTCGGACAACCGCGGGACCGAGTTCTGGCTCGCGGAGGGCATCCGGTACGCGGTCGCCCACGGCGCGCAGGTCGTCAACCTCTCGCTCGACTTCGCCCGCAACTACACGCCGGGCGTGACCATGACGGACGCGATTGCCCGCGCCCGAGCGAACCATGTCGTCATCGTCGGTGCGAGCGGCAACACCGGCACCCGCCAGATTCTTCATCCGGCCGCATTCCCGGACGTCCTCTCGGTAGGGGCTTTCACGCTCGACCCGGTGAAGGTCTACGCCGTCTCCTACTACTCCAACTTCGGCGAGGCGCTCGACCTGGTCGGTCCGGGAGGCGATCCCAGCCAGGACGTCAACGGCGACGGGCTGTTCGACGGGGCCCTGGGTCAGTCGTTCCCGGCGTGCACGCAGCCGGTGGTGGCATGCCTGTCGCCCACGAACATCAGCTGGTGGGACTTTGCCGGGACCTCGCCCGCCACCGCGCACGTGAGCGCTGCCGCGGCCGTGCTGATCGGGGCGGGCGTCGCGCCGGACTCGGTGCGGCCGCTCTTGCAAGCCACCGCCGCCGACGAGATCGGCCAGAAGGGTTGGGATCGCTTTTCGGGCTCGGGCCGGGTGCAGGCTGCCGCTGCCCTCGCGCAGGCGAGCGTCTTCGTGCCCCCGGCGCCGCTCTATGCCGACGCGGTTGCTGCCCTGCGAGCCGACGGCAGGGCCGCGGGCGCCGTGATGATCGCCGACGCGAGCGGCAATCCGGTCGCCAATGCCGACGTCTACGTGCGCTGGCGCGGAGCTGCTCCCGACTTCCAGAAAGCGACCACCGACTTCTCCGGCATCGCCCTCTTCGTCTCGCCTCCGCCCAGCACCTCCCGCAAGATCT
Organism: Myxococcales bacterium; assembly: GCA_035261845.1. GTDB lineage: Bacteria > Myxococcota > Myxococcia > Myxococcales > 40CM-4-68-19 > VBKO01. Next base: position 12,665 of record DATFTN010000267.1, on the reverse strand, counting down.
TCCTGATGGAAGTGCCTCGCGTCATCAACATGGGCGTACCGCAGCGGCCCCGCGCCTTCGCGCGTTCGAGCAGCGGGTTCAGCTCGCTGACCGTCAGCCTCGGACTCAGCCTCGGTCTCGGCCTCGGGGGCACGACCACGACCAGCCCTTCGGTCGCGGGCCTCGACATCTGGGGGGACGGCTACTCCGGCGGAGTGGGGATCGCCTCCGGCACCACCGGTTCGGGCATCGCCTCCGGAACCACCGGATCGACCGGCGACGGCTCGAGCGGGGGGCAATCGTTTCCGCTCACGGCGGGAATCGCCGCTTGCCCGATTCCCTTCCCGCTCTACTCCTACGGGCCGTTCTCGTTCGCGGCCTCAGGCGCCTTCTTCTCGGGGGCCTTCCTCGCCAGCGGCTTCAGCGTCCGTACCATCGACACGTCGTGGGTGGTGACTCCCGGGGCCGCGGCGCTCGACTCGAACGAGCTGGCCAGGATCTGCGGAGTGAGCGCTTCGCTCAGCACTTCGCTCTCCACCGGCTACTTCACGTCGGGCACGCTCTTCGTGGCGGGATCCGGACCGCAGCCTCCCGGGTTCGGCGCCGGCTACAACGCGCGGTTCTGGTCGGAGGTCCTGAACGCCGAGGGCGCAACCGCGCCCTGAGCCCGCGGATCGAGCGCGTCGCGCAGCCCTTCGCCGATCAGGTTGAAGGCGCTCACGGCCAGGAAGATGGCCAGGCCGGGCAGGAGCACCAGCAGCCGCGCGTTGGGGTCGAGCACGTCCTGGAAGCCGTCGGCCATGAGCAGGCCCCAGGACGCGGTCGGCTCGGGCGCGCCGAAGCCGAGGAAGCTGAGCGCGCTCTCCAGCAGGATGGCCGAGCCCACCCCGAAGGTCGCCGCCACCAGCGCCGGCGAGAGGCAGTTGGGCAGCACGTGGCGGAGCAAGGTGCGCAGCGGCGAGCTCCCCAGCGCGCGGCTCGCCTCGACGTACGGCATCTCGCGCACCCGCAGCGCTTCGGCGCGGACCAGGCGGGAGGTGTCCGCCCAGCGCGTCAGCGCGATCACCGCCATCGTGCTTACGAGTGTCGACCGCTCCAGGGCGCCTTGCGCCACCAGGAGCAGGAGGAGAAGCGGAAAGCTGAGCAGCACTTCGGCGACGCGGGTGATCACCAGGTCCACCCAGCCCCTCAGGTACCCGGCCAGGACGCCGAGCGCGAGCCCGAGCGACACCTGCACCGCCGCAGCGGCAATGCCGACGCCCAGCGAGGCGCGCGCGCCGTGCAGCAGCCGGGCGAGCGTGTCGCGGCCGGCGTTGTCGGTGCCCAGCGGATGGTCCGCGCTCGGCGGCTCGGGCAGCGGCGCCACGCGCGCTCCGAGCGGGGGAATCGTGTAGGGGCCGTGACGGAGCGGCGGCCACAGCGCCCAGTCGCCGGGGCCTGGACGGTCGAGCGCGGGCAAGTCTCGGTACGCGAAGAGATTGGGAAACAGATAGAGCTTGCCCGCCTTGTGCAGGACGATGGGGCGATCGCTGGCGAGGAAATCGGCGAAGACGGCTTGCGCCACGAGTGCCAGGGCGAGCCCCAGCCCGAACAGGTTGCGGGGCTGCCGGGAGAAGCGGCTCCAGACCGTGCGCCTCACGGACGCCTTCCCCGGAGCGAGATGCGCGGATCGGCCGCCGCGTAGAGGAGGTCGGAGACGAGGATCCCGATCATCGTGACCACGCCGGCCAGCGTGATGGTGCCCATCAGCACCGGTATGTCGCGGCCGAGCACGGCGTCGAAGGTCAGCTTGCCCATCCCGGGCAGGCCGAAGATCCGTTCGATGATCACCGCGCCGGAGGTCAGCGCCGGGAACATCAGGCCGAAGAGCGTGATCAAGCTGAGCAGCGAGTTGGGCAGCGCGTGCTTGAGCACGACCGCGGACTCGGACAGCCCCTTGGCGCGGGCGGTGCGCACGTAATCCTGGCCCATCGCCTCGAGCATCGAGCTGCGCAGGTAGCGCGAGACCACCGCGAGCGACCCGTAGGTCAGGCATGCGATCGGCAGCACGAGGTGGAGGAGCAGGTCCCCCAGCGAGCGGACGCCTTCCGACCGCAGGCCGTAGATGGGGATGCCGGTCCCGGCCGCGGCGACGACCAGCACCAGGGCCACCCATTGAATGGGCAAGGAGTAGAGGAGGAAGACGAGCCCGGAGAAAGCCCGGTCGAGGATCCCCCCGGGCCTTGCGCCCGAGACGATGCCGATGGGGACGGCGAGCAGGAAGCCCAGCAGCAGCGAGGGAAGCGCGAGGAGCAGCGTCACCGGAAGCGCCTCGGAAAGCAGGACCAGCACCGGGCGGCCGTCGCGGAAGGAGCGACCAAGGTCGCCGCGGACCAGGTGCCCCAGCCAACGCGCGTAGCCCGAGAAAAACGGATCGTCGAGGCCCATCGAGCGCCGGTACTCGCGCACCTGCGCCACGGTCGCGCCGCCCGCGCGAAGCGCGGTGTCGCCCTGTAGCGCGAGAACGTCCCCCGGCGCGGCGCGTACGACGGCGAAGGCGACCAGGGTGATGCCGAGCAGGATCGGCACCATCGCCGCAAGCCGCCTGGTCAGCGTCAGGCTCACCGCCGCGCGAGCCAGACGTCCTGCATGTCGTACCAGGCCACCGACGGCCGGATCCCGCGGACGCCGACGCGCACGGCGTCGAGCGAAGGGCGGTTGTAGAGGAAGGTGTAGGGCGCCTCTTCGTACAGCAGGCGGCCCAGCTTCCGGTAGAGCTCGTTGCGGCGCGCGTCGTCCAGGGTCGCGCGCGCCTGCTCGATGAGCGCATCTGCCTCCGCGTTCTTGAAGGAGACGAAGTTCGAGCCGTCCTTCGCCTGCGACGAGTGCCAGATCTCGTAGGGATCCTGGACCACGTCGCTGTTGCCCCAGCGCAGCGACATCGCGTCGAATCGGTGCTCGCCGACGAGCTGGACGAACAGGGCCCAATCCACTTTGCGGATCTCCATTTCCACGCCCAGCTTGCGCAGCTCCTGCTGCAGGTAAGGCGCGAGCTTGGCGAGGAACACCGAGTCGGAGTTCATCAGGAAGGTGAAGCGGAACGGGACCCCGTCCTTGTCGCGTAGCCCGTCGCCGTCGTGGTCGCGCCAGCCGGCCTCGTCGAGCAGCCTCGCCGCTTGCGCGGGATCGTAGGGGCGCGGCACCAGCGACCGGTCGCAGGCGGAAGACTCGAGGTAGAAGATGCAAGTCGTGGGGCGGTCGAGGCCGAGCAGGAAGCTGTTGCGGATGCCTTCGGTGTCGATGACGTAGTTCATCGCCTGGCGGACTCGCGGGTCGGAGAAGTAGGGCCGCTCCTCGTTCCAGCCGATCCAGTTGTAGTTGGGGTTGAAGAACTTGATCCGGTAGAGGCTGGCCTTGAGGCCGGCCGCCTCCAGGTCGCGCGCCCATTGCTGCGGCTGGAGCTGCAGGTAGAGGTCGAATTCGCCCCGCTTCAAGAGCTGAAATGCCACCGCGGAATCGGGCACGATCCGGTACACGACGCGGTCGAGATGCGCCTTGCGGCCCCAGTACTGATCGTTGCGCACGAAGGAGATGCGGTCGCCGCTCTTCCACTCCTCGAATCGGAACGGCCCCGTCCCGACGGGGGCGCGGTGCATCGGGCTGTGCATCATGTCGCCGGCCGTTTCCAGGAGGTGGGCCGGGTAGATGCTCAGCGTGGCCAGGGCACGAAAAGCGAGGAAGTACGGCTTTCGGTAATGCGCGATCACCGTGAAGTCGTCGCCCGGAGCAGTGGAGATGTCCGCCAGGTCCTCGAAGTTGTTGCGCAGGTGCATGGCGCGGACGCTGGGATCCTGGATCTTGCGCAGCGTCGCCACCACGTCCCTGCCGCTGAACGGCGCCCCGTCGTGCCACTTCACGCCGCGCCGGAGGTGGAACGTGTAGGTCAGCTGGTCGGGGGAGATGTTCCAATCGGTCGCCAGCGCCGGTTTGAGCGAGTAGTCGGGATGCTTGCTCGCGTCCAGCTCGGCCATCGACTCGAGCACCTTGCGCTCGAGCAGCCAGTCGATGGCCAGCGCCGAGTCTGTGAGCTTGTCCAGGCTGGGCGGCTCCTGGTCGAGCCTGACGACCATCGTGCCGCCCTTCTGCGGCTCGCCTTCGTAGACGCTGACCGGGAGGCGTCCTTCCTGCCAGTCGGCGCCGATCGGAGCGCGCGCCACCGGGCTGCGGCTGCTGCACGCGGCGAGCAGGACCGCCCATGCCACATGAAAGGAACGGGACACGAAACATCTCCGGCGCGCATGCGAGGCGCGTCAGTAGCTAGCACTACCGAACTGAAGGGCGAGCCAGCCACTTCGGGCGGGGCGCCCCGTCGCATATCGAACCGTCGTCCGGTCCTCCTCAGCCGGCGCGCACATCTGCCCCTGGTCCAACTCGCGAACACTGTACAGCGGGGGTCTGACACCCTTGGCCCAGGTCGAGTGGGCGGGCGGCAAGCCAGCCCGCACGGCCAGGAGACATCACCAAGGCTGCCCAGAAAAAAAATAATTTTTTTTTCGGGCCAGGCGGCAGGCAACAGGACTTGTCCCGGGGCGAGACGCGATGCGTCAAACCGCGTGCCCGGGAGGCGCCGTTCCGCTCGAGGTGGGCCAGAGCATTTCGCGGATCTGAGGCCTGCGCAGATAGACGCCGAGCCAGATCAAGAGGCCGATGAGGGTCTGGAAATAGAACGGCTCGCCCAGGCGCCAGTGGGTGACGATGATTCCGCCTACGTACCCGGTGACCAGGATTGCCCCGAGGACCGAGGTCTTCGGGATGAGATAGACGATCACGCAGAGCAGCTCGACGGCGCCCAGCGGCCGGGTCATCGACCGCGGTAGCCCAAGGTGATCCATCCCCTTCAACACTTCTGGGTGGACGATGAGCTTCATCCCCGCGCTGAAAGCGAAGAGCAGCGAGAGGACGACCGACAGGACGCGTCCGATCCAGATTCTTTTCATGCCGCGATTATGCACGGGAACGGCAGGTTACAAATTCTTGAACGTGGCCAGCGCCGCCCCGGCGCGGTCGAGCGCCTCCCGCGTACGCGCATCGCAGAGCGCGCGGAGCTCCACCTCGCGCTCCGCGCCGAAGGAAGTGCGCGCGTGCGACGGCGCGTACCCGGGGTGGCACATCAGCTCGGTGGTTCCTTCCGGCAGCGCCGCCAGCGCCGCCAAGAGGCGGTCCGGCGTCCAGCAAGGGCGCAGGTCGGCGTCGCCGAGGAAGTGGTCGGCCGTGCGGACGCCGTGCGCGCGCAAGAAGTCGCGCATCGGTCCGTCCAGCGCGCGCACCGGCAGGCCGTGCATTCCCGCGACGGCGGCGAAGGCGGCCAGAAGCTCGGGCCGGGCGTGGTGGTGCTTGTGGCTGTCGAGATGCGTGGGCGGCGCGCCGCGCAGCGCGGCGAAGCGAGCCACCTGCCGCAGCAGCTCCGCTTCCGCCTGCGCCCGCGGAAGAGCTGGGTCGAGCACCGCATGCAGCCCCACGCCCAGCGAGGAGGGGGCCGCGCGGAGCGCCTCGGCGGCGAAAGGCGTCTCCACCATGGCGGTAGCGCTGGTCACGATGCCGCGCGCGTGCGCCTCGAAGATGCCGCGGTCGATCTCCGGGTCGTAACCCAGGTCGTCCGCGTTGACGACGAGCCGCTTCGACACCCTGCGCACGCGCGCAGTCTAACCCCTCACTTCGACGCGGTCTGCGGCCTGAGGACCTTGTTCCACCGCGTGATCTCGCTCGCCACCAGCTTCTCCAGCGCCTCGGGCGTCCGGCCCGCGCGGTCGGGGATGACGGCGCCCAGGTCGAGCAGCCGCTTTCGCGTCGCCTCGTCGTCGAGCGCCTTGACCAGGGCGTCGTTCAGCTTGGTCACGACCTCCTTCGGCGTCCCCTTGGGCGCGAACATGGCGTTCCAGGCGGTCACCTGGAACTCCGGCAGCCCGCCCTCCTTGGTGGTGGGCACGTCGGGGAGCGCGGGCGACCGTTTCTCGGTCGCGATCGCGTACGCCTTGATGCTGCCGGCCTGGATCTGCGGGGTGAGGTTCACGATCTGGTCGCACATGTAATCGACCTGTCCGCCGACCAGGTCGTTCAGCGCGGGTCCGGTCCCCTGGTAGGGCACCCGAGTGGGCTTGATGCCCAGGATGGAGTTGAGCAGCGAGCAGGTGGTGTACGAGACCGAGCCGACGCCGGCGTGCGCCTCGTTCAGGTTCTCGGAATTCGCCTTCGCGTACGAGACGAACTCCTTCAGGTCCTTGGGAGGGAAATTCTTCTTGGCGACGATCAGGATCGGCGTGCCCGCGGCGAGGCTGATGGGGAGGAAGTCCTTCTGGGGGTCGTACTTGAGGTTCGGGTAGACGGCCGGCGCCGCGCCGTGCGTCCCCATGTGCCCCATCATGATCGTGTACCCATCCGGGGTCGCCTGCGCGGCGCGGGTGGTGCCGGTGGTGCCGCCGGCTCCGGTCACGTTCTCGACCACGATCTGCTGGCCGAGCGTGCGGGACATGTGGTCGCCGACGATTCGCGCCACGACGTCGGTCGGTCCTCCCGCGGCGAACGGTACGATGAGCGTGATGGGACGCTCGGGATAGGCCGCGTGAGCGGCGCCGGCCGACAGTCCCAGCAGAGCGGCGAAGAGCAGCAGTCGCTTGATCATGGGATTGCTCCTTTCGAGGGAAACGCACCCCGCACGACGGCGGGTCATTCGGTGAAGACCTCCGCGCGCCCCCGGCGCACCGAAGGAAGGATCGCGGCGGCCAGGACGATCAGCGCCGCCCCGAGGAGACCCGCGCTGACGGGCCGCTCGACGAAAGTGGCGAAGTGCCCGCGGGCGATGAGCAGGGCCCGGCGGAGGTTCTCCTCCATCAGCCGGCCCAGCACGTAGCCGAGCAGCAGCGGGGCCGTCTCGAAACCCAGCTTCAGCAGCGCATACCCGACCAGGGCGAAGACGCCGGTCAGCATCACGTCGGAAGGCGAGTTGTTCACCGAGTAGATGCCGATGCAGGAGAAGACCAGGATGGCCGGGTACATCAGCCTGTACGGCACATCGAGGAACTTCACCCAGATGCCGACCAGCGGCAGGTTGATGATGAGCAGCATCAAGTTGCCCACCCACATGCTGGCGATCATTCCCCAGAAGAGAGTGGGGTTTTTCGTCATCACCAGCGGCCCGGGAACGATGCCGTGGATGGTCATCGCGCCGACCATCAAGGCCATCACCGCGTTGGGCGGGATGCCGAGCGTGAGAAGGGGAATGAACGAGCTCTGCGCGCCGGCGTTGTTGGCCGATTCCGGTCCGGCCACGCCTTCGATCGCGCCCCTGCCGAAGCGGTTCGGGTCCTTCGCCAGCTTCTTCTCCAACGCGTAGGAGGCGAACGGTCCGAGCACCGCTCCGTTGCCGGGCAAGATGCCCAGCGCAGTCCCGACCACGGTGCCGCGCATGATCGGGCCGGCCGCGCGCTTCAGGTCTTCGCGGCCTGGGAGGAGCCGTCCGATGGGCTGCTTCGCCAAGTCCCGCGTCTCGGGAGACTCGAGGTTCTTCAGCACCTCGGCGAACCCGATCACCCCCATCGCCAGCACGGCGAAGTCGATGCCGCTGGTGAGCGCCGAGAGCCCGAAGGTGAGGCGCTCCGCGCCGGTCTCCAGGTCGGTCCCCACCGTCGAGAGGAGGAGCCCCAACAGGATCATCGCCAGCGCCTTGGGCACGGATCCGCGCGCCAGCACCACCGCGAAGGCCAGCCCGAGGACCATCAGCGAGAAGTACTCGGCCGGTCCGAAGAGCAGCGCGAGCTTCACCAGCGGGGCCGCCAGCGCCGCGATCACGATGGTCGCCACGCACCCCGCGAAGAAGGAGCCGATCGCCGCGATGCCGAGCGCCACGCCGGCCCGGCCTTGCCGGGCCATCTGGTGTCCATCGAGCGTGGTGACGATCGCCGTGACCTCGCCGGGGATGTTGACCAGGATCGCGGTGGTGGAGCCGCCGTATTGCGCGCCGTAATAGATCCCGGCCAGCATGATCAGCGCTCCCACCGGGTCGAAGTTGAAGGTGATCGGCAGGAGCATGGTGATCGTCGCGATGGGACCGATGCCGGGCAAGACGCCGATCAGCGTGCCGACCAGGCAGCCGATGAAGGCGAGGCCGACGTTCTGCAGCGAGAGCGCGGTCGAGAACCCGAGCAAGAGATTCGCGAGGAGGTCGTTCATCGGCAGCGCTTGTCAGAGCACCAGGACGCCGGGGACGATCAGGATGGGAATGGGAAGGTTGAGCACGTAGCGGAAGAGGGCGATGGAAAGCCCGGTCACCACCAGCGCGAAGGCGATCAGCTCTTTCGGGCGCGTCTCCGGCGATGCGGCGCCGCTGATCATCGCCACCAGGGGGCCCGCCAAGGCGAGCCCGACGGCGCGGATGCTCAGCGCGAACGCCGCTACGCCGAGGAAGACGAAGATCGGCCCGCGCAGGGGCCAGCGGCCCAGCGGGTCGCCGTCCTTCAACAGCGAGCAGATCACGAGCGCGACGCCGAGCAATCCGAGGAGCGTGGCGATGCCGCGCGGGAGCAGGCCCGGGCCGACCGCGTAGAAGCGGCCCGACCCGAGCTCCATGCTGCCGCCGAGGGCTACGATCGCGGTCGCGACCAGGGCCAGTCCCGCGACCAGGTTTTGCGGCGCGCGCACCGCCCAGATAGGACTTAAGTCTGAGTCTCCGTCAAGTGCGCCCGACCATGTGCGCCGAGCGGCTTTGGTGGCAGTGTCATCGCCGGCTGATTTCCGACGCACTGACCGTGCGTGGGATGGAGGTCCTTCACATTCTCGACGCGCAGAAGACCGAGCGGCACAAGCCGACAGACTTTCTGCGGGTCGAGAACGGCCGGCTGCTCTATCCAGAGCGCCCTGTCGCGGAGCACTGACCGATGCGGGCCCTCGCTCTCCTCGTGGTCTCCATCGCGATCATCGTCGCCTTCTTCCTGATCGTGCGGCCGTGGTACTTGCGATGGGGCGCCACGGACGACGAGATGCGGCGTCCCCTCCCGGGCGACGAGATCATCGCCAGCGCGGTCGCGCAGGAAACGCGCGCGATCACCATACAAGCGCCGATCGGGCGAGCGTGGCCCTGGATGGCGCAGCTCGGCCAGGACCGCGGAGGCTTCTACAGCTACGACCTCTTGGAGAACCTGGTCGGCTGCGAGATGCCGACCGAGGATCGGTTGAGCCCCGAGAAGCAGTCGTGGCAGGTCGGCGACAAGCTCTGGATGTATCCCAAGCGCAAGGCTGGAGGCATCGGGTTCGCCACGCTTCACGTCTACCTGGCCGGCCGCGCTCTCGGATTCGGGACCCACGTCGCGGGCACCCCTCCGACCGGGCCCGAAGACGGCAGCTGGTCATTCGTTCTCGAGCCCGTCGATGCCTCGACCACCCGATTGCTCATTCGCGGGCGCGGTGCCAGCGGCCGGTCGCTGCTCGGCGTCGCCTTCGACCGCTCCATCTTCGAGCCGATCCACTTCATGATGGAGCGGCGCATGATGATCGGCATCAAGCAGCTCTCGGAAGGGTCGAGCCGCGGGCGCATTCTCAACCATGTCCAGGTCGCTTTCTTCGCCCTTGCGCTCGTCTTCATCGTGGTCGTGGCGATGCAAATTCTGCGTCGCGAACGGTGGGGACGTCCCCTGGCGGGATTCATCGCGGCCGCGGTCGTTTTCCAGATCCTTACGCTCGCTCAACCGCCGCTCGCCGCGGGCGCGGCGCTGCTCGTCCTGGTGGCAGGCATCTTGTGGTGGCCCCCGCGGCCCGAAGCCGCGTAGAGGGACGCATCGAGTTCCGGGGCAGGATGACTCTCGCGCGCGCCAGGGTGTAGACGGGTCGCCATGAGCTCGACTGGATTCGCGCTGTTCACGCTCGTCGCATTCGCCCTGCCCATCCCGCTGCTGGCGTGGCTGGATCGACCGCGCCGGAACCGCTGATGTACGCCGGCCACTTCGCCGCCGCCCTCGCTCTCAAGGCGCGGCAACCGCGCGCGCCTACCTGGGCGCTCCTCGTCGGCGTGGCCCTGCTCGACCTGTTGTTCGGCCTCTTCGTGCCCCTGGGTATCGAGCGCGTCACCCCGACACCCGGCGTTCCTCCCGGCTTCCGGCTCGACTTCATCGACTGGTCGCACTCGCTGGCGGCGGCGCTGTTCTGGTCGCTGCTCTACGCGCTGTGCTTCGCGCGGCGCGGCTGGGCGGTCGCTTATATCCTCGGCGTCTCGGTCTTCTCGCATTTCCTGCTCGACTGGCCGATGCATCCCGGCGACCTGGCCCTCTGGCCGGGATCGGCGGCGCACGTCGGGCTGGGCCTGTGGCGGCTCCTGCCCACCGGCTGGTGGTTCGTCGAGCTGGCGTTCATCGTCGCCTGTTGCGCGTACTATGCGGCCGGGGCAAGGCGGCACGGGAGTTTCGGCGGACGATGGCCTTGGGCTTGCGCCGTCGTGCTCTTGTTGCACGTCTTCAACGCGCCCTGGCTTTCGCGCTGAGCTGCGGCTGCTAGCTACCAGGTTTCCCGGAACGGCCGCGCCTCCACCTCGAACGACCATGCAGACGGTCTTTGCTGGGTGAGGCGGAAGCCGACCTCGGCTACGTCGTCAGGTTTGATGAAGAAAGAGTCCGGCTTGTCCGGCATCCTCTCCCGGGTCCTCGGGAGATCGACGACGCCGTCGACGACGATGAGGGACACGTGGATGCCCGCGGGCCAGAGGGCGCGGGCCGTCGATTCCGCCAGGCTTCGCTGCGCCCCCTTGGCGGAGGAGAAGGCGGCCGATCGCGGCCCTCCCTTTCGCGAGGCAGTGGCGCCCACGAAGACGATGCTCCCGCGACCGGCGCGCTTCATCGCCGGAATGACCTGCTTGGATGCGAGGAAGCCGCCGAGCGCGTTGACGCGCCAGGCATACTCGAAGTCCGCCGCGGTCGCTTCCTCGACGCTGCCCCAGACGCCGGAGCCGGCGTTGTAGACGAGGACTTCCGGGTCGCCGAGGCCGCGGCGGATGGCGTCGAACGCGCCCGCGACGGACGACGCGTCCGTCACGTCGCACGCGTAGGCGTGCGCGTCCGGCAGGCTGGAGGCGAGCTGCGCGGTCAGATCCGTGGTGCGGGCCAGCAAGGCGACTGCGTCCCTCGCTGGCAAACCGCCTGGCAAAGGCCGCTCCGTTTCCCGGACCGACGCCGGCGACCACACAGACGGGCTTGGCCATGGCTTCCTCCTCGGGGGAGCGCCAGTCGGCGCGCTATGCAGATGCGCGGAACGTCCTGGCGATGCGGCCGAGCTGGTCCCGAAGACCATCGGGGGACCCCGTCGATCAGTGGCCCGGCGTAACGCCGATCTTCGACACCAGCCAGCCCGAGATGCGCTGCATCACTTCATCGAGGTGCGATGCTCCGGCCGCGTCTTGCATCTGGTGGTCGTAACCCGCCAGCTCCCAGTAGGTCAGGTTGCGGTGGCCAGCGTGTTGAAAGTCGTCCCGCACCATGCGCGCGACCTGGACGGGCGCCGATCGGTCTCGCTCGCCCTGGACGAGCAGGATCGGAGCCCCCACCGACAGCAGGTCCGCCGTCAGATCGTGGTCCAGGATGTCGGCCCACCACCGGTAGGAGCTTCCTCCCCAGAGCTTCGGACTCTGGGGATCGGCCTTGATCTTCGCGAACTCCGACTCGGCCTGGGCGGCGACTTCCGGAGGGACGGCGAGCTTGAAGGTCTGGCGGAAGGATCGGCCAGGCGCCGTGGAGAAGACGACCACTGCGGTCGGCCGGACGCGAGGCGCCAACATGGAGACGGCCGCCCCGCCCTCCGAACCGCCGAACAAGACGACGCGGCCGTCCCACCATGGCGACGACTCCACTTGGGCGAGGATGCGCTGGTAATCGGCCACGCGCTGGCTGACGGTGTGATGCGCATGGAAGGTCGGAGAGCAGCCGCCCATTGGATCCGCCGGCGCGTCGTGCGGCGGCACCCCGTACTTCTCGACCGTTACGACCGCGAACTCCGGTAGCAGGCGCTTTGCACGTTCCAGGTTCGGGTTCTTCGTCGCGGCGAGGCAGCCCTTGTTGGACCTGATCAGGACGCGGCCTTCCGCATCTTGCGGAAGTAGAAGTAGGAGACGGTCAGCAGGCCCAGGAAGATCAGCGGATCGATGACGAACAGCACGCTGATCCTCGCGTCGCCGCTGGAAGAGTGGGCGATGCTGGCCGAGATCAAGGTGATCGCGAAACCGAAGTAGGCGAACTCTTTCAGCTTGGCCGGGACGCCTGGGATCAAGAGCGCTGACACTCCCAGAATCTTGGCGATGGTGAGCTCCGCCTTGAAATACGCGGGAAATCCCAGATGGACGAAACCACCTTCCGGAAACGGGAAGTGGTCGAGCACGGTGAAGTTGATGATGCTGAAGACCATCACGGCAGAGACGATCCCCGTCGTGGTCCAATAGATGATCCTGTCTCTTCTTGTCATGCTACGCTTTCCTCCGTACACCAGACCATACGGAGTAGATATTGTATGAGTTCCATATCGTCAACCGAATCGGATGGGCCGGCGCGCCGGCGGCGGTTGACCGCCTCGATCAAGCAGTCGCTGCGGGCGCTGAGCATCCAACTGTCCCTGCTCAACCACCAGGTCGGCGCACACCTCGGTCTCAACGACGTCGACCTCGATTGCCTCGACCTCAT
>DATFTN010000266.1:0-2693 GCA_035261845.1 Myxococcales bacterium | reverse complement strand
GCACTCGAGCGCGGCGCCGCACTGCTCGCGGGCCCGGTCCAGCAAGGCCCGCGCATCCTGCCCGGGCTTGTGCACCGACGAGGGATTCGCGAACACCTCGCCCAGGGCCGGCATCATGGCGGCCATCACGGCGGGGTCGAGCGGGGTGGTCGCGTTGGCGTCGAGGTAGATCACGGCTCAAGGGACGAGGGGCGTTCCGACACCGGCGCGCAGGTGGAACACCTTGAGGAAGGCCGCCGCCAGCTCCTGCGCCAGCTCCGCCTCGATGCGCCCGTCGAGCGGGATGCGCGCGCCGGCCATCGCGCCGTGTCCGCCGGCGCTCCCGCCGAACGCGCTGCAGACCTCGCGCACGACCTTGCCGGCGTTGACGCGCCGGTCGTTGAGCCGCAGCGAGAGGTACAGCTCGCCCTTGTAGGCGCCGGTGGCCAGCGACCAGCGCAGGCCCTCCAGGCTGACCAGCCGCTCCGCCACCTCGGGAACGATCTCGGGCACGTAGACCTCGCCCAGGTCCACCACGCAGGCCTGCCCGTTCCCGTGGAGCCGCGCCCGCTCGTACGCCGTGTGATAGGCGGCGAAGTAGCGCGCCGGCACCTGCGGGTGCTCGATGCGCGACAGCGCCCGCTTGTCCACGTGAGGGAAGAGCCAGTTGTAGCACTCCACGTCCGCGCCCTCGACCTCGCGGCCGAGGTCCCGCGTGTCGCTCTTGATGCCGTAGAAGAGCGCGGTCGCCAGCGCGGGGCCCGGGAGCAGGCGGGCTGCGCGCAGGTACTGCGTGACCAGGGTGGAGGTGGCCCCCGCGGGTCCGCCCACGTCGTGGAAGGCCGAGAGCAGCGAAGCGGGCCGGGCCGGGTGGTGGTCGATGACCAGCTCCGGCGCGGAGCGGGCGGCCAGCGAGTAGTTCCCCACCTCGGGCTGGGTATCCACCAGGCAGACGAGGTCGAATTGCGAGGCCTCCACCCGCCCGACGGGCTCGATGGGCAGGTGCAGCACCTTGAGCAAGGCCTTGTTCTCGGCGCGCCCGATGATGCCCCCGTAGGCCGCCTGGGCGTGCACGTGGGCGCCGTGCTCGAGGAGGAATGCCAGCCCGCAGGCGCTCGCCACCGCGTCCGGGTCGGGGTTGTCGTGCGTGAGCACGAGCGCCCGCTTGTGAGACCGGGCGACCGACAAGAGCTTCCGCAACCTGAAGCGGAGCTGGTCGTCGGATGCGGCAGGCTCGAGCCGCTCGGCCGGCGGCGAGGGTGGGGACATGAAGGTGCGCACCTTACTGGGGTCGGGTGGCCCGCGCAACGCGCCCCCGCCTCCGAGCCGGCGCGGCGTCGACGCGCAGCTTCTTGAGGCGGAGGAGGCAGGCGCGATTCCCCTCGGGGGGGATCTCCAGGTACCCCGGAACGTCGCGGAATCGCTCATCGTTCACGAGCTTGCGAAAGGCGAGCGGCCCGATTTCCCCCTTGCAGACGTGCTCGTGGCGATCCACCCGGCACCCCAGCGGCTTCACGCTGTCGTTGAGGTGGAAGGCGCGGATCCGGTCGACGCCCAGGACGCGGTCGAGCTGTTCGAAGGTCGACTCGTAGCCGCGATCCGAGGCGATGTCGTACCCCGCCGCGAACACGTGGCAGGTGTCGAGGCAGATGGCGACCCGGTCCGGGCTCTTGCACGCGTCGCGGATCTCGCGCAGCTCTTCGAACCGGCTGCCCAGGGAAGATCCCTGGCCGGCGGCGGTCTCGAGCAGCACCTGGCAGGGCCCGCGGTGCGCCGCGAACACGCGGTCCAGCGCCTCCGCCACGTTGCCGAGCCCACGCTGCTTGTCCGGGTTCGCCCCCGGGTGGAGGACGAGGTGCGGGATCCCGAGGAGGTCGCACCGCCGCAGCTCGTCGACGAAGGCGGCGATGGACTTCTCGCGCAGGTCGCCGGGATCGGCGCCGAGGTTCACCAGGTAGCTCGCGTGCACCGAGACGGGCAGCGTGGCCGCGCGGCGGAACTGCTCGGCATCGGCCGGGGTGATCTCCTTCGCGCGCCACATCCGGCTGGATTTCGTGAAGATCTGCACGGCCTCGGCGCCGTCGGCCAAGGCGCGGGCGAATGCCTCGTGGAGGCCGCCGGCGGTGCTCTCGTGGGCTCCCAGCAGCATGGGTCGCGCAGTGTATCGGTTCGGGGACGAGCGCGCCTGACGGCGCCTGCCTACTCGCTGGCGGCCCGCTTGCGGGACATCTCGTTCCAGCCCGGGATGAAGTACCGGTACGCGTTGTCCAGCGAGTTGTCCATGGCGTCCATGACCACGTGTCCGAACTGCGTCGCGGGCAGGCGGAGGCCGTCGTAGTACTTCTGCCGATCCATGCTGTGGACGATGACCGGCATGTAGCCGTGCCGGATCAGGATGAGGTTCATCATCATCCGGCCGACCTTCCCGGAAAGATCGCTGAACGGGAAGATCTCCATGAAGCGGTGGTGCGAGTGGGTCGCCTGCCGGATGGGGTGCAGCTTGTGGAACTCCTCGCTGTTCATGAAGTCGAACAGCTGCTCCAGTCCCGGCTGGATCTGCACCGGCTGCACGATGTCGTGGAAGTAGGTGCGGTGCAGCGGCATGTCGCGCCGCAGCGCGACGGGCATCCGGTTCGGCAGGCCCTGGTAGAGGATCTCGTAGAGCTTCTTGACCAGCGTCAGGGTGTACCGCGTCTGCTTGGACCGGGCCTCGT
>DATFTN010000265.1:0-42543 GCA_035261845.1 Myxococcales bacterium | reverse complement strand
GTACCACCGCGCCAAGGACGAGACGATCCACCTCCTCGCCGGCAGGCTCGAGCTGCAGACGGGCGAGGGTGACGCGTTGGAACGGCGGCTGCTCGCCCCGGGCGAGTCCTTCCACATCACACCCGGGCTGCGCCACCGCATGACCGCCCTGACGGACAGCGACGTGCTCGAGGCCTCCACGCCGGAGCTCGACGACGTCGTGCGGCTCGAGGACCGGTACGGTAGAGTGCGCTAGTCGCCGCCGTATTCGGCGGCGCTATGCTTTATTGCCACGGAACTTAGAGGACTGGATTCGGGATGCGCGTGGTGGTGCTGGGCGGCGCCGGTTTCATCGGCAGCCATCTCGTCGATCGGTTGCTCGGCGCGGGCCATGAGGTGGTCGCCGTCGACAGCTATCTCACCGGCCGCCGGGAGAACCTCGCTCATCTGCAAGGCGCCTCCCGGTTCCGGCTGGTCGAGCACGACGTCTGCCGGCCCGTCCCGGTGACCGGCCCGGCGGCCGCGGTCTTCAATCTCGCCTCGCCCGCTTCGCCGCTCGACTACGAGCGCCTGCCGCTGCAGACGCTGGAGGCTGGATCGGCCGGGACGCGCAACGCGCTCGATCTCGCCCGCGCGGCGGGGGCGGTGCTGGTGCATGCGTCGACCTCCGAGGTGTACGGCGATCCGCTCGAGCACCCCCAGCGCGAGACCTACTTCGGGAACGTCAACCCGGTCGGTCCGCGGGCTTGCTACGACGAGGCCAAGCGATTCGCGGAGGCGTTGATCAGCGCCTACGCGCGCGTGAACGGGACCAAGGTCCGGATCGCCCGGGTGTTCAATACCTATGGCCCCCGCATGCGCGTCGACGACGGCCGGGTGGTGCCTGCCTTCATCACCCAGGCGATTCGCGGCCAGGACTTCACCGTCTTCGGCGACGGCACCCAGACGCGCAGCTTCTGCTACGTGGACGACCTGGTCGACGGCCTGCTCGCGCTCTGGGAGCGGGGTGACGGACTGCCGGTGAACCTGGGCGACCCGAACGAGCTCACGCTGCTGGAGCTGGCCGAGGCGGTCCGCCGGATCGCGGGAGGCGGGGGCAAGGTGCGATCGGTGCGCCCCCTCCCGGAGAACGACCCGCGCCAGCGCCGCCCGGACATCTCCCGTGCGCGCTCGCTACTCGGCTGGGAGCCGCGGGTCCCGCTGGAGCGGGGGCTCCGCGCCACCGTCGAGTGGTTCCGCCAAGAGCTGGCCCGCCAGCCGCCGCCGATAGGGCGGCGCTGAGCTTTTCACAGAGCGGGCGTCATGGGTGCGTTCTGACCGGCGCATTGTGCCTCGGGGATCACCGTGTTAGACCCCGCCCTTCGCCAATGGCCGCCGAGAACCAGCACCTGCGCAACTTCTCGATCATCGCGCACATCGATCATGGAAAGAGCACCCTGAGCGACCGGCTGCTGGAGTTGACCGGCACCGTGTCCGCCCGCGAGGCCCAAGACCAGTTCCTCGACAACATGGATCTGGAGCGGGAGCGCGGGATCACCATCAAGGCGCAGTCCGTGCGGATGAACTGGCGCAGCAAGAAGGACGGCAAGGACTACGTGCTGAACTTGATCGACACGCCCGGCCACGTGGACTTCGCCTACGAGGTGAGCCGCTCGCTGGCCGCCTGCGAGGGGGCCGTGCTGGTGGTCGACGCGTCGCAGGGCGTCGAGGCCCAGACGCTCGCCAACGTCTACCTCGCCCTGGAGCACGACCTCACCGTGGTGCCGGTGATCAACAAGATCGACCTTCCCAGCGCCGACGTGGAAGGCACCCGCCGCGAGATCGAGGAAGTGATCGGGCTCGACGCCTCCCGGGCGGTCCCCACCAGCGCGAAGGAGGGCAAGGGGATCGAGGAGCTGATCGAGGAGATCATCCACGACGTTCCGCCTCCGAAGGGCGACCCGGCGGCGCCGCTCAAGGCGCTCATCTTCGACAGCTGGTACGACAGCTACCGCGGCGTGATCATGCTGGTGCGGATCTTCGAGGGAACGGTCCGCCCCCGCCAGAAGATCGTGTTCATGTCCAACCGCCGCGAATACGAGGTGAGCGAAGTGGGGGTATTCGCCCCCAAGGCGCGCGAGAAGGACAGCCTGATCGCGGGCGAGGTCGGCTTCGTGGTCGCCAACGTGAAAGTCATCCAGGACGCGAAGGTGGGCGACACGCTGACCGACGCGCTCCACCCCACCGCCGCGCCGCTCCCGGGGTTCAAGGAGATCAAGCCGATGGTCTTCTCCGGGATCTTTCCGGTGGACTCGGCCGACTACGAGGCGACCCGCGACGCCCTGGAGAAGCTGCGCCTGAACGACAGCGCTTTCGTCTACGAGCCGGAGACGTCGCAGGCGCTGGGGTTCGGCTTCCGCTGCGGCTACCTGGGCCTGCTCCACATGGACATCGTGCAAGAGCGGCTGGAGCGGGAGTACGGGCTGAACCTGATCACCACCGCGCCGTCGGTCGTCTACAAGATCGTCAAGAAGGACGGGAGCGAGGTACGGATCGACAATCCCGCCAAGCTGCCGCCCGAGGGCGAGATCGAGAAGTTCCTGGAGCCCATGCTCCGCGCCCACGTCTACGTGCCCAACGAATACGTGGGAGCGGTGCTGCAGCTGTGCCAGGATCGGCGCGGCACGCAGAAGGACATCAAGTACATCGGCACCAAGAGGGTCCAGATCACCTACGAGATCCCGCTGGCCGAGGTGGTGTTCGACTTCTTCGACAAGCTGAAGAGCCTCTCGCGAGGTTATGCTTCGCTCGATTATGAGCCGATCGGCTACCAGGAAGCGGACCTCGTGAAGCTCGACATCCTCATCAACGGCGAGCCGGTGGACGCGCTCTCCACCATCGTGCACCGGGAGCGGGCCTACCAGCGCGGCCGCGGGATCTGCGAGAAGCTCAAGGAGGAGATCCCCAAGCAGATGTACGAGGTGGCCATCCAGGCGGCGATCGGCAGCCGGGTGATCGCCCGCGAGACGCAGAAGGCGCTGCGCAAGAACGTGCTCGCCAAGTGCTATGGCGGGGACATCTCGCGCAAGCGGAAGCTGCTGGAGAAGCAGAAGGAAGGCAAGAAGCGGATGAAAGCGGTGGGCTCGGTGGAGATCCCGCAAGAGGCGTTCCTTGCGGTCCTCAAGGTGGAGGGATGAACACGGCCAAGGAACGCGCTGCCGACGTCAAGCGCGAGGCGCAGGATCGCGAGGCTGAGCTGGTGGCGGCGGCCGACCGCGGC
Organism: Myxococcales bacterium; assembly: GCA_035261845.1. Lineage (GTDB taxonomy): Bacteria > Myxococcota > Myxococcia > Myxococcales > 40CM-4-68-19 > VBKO01. The sequence continues at coordinate 39,305 of DATFTN010000265.1, read as the reverse complement.
GCGCGCGACTTCTACAAGATCTCCGGATACGGGCGGCTGCTCGCCATCGCCGCCTCGGCGGCCGTGCTGGCGGTGTTCGCGCAGTGGAAGCTCCGCCACCAGGACTACCTGTTCGGGTCGCTGGCCGTGTTCGCCGCGGTCTTCGTGCTCTCCATGATCGGCTCCGCCATGCCGTACGGCGTCCGGAAGCGGGCGCGCAACGAGGCCAGATCCGTGCGCCGGGCAGCCGGCCGGATGCTGCGGCGCAACCGGTCGCGCATCCCCGAGGCCGCCGCGCAGGAAGTCGAGCGCGGGATGCGCGGGGTGGACGAGGCCCTCAAGGGCAGCCGCTCCGGGTCGGCCGCGCTGGAGGCCCGCACGCGCCTTGACGCCTCGCTCGACCAGCACCTCGCGTTCGCGTGCAAGAGCGCCGCGCGGGAGTACACCGAGAGCATCGGCGGCGCCATCCTGGTGGCGCTGCTGCTCCGCGCGTTCGTCTTCGAGCCCTTCCACATCCCGTCCGGCTCGATGATCCCCACCTTGCTGGTGGGAGACTTCATCTTCGTCAACAAGATGGCGTACGGGCTGCGGATCCCGTTCACCGATCCGTCCCACGTCCACAAGATCGGCGAGAGCGCTCCCAAGCGGGGCGACGTGGTGGTGTTCATCGTCCCCCAGCACCCCGACACGGACTACGTGAAGCGCGTGGTCGGCCTGCCCGGGGACCACATCGAGATCCGCGACAACGTGGTCTACATCAACGGCGTCGAGCAGAAGCGCGAAAACGTCGGCGAATACAAGTACACCGAGCACTCGGAATATACGGACGCCGACGTCGAGGTCACCACCGACGAGTACATCGAGGACCTGGGTGGAGTGCGCCACCCGGTGCTGCAGCGCAAGGACGCCGGATTCGCGCGCAACATGTCCTTCGTCGTAGATCCCGGCCGCCTGTTCATGATGGGCGACAACCGGGACAACTCCGCCGACAGTCGCGTCGAGGGCGGCATCGGGCAGATCCCGTTCAGCTACGTGAAGGGGCGCGCCAGCATCATCTGGATCTCCTTCGGCGGCCGGGCCGGGATCCGGTTCGAGCGCATCTTCCGCGCGGTGCACTGACATCCACCCACCGGAAGGTTTCTTGAGGGCGGGGCAGCGCGCGTTAGATTTGGTGGATGCCGAAGCCGCGCGGCATCACGCTGACGACGATCCTGATCTTCCTCGGGCTGGCGGCCGGAGTGTATTGCCTGTTCGCCTTCGGGCAGGCCTATTGGGACAACCTCGAGGTGCAAGGCATCCTGCGCCAGGCGGCCAACGAGTGCTACCGCCAGCCGGACGATGCCGCCGTGAGGCTGTTCATCGTCAGCAAGCTGCACTCCACCTTCGACGTGGTGGGCGAGGACCGCGTGGGCCGGCGGGACGTGCGGATGCCGATCGTGTTCGACGAGGGCGACCTGCAGATCCAGCGCACCGAGGTCCCCAGGTTCGTGAACATCTGGCTCACCTACCAGCGCAAAGTCACGCTCCCCCTGGTCGGCCAGGAGCGCATTCTCACCTTCAACGACCACGCCGAGCAGGACCTCTCGCCCGTCAGATGGTAGCCGAGCACGCTGCTAGATCACGCTGAGATGCGTGGCGAGGCGGTGGAGCGCGAGGATGTCGTCGTCGTCGAGCAGGGCGACCGACATGTCGTCCGCCACGGCGGCGACCTTGGGCGGTTCCGAGGCGAGTCGCGCCAGCTCGTGGCCCGAGTCCGCCTCGCAGAGCACCACGCCTCCCCGGCGCAGCAGAGCTACCCCTCGCTGCAGCAACGCGCGCTCCGCGGGAGCGTCTCCTTCCGGGTCGAGGTGCCACGCCACCTGGCCGCGCTCGTCGATCCGGGCCGCGGCGCCGCCGGGGCCGGTGGCGATCAGCGCCTGCTCGTCGGCGCCCAGGAGCGCGTGGCCCGGGAAGGAGAGCCCGACGGAGAACCGGCGGGTGCCGTCGGCGAGGCGCGCCGCGGTCAGCTCGCGCCGCCGCTCCCCCGAGACGATCAGCGCCGAGTCTGACCACAGGCAGAGCGCCGCCTCGCTCCCGTCCGGCAGGGGCCGTTCCCACATCATCCGCCCCGAGAAGGGATCGAGGGCGATCAAGAGATGGTCGGGCCGTACGGCTCCGCACAGCGCCACCAGCCGCCCGGGGGCCGAGGCGAGCGCCAGCACCCGGGCGCGCCGCTTCCACAACAGGCGCCCGTCGGCGGCATCCAGCGCGGCGAGGACTCCGCGGCCGACGCACGCCAGAACTCCTTCGGCGTGAAGCACCTCGGTGGGCGCTCCGCCCGGCAGCCGCGAGCGCCACGACTGCGTGCCCGCATCGGAGAAGCGCTCCAGCCCGGCGCCCCCCGCGCGCACTACGCCTCCGGGGACCGGCCACAGCTCGGCCGCGGCGGAGGTGCGGCGCCTCCAGCGCGCCGACCCGGTGAGAGGATCGATCCGCGCCAGCGACTCCGCCCCGGAGACGAACAGGTCGTCGCCGCCGGAGGCGCGCACGGCAAAACGGCAAGGCTCTTCGAACAACGTGCGGCCCGAGGCGGCGTCGCGCCCCACCACCTGGTGCAGGCCGACGGTGACCACCGCGCCCGCGCAAAGCCAGATGGCGCCGGGCCGCTCCTCGGCGGGCACGCGCCAGCTTTGCCGGTACACCAGCCTGCGGATGCGCCCGCGCGAAAGCGGCGGCTGGGGCGCGCGCACCGGCTTCTGCGGCGGCGGCGCGGCGACCACCTCGGGAGCGCGGCGCAGCTCGCCCGAGACCAGCTCGGCGCAGTGCCGGGCGAGACGCGCCGCGGAAGCGCGCAGGTCGCGGAGAGGATCGTCCGGGTCGACGCGCCCACCGGAGAGCCGCTGCGCCTTCTCCGCGTACGCGCGAGCGGCGCCGGCGAGCGCGAGCGCGAGCGCCGCCGGCGCGACGGTGGTGCTCGCCCGCCATCCGGGGGCGCGCACTTCCTCGCGCGCCAGGTCGCAGGCCAGATCGATGGTGGAGAAGCGGAGCTGGAAGGAGGGCTCGCCTCCCTCCCAGGCGCGCACCAACGCCTCCGCCTCGCGCAGGAGGTTGCGCAGCGCCAGGTAGACGGGGCCTTCCCACTGCAAAGCGGGCGCGCCGGGAAAGCGGAGCGCCACCGCGCCCGATCCCAACAGCGGCGCCAGCTGTGCGCCGCGCACTTCCGCGCGATCGGCCAGCCGGGCCGCCGCCGCCGCCGGCACCTGAACTTCGCAGCGCACGGCGCCGCGGCCGGACCGCGCCACGAAGGAGCGGCCCTCCGTGTGCGGCCAGCGCGCCTCGGTGGTCCGGGAGGAGGACGGCGGCCTGGCGGCCCCGCGCAGGCGGCGGAGGAGCGGCGAATGCACCAGCGCGGGACTGATGCGGACCAGGTCCGCGGCCAGGCTCCGAGCCGCGGCGGCCGCCGCCGACCAGAGCCGCGCGGAATCGAGCAAGAGACCCGAGGCGAGCATCCGCGCCGGGGGCGCCAGGGTGATGAGCGACAGCAGAACGTCGGGGCCGCGCGCCTCGAGCAAGAGCTCGGTGGGCCCGCGTCCGACCGTCGCTTGCGCGGCGGGGCTACCGCCGGCGAGCTGCCGCAGCGCGGAAAGGAGCTCGTCGACCGCCACCAGGACCTCGGCCTCCCCCACGCCGGCGGCGATGTCGACGCCGTCGACCTCGATCCCGACCACGTCGAGGATGCCGCCCCCGTCGAAGCTGCGTGCCCTGGGGGGTGAGAGCGCGCGCAGCTCTTCGAGGTAGCCAGGGTTCAGGCGCCAGGAGCGGCCGGGGCGGATGTGGATCACGACCTCGCCAGCGTATCCCCGATCCGCACCGCCGCTGTGAAAAACGCAGCCGCGCCGGAGAGGACAGGGGCCGGAAAAGTTGACAGGGCAGGCGCAAACTCTTTACAGTTCCGCGGCTTTTTCCACCGGCCCAAGGGAAGCTTCCACAGCCCCGCGGGCAACTGGAGCGGTTCGACATGACGTTCACGGAAGCCGCCGTCGAGGTGTTGCGGCGGGCCGGAAAGCCCCTGCACTACAAGGAGATCGCAGAGGTCGCCGTCCGCGAGAACCTGCTCAGCCACGTCGGGCAGGATCCGGAGGTGACCATGGGCCAGCGCCTGGCGGCGATGGCCAAGCGCGACGACGATCGCAAGGTGCTGGCGGTGGCGCCGGAGGGCACCTTCGCGCTGGTCGAGTGGAGCATCCCGCAGGAGCTCGTGGTCGAGCCGGTTGCGCCTCCCCTCCATCCCGAGGAAGAAGGCGCGACGCTCTACCGGGCACGCGAGCGCGAGCCCCGGCCGATCAACGCGCAGGCCCGGCGCCGGATCGAAGCGCTGCAGCCAGGGACCGAGGAGCAGGAGGAGGAACGCAAGCGCGGGCAGCGGCGCTTCCCCCCGCCGGCGGAGGTGGTCTTCGAGTGGCTCGCGCAGCGGCAGTCGGGCGCGCCGATCTCGGATCTGTCCGACGCGCTGTTCAAGAAGAACCTGCTCAGCGAGGCCCTGGTGCGCGACCACGGGTCGCTGGTGCAGGCGCTCCTGGAGGACAACCGGCGGCGCACGGAAGCGGGGCGCAAGCCGGCCTTCATCGTCGACGGCGAGCGCGTCACGCTGGTCGAGTTTCCCGCTCCTTCCGCGCTGCCCGAGGAAGCCCGCGCCTCGCACACCAGCCTGGGGCGGCCCATGTCCGCGGCGCAGCTGGTGGCGGAAGGGCGGCGCGCCGTGGTGCGCGCGCTCCGGCGCCGCGTGGCCGATCTGGAGACCAGCGGCTTCGAGCAGCTCTGCTCGCAGCTCCTGGAGAAGATGGGGATGCGCGACGTGCGGGTCGCCAAGCGCAGCAAGGAGGGGCCGCTCTACCTGGCCCGCCAGCGGCGCGGAGTCTCCGATCTGCGCGTGGCGGTGAAGCTGACGCGAGGGTCGCGCGAGATCGGCCGCGACGACGTGCAGGAGCTGCGCAAGGACCTGGCCCACTACAGCGCGCAGATGGGCCTCGTGCTGGCGGCGGGCGAGGCGGGGCGCGATGCGCGCGCCGAGGCGTCGGCCGCGGGGCAGCCGCCCGTCGCCCTGTACGCGGGAGATGCGCTGGCGGAGGAGCTCGTCTCGGTCCGGGTAGGCGTCTCCGTGCAGGTGGTGGAGCTCGCCGACGTCGACGAGGCGTTCTTCGCTTCCGTGGCGAAGGGGGGCCCCTCGACTCGGGACCGGCGCGAGCGGCCGCCGGAGGAGCGGATCGAGAGGGGCGAGGCAGCGGAGACGGTTTCGCCCGAGCGCCCCGCGGCCGAGCCGGAACCGGAGGCCGCTGCCGAGGCGCACGCCCCGGCGGAGCCGGCGCCGCCGGCGGTCTCGCCGGAGGTTGCCGCGCCGCAAACCGAGGGCGAGGATCGCGAGGCCCGCCGCCGCGGGCGCCGCGACGAGCGGCCCACTCGCGCCACCAGCGCGGCCGAGCAGGCCTGGGGGCAGCCGATCGGCACCCCGCGGCTGCTGCAGACGGCCCCGGCCGTGGCGGCCGAGCCGGCTCCGGCTGCCGGACCAGCAGAGCCGGAAGCGCCAATCCCGCCGGCTGGGGGGGACGAGACGCCGCACGAGTGACAGGGCGGGGTCGAGGGGGAGGGAGAGGTCGAGGGGGAGGTCGAGGGTCAGGTCGAGGGTGAGGGTGAGGGCGATGTGAGCTGGCCGCGTCTTTGACCCTGTCGGGATCAACCTCTAGCATCGCTGACGCATGCTCCGCTCGTGCGCCAGGGTGGTCGTGGTGTGTGCCGCTGCCCTGTCCTGCAACCGGCTTCCGCCCGGTGCCGTGGCCGTGGGGACCCTGTCGGTCTCCGAGGCCAATCTCACCAGGGTGCCGGAGCTCGGGCTCTCCGTCCAGCAGGTGCGCAAGGAGTTGAAGACAGCCCTGGAGCGGACGCGGCATTTCGCCTTCCGCGAAGGCGCCTCGGCGCGGGTGCGCCTGGAAGTGGAATCGGCGCGCCGCCTGGCCGGCGGCGAAGGCGCGGTTGCCGACGTGCAGCTCATCCTGGAGCTGACCGCGGCCTCGCCGGAGGGAGATCAAGAGCGGACCGTGTCCGAGGGGGCGGGCCGCTCCACGACCGCCGCGGACGCGGGCACCGAGGGTGCCGTCCGGCTGGCCGCTTTCGAGGGCGCGCTGCGCGGGGCCCTCGACGATGCGGCCCGGGGCCTCGCCTGGCAGCTCGAGTCTCGCCGCAAGACCGACGACGAGCTCGCCCGGGACCTGGGCGACGCCGATCCCCGCGTGCGCGATTACGCCATCCGCGCGCTGGCCGACCGGCGCAGCCCGGCGGTGGTTCCTCAGCTGATCGCGCGGCTCGAGGACGAGAACCCGGCCGTGGCGCTGCGCGCGGTGGGAGCGCTGGTCGCGATCGGCGACCGGCGCGCGGTGGAGCCGCTGATCGAGATGACCCGCAAGCGCCCGCCGCAACTGGTCGCGCAGGTGCTCTACGCGCTCGCCAGCCTGGGCGGCCCCACCGCAGAGGCCTTCCTCTACACCCTGGAGAGCGGCTCCCCCGACGACGAGGTGCGCCACGCCGCGACGGAAGCGCTCGCCGAGCTGCGGCGCAAGCGCGACGAGTCCAGCGCGCACGGCGTCGATCCCACCCGACCGAGGTCCCATTGAAGCGGTTTGCATTCCTTCTCCTGGCGCTCGCTTCCTGCAAGACCGCCGGGACCCGCGATGCACCGCCGGCGGCGCCGGGCGGCAACCCCGCGATCTACTACCCGCTCGCGGTGGGGAACTCCTGGACGTACGAGTACACGCCCGGCGGGCGGCGCGAGACCATCAAGATCGTCGCGCGCGACGGCCCCTGGTTCGTCGACGATCACCGCGGCCGGGTCCGCGCCGATGCGGAAGGCGTGCGCGATCCCGACCAGTACCTCCTCCACGCCCCGCTCACGCCGGGCGCGCGCTGGACCGCGGTGCAGAACCTGGTCGTGCAGCACTTCACGGTCACCGCCGTGGACGCGACCGCGCAGACGCGCGCGGGGGAGTTCAGCGGCTGCGTGGTGGTCCGGAACGAATCGCCGCTCCCGCAAGGCGCCGGCAAGTTCGTCACCGAGTGGACCTACGCTCCGAACGTCGGCCTGGTCCAGGTCCGCACCCAGACCGTCTCCAACCGGGGAACACAGGAGCAGTCCCGCCTCGACCTGGCGGCGTACAAGGTGCAGTAGTGCTTGCACAGCTCAGGTCCATATCTCGCGCCGTAGGAATTCGTTGACGGCGCGCGCTTCGGGCGCCACGCTATTCGTCGTGAAACCTGCAGACCCGCCCGGACCGGCGGCCGCACAGGGGGGCATCGAAGACGGGCGACGCATCGCGCGCAGCAGGGTGCCCGACTACGACAAGGCCGCGGGGCAACTCCTGTGGGAGCTGCTCAACGATCTCATGGCCGCGCAAGACCCGTTGTTGGAGCGGATCCAGAGGCGGCCGGTCGACCACGTATGAACGGAGGCAACCCCCGCCGGGATCACGATGGGCGCCAGCCCGGAGCCCCTGCGCATGCAGACCACGTTCGTGGAACCGCATGACGCCATCGAGAACCTCGACTTGGGCGCTTGGACCGTGATGGTGCAAGAAGCGGTCGACGAGGCGCTTTCCGTGTGCATGCCGCAGGTGTTCGAGCGCCTCGGGGGCATCGCCAGTGACGCCGGCCAGGTTGTCGACGCGCGTGGTAGGCCATTCAGCTTCGATCTGCTGATCGAGGGCATCGAAAAGACCCAGATCGACTTCGACGACGAGGGAAAGCCCCAGATCCCGGCGGTGTTTGTCGGGCCGGATCTGTACGCGCAGATCGCAGCGCTTCCTCCCCCGACCGACGAAGAACGCGCGCGATTCGACGCGCTCATCGCCAAGAAGAAGCAGGAGTTCGATGCTCGCCACCGTCATCGAAAGCTGGATTAAATACGTGAGCGTGATAGCGATCCGCAAACACCTTGCCACGCCGGCCGAGCGCCCGATTTACCGCCCTGGCGATGCGAACGCCCAAGCCCTGCATTCCGCGCGCGAGCGCACGGCCGTCCTCTACTTCCGCAACGAGATGCAGGTGGTTCGCCTGGACCGAAAAGTGCGCCAACCTGAACCCGAACCGCTCGCGTCCCGCCGCCAGCGCGGGAGCGATGGCGCGGAAGCACTGCCGCACGCGGACGGTGACGTGCACAGGATGCCGCGCCTTCATCGGTCCCCGCGGGCGGTGTGGTACCCCTGCTCCGGGCTTCTTCGGCCGACCTGCACCCTCGCGGTATCCGCCTCGCCCACGGTACCGGAACTTCATCGTCGTTTGTCCGCCTGCCCGCCTCATTGACTTGAGCATAGATCGCGACCCCGACATTCGAACGAGGGCGCGATTGCTCGGCCCGCAGAACGGAACCAGGCTACGGTGCCTGTGCTCGCCGACATCCGCCTCTAGCGAGCTGTGCGAACGAACTCGGTCGTTCGATCCTTCTCACCGAGGCAAAGCGAAGGCTCGAGGCAAGCGAATCGAGACACGGATACGTGCGTCGCCTCCGTTCGCGGAGTAACTTACGGAGGGTTGCACGACCTCACCCTGCCACGAGTCGCCCGCCTCTGTGCTAAACCCCGGCCGTGGCTCCGTACCGGCATCGCGTGCTCTACGGCGACACGGACCAGATGGGGGTCGTGTACTACGCGACTTATCTGAGGTTCTTCGAGGGCGCGCGCGGGGAGTGGATCCGCGCGCTGGGGCTGACGTACGCGGAGATCGAGGAGCGCGGGATCTACCTGCCGGTCCTGGAGGTGGGCGTCCGCTACCTGAAGCCGGCGCGGTACGACGACGTGCTCGAGATCCATCTCCGGGTCAGCCACACGCGGGTGAAGGTCCGGTTCGACTACAAGGTGGTCCGCGCGGACACGAGCGAGGTGCTGATCCTCGGCCACACCGTGCACGCCTGCATCAACAAGGACGGCCGCCCCACCCGCGCGCCCGACTGGCTGGTCGCGGCGATGAAGGGCGCTGCGACGAGCGGCTCCACGCTTCCGGAGGGGTACCACCCATGATGGATCGCAACATCGGTCTGGAAGCCGTCCGCCTCACCGAGGCGGCGGCGATGGCCTCGGCCCGCCTGATGGGCAGGGGGGACGAGAAGGGCGCCGATCAGGCGGCGGTGGACGCGATGCGCAAGGCGTTCAACGCGCTCCACATCCGCGGCACGATCGTGATCGGCGAAGGCGAGCGGGACGAGGCGCCGATGCTCTACATCGGCGAGAAGGTGGGCCGGGGCGACGCCGACGATCCAGAGGTGGACATCGCTCTCGATCCGCTCGAGGGCACCACCATCACGGCGACCGGCGGACCCAACGCGCTCAGCGTGATCGCCATGGCGGAGAAGGGAAACCTGCTCAACGCGCCCGACACGTACATGGACAAGATCGCCGTGGGTCCCGGCGGGGCCGGCGCGATCGATCTGCGCAAGTCGCCCACCCAGAACCTGCGCGCGATCGCCGACAAGAAGGGCGTGTACGTCGAAGACCTGACCGTCATCATCCTCAACCGTCCCCGCCACGAGAAGCTGATCGCCGAGGTCCGCGCCAGCGGCGCGCGGATCAAGCTGATCGGGGACGGCGACGTGTCCGCCGCGATCGCCACCTGCTTCGTGGAGACCGGCGTCGACGTCCTGATGGGCATCGGCGGCGCGCCGGAAGGAGTGATCGCCGCGGCCGCGATGCGTTGCTGCGGCGGCGACATGCAGGGCAGGCTGGCCTTCCGCAACGAGAAAGAGATCGAGCGCGCGCGCAAGATGGGGATCGCCGACCCGAACAAGATCTACTCGCTCGAGGAGATGGCGAAGGGGCCGGTGATCTTCGCCGCGACCGGCGTGACCAGCGGCGACTTCCTCAAGGGCGTCCGCTTCTTCAAGGGGGGAGCGGCCACCCAGTCGGTGGTCATGCGCTCGAAGAGCCACACCATCCGGTACCTGGAGACCACGCACTTCTTCGAGCACAAGCCGAATTTCGTCCTGTAACCGCCCCGGCTCCGCGTATCCGCGGCTGGTGTTACGCTGAAGGACGATGGCGAAGGCGCGCCGCAGCATCGACGTGGAGGTGCCGCCCGAGCGGTTCTTCGAGGTGGTGCGCGACTACGCGCGCTACCCGGAGTTCCTGCCCGAGGTGAAGGCGGTGTCGGTAGGTCCGCGGACAGGAGACTCGGTCGAGGTCACGTACCGCCTCGACGCGCGCATCAAGCTGATCGAGTTCACCCTGCTGCACGTGGAGAGCGCGCCCTCGCGCATCGAGTGGCGGCTGGTGCGCGGAGACCTGATGAAGCGGGACGAGGGACGCTGGACCCTGGAGGCGTCGCCGTCCGGCAGCACGATCGCGACGTACGCGATCGAGCTGGAGCTCTTGCCCCGGGTGCCGCGCGGGCTGGAGAAGGCGCTCGCCGAGCAAGGGCTTCCGGCCATGCTGGCGAATTTCAAGGCGCGCGCCGAAGCGATGCACCGGGGTAGGACCGCGCCGCACTGAGTGCGCGTGTCACGAAGTGAATGCGGCAGGGACGCGAATCGTCACAGGAATGTGGGGACGGGTGGCTGCCGGTCCGCGGGGTTCGTAAGTTGACCCTCGTGGAAGTTCTTGGTATCTGGGAGAAGAGGGCAAGCGGGCCCTCGTTGGCTCGGAACTTCGGAGGTGGGGTGGAACCGTTGGTGCCGGATTTGCATCAAACGTGAGGTAAGGCGACCGATGTGAACCTGGAGGTGGCTCATGCTCGACGCGTTCATCATCGAGGAGATCCGGCGACGCGAGCAGGAGCGTGAGAGCCACCGTCCCAGCCCGCAGCTCCCCATTCCGGAGCCCAGCCGCCCCGCGCAGCAGAACGAGACGCACGAGGAAGACGACGCTCCGCAGCGCGGAGTGGTGATCATCGACTACACGATTCCCGCCTCTCCCTAGAGGCGGGTGACGGGCAAGGTTCCCGTCTCGCGGGGGCTCCGGCGTTCAGCCGGGCCCCCGCCGTTCAGGGAATGTCGACATCGAAAACCGACGTCGACACTCGACGTGGGTTCTTACGCCTTGCTGATTTCCGCCCAGCGCTCCTTGATTTCGGCTGCGCTCCAGGGGCCGCCTTCCCGCGTTACTCCCTCCGTCTCGACCATCCTGTAGATGAAGATCTTCGGTCCCTGCACGCCGACGATGGCGCCGGTGATGTCGGCGGCCAGGTCGGATGCGAGGAAGGCAGCCACGGGCGCGACGTACTGCGGGCCAATCTGGTCGGCGGTGAGCCCCTTGAACATCTGCAGGTCTTCGGTCATGCGCGTGAGCGCTACCGGCGCGATGGCGTTGACCGTGACCCCCATCCGCTGGAACTCCATCGAGGCAGTGCGGGTCAGCGAGTAGATGCCTCCCTTGGCCGCCGAGTAGTTGCCCTGCCCGAAGTTGCCCAAGAGGCCGGAGAGCGACGTGGTGTTGACGATGCGCCCCCCCTTGCCCTGCGTCTTGAAAACGCGCCCCGCGGCCTGGGTGCAGAGAAAGGTGCCGCGCAGGTGCACGTCGATCACCAGGTCGAAGTCCTGCTCGCTCATGTTGAGCAGCGTCTTGTCGCGCAGGATGCCGGCGTTGTTCACCAGCACGTCGACGCGCCCGTACTTGTTGAGCGCCGTCCAGAGGATGCCGTCGGCGCCCTCGCGCGTGGCCACGCTGTCGTAGTTCGCGGTGGCCTCACCGCCGGCCGCCTTGATGTCGGCGACCGTCTGGTCGGCCATCTCGGCGCCCTTGCCCCCGCCGTGGCGATCGGATCCCAGGTCGTTCACCACGACCTTCGCCCCTTCGCGCGCGAAGGTGAGGGCATGCTCGCGGCCGATGCCGCCGCCTGCTCCGGTGACGATTGCGACCTTGCCTTCCAGCAGACCCGCCATCGGTGCGCCTCCCGGAAAGAGGGGCGGTCTCTACCCCACTCCCAGGCACGACTCAAGGCGGAAGCTTTCGGAACGCGGCCGAACGTCGCGGGCCTGCGCGCACCGGCCGTGCCCATTCCGGCATCTGATCGGTCGAGGGAACGATGGGACGCAGCCTTGCCCTGCTGGCGCTTTGCGCCGCCGCCGGATGCGAGCCCGCCTGGAGCGTGCAGGGCCAGGTGCGCGCGGACGGGGCCGATCGGCGCGCCGTCCGCGGCGCGACGGCGGCGCTGCGTTGCCCGGGTCAGCAGGACGTTTCCGCCAGCACCGACCACGACGGGCTGTTCGAGCTGGGGGGCAACGGTCCCGGTCCCGCGCTGGAATGCTCCATCGTGATCGCCGCGCCGGCCTTCGCCCCGTCGAGCATCTCCCTCGCCCAGGCGTGCGAAGACACGCGCGAGGAGCCGCCCGGGCGATGCGAGGTCGCCATGGTCGACGCGGTGCTGACCCGGCGCTGAGCTCCTATAACCATCTAGATCGCCGAGCTGAGCAGGCGCTGACGGATCAGTCGTCCTCGCTCAACTCGACCAGGGCCAGGCCATAGGGATCGTTTCCCACGCCCGTCACCGTGCCGACCACCTTCCGGGTGCGCAGGTCGATCACCCACACTGTGCCGCTGGGGACGAAAGTGGTGCGCGGACCGCCGGAGATCACCGCATAGCGGCCATCGGAGGTGACTGCTGAACCTTTCGGCCGCGCGGGCCGCACCACTTTGTCCACATCGGCGGGGCGGGTGAGCGGGATGCGCGCCACCTCGGCGCCGGGGAGTCCGGCCAGCGCGAGCTCGAGGTTCACGATCGACACGTTGTTGGGGCGGAAATTCGGGACCACGATCTCCCTCCCGTCGGGAGTGAACGAGGGGATGAACGGCCGCGTCTGCGGTTCAGCCGGGTTCAGGCTTGTCAGCGCCGACGCGGACCCGCGCCACCTCCGCCCTCGTCGGGTCGTTGATCGCCCGGGCCGCCTCGATCTGATCCGCGTCGATGATCGAGATGGTGTTGCCTTCGAATGCGACGCGCTGACTCTCGCGGTTGGCGGCCACGATGTAGCGCTGGTTGGGGCTGGCAGCGATCCCCCACGGTCCGATCTGCGTCGGGATGCGCAGGATCTCGGCGGTCCGCTCGCCGCTCAGCGCTCGTTTCAGATCGATGACTGAAACGTCGTCCGTGCCTCCGTTCGCCGTGAACAGATAGGTCTCGCCCCAGCTCGAGTGTCCGATCGCGACGCCGTTCGTGTCGGGGAAGCATCCCCAGCTGGGGTTGGGGGAGAGCAGCGCGACCGGAGAAGGTGGTCCGTTCGGCGAGACGAACGGAACGGGGAACGCCGGGCACGTGAGCCCAGGCCTCCCCAGATTCGCGTTCTCATCGTGGACCCCCTTGCGCGAGAGACCTACCTCCGGCGAAGGTCTTAGTGCAAGGGAGCCGGCTTCACGGCTTGCTGCGGCCCGACGCACGTGCTACCGGGGCGCTCCTTGATCGAGGAGCCGCGCTGATGACCGAGATCGTCGACGTCCACGCCCGGGAGATCCTGGACAGCCGCGGGAATCCGACCCTCGAGTGCGAGGTCACGGTTGCGTCGGGGAGCATGGGGCGCGCGGCGGTCCCTTCCGGGGCGTCGACCGGCGAGCACGAGGCCCACGAGCTGCGCGACGGCGACAAGGCCCGGTACGGGGGCAAGGGCGTCCGCACCGCGGTGGAGAACGTGCGCAGCAAGATCGCCCCGCGCGTCCTGGGGATGAACGCCGCCGACCAGGAGGCGCTGGACCGCCTGATGATCGAGCTGGACGGCACCCCCAACAAGAAGGCGCTGGGGGCCAACGCCATCCTCGCCGTCTCGCTGGCCGCTTCCCGCGCGGCCGCGCTCTCCCAAGGGGTGCCGTTGTACCGCTGGGTGGGCGGAGTGAACGCCCGGACCCTGCCGGTGCCCCTGCTGAACATCCTGAACGGCGGGGCGCACGCGGACAACAACGTCGACGTGCAGGAGTTCATGATCGTCCCCTGGGGCGCTCCCACGTTCGCGGAGGCCCTGCGCTGCGGCGCGGAGGTGTTCCACGCGCTCAAGGCGGTGCTCAAGTCCCGCAAGCTCGCGACCAGCGTCGGCGACGAGGGCGGGTTCGCCCCTGACCTGCGCTCGAACGCGGAGGCGCTGGAGTCGATCGCCGAGGCGGTGGGGAAGGCGGGATACGAGCTGGGCGGTGAGGTGGTTCTGGCGCTCGACGCGGCGGCCAGCGAGTTCTTCGACCCGAAGAGCGGCGGATACGAGCTGGAGGGCAAGTCCCTCGACCGCAAGGCGCTGGTCGATCTGTACGAGAGGTGGTCGCGCGAGTTCCCCATCGTCTCGATCGAGGACGGGTTCGCGGAGGACGACTGGGAAGGGTGGAAGCTCCTCAGCGAACGGCTCGGCGCGCGCGTGCAGTTGGTGGGCGACGACCTCTTCGTCACCAGCACCGAGCGGCTGCAGCGCGGGATCCGCGAGGGCGTCGCCAACGCGGTGCTCATCAAGGTGAACCAGATCGGCACCCTGACCGAGACCCTGGACTGCGTGCGCCTGGCGCATGCGAGCGGCTACCGCACCATCATGTCCCACCGGTCGGGAGAGACCGAGGACTCCTTCATCGCCGACCTTTCCGTGGCCTGCGATTGCGGGATGATCAAGACCGGATCGGCGAGCCGCAGCGACCGGACTGCAAAGTACAACCAGCTGCTCCGCATCGAAGAGGAGCTGGGGCTGTCGGCGCGATACGCGGGGAAGGAAGCCTTCCCCCGCGCCCGTCAGTCGCGGCCGTAGCTCGCTTCCACGAACGGCGCCCAGGTCGATCCGTCGCGGGAGCCCTCGATCCGGAACGAATAGCGGGTGGGGCTCTCGAACCGGTACGTGTACCGCGACTGGCGCCCGGATTCCCTGGAGAGGAACGTGAGCGTGTCGCCGTCCCACTTACCGCGCGACGGCGAAGGCGGAGGCGACCCCATCGAGTCGAACCAGTACCAGAAGTAGCTCCGATCGCGCTCGTCATATCCGACCACTCCGTGGCCGCGGAACACGACCGCGCCGTCCTTCTCCTCCTCGTAGTCCTGGAGCAGGAAGAAGCTGTCCACCGAAAGGCGCGCGCTCATCTTCCCGGTGGCCTGCCCGCCGGGTCCCCAGGGGGAGGGATACAGCTTCTCGGGCCCACTCCAGCTTCCGGCGAGCGCGGACAGCTTGCGGTGGTGCTCGGTCGGCTGCGGCATTCCGTGCGACATGGCGGCCCCCCTGGGGTGGGGCCGCAGCTTACGATCGGCGGGGCTCGATCAGATAGCTCTGGATGTCGGAACCGGGGCGCGGGAGCCCGAACGTGCCGTAGAACCAGGCCGCCGCGATCATCTCCGGGTGTTGCCGCAAGAACCCGTCGGGAACGACGAATTGCGCGCGCCCTTGGCTGATGCCGAAGTCGACGAACACCCGGTCGTCGCGCTGTTGCAAAGTGAACGTGCGCGTGCCGAGCGGTCCGTTGATGCGGAAGGACTTCGCCGAGTCCGAATCCCCGCTCTCGGTCTGGGCAGGGCAGACCTCGACCCGGTTGCCTCCCACCTCGCCGCGGGTGCATCCATCCTGCTGCAGCTCCAGGTCGAATCCGGCACGGCTGTCCCAGGGGACGCCGATGACGCGCGACCCGTCGACGCCGAGATACACATCGCGACTGGGATTCGGGTTGTAGAGCGGCGAGAGCACGAACCCGGTCCCGCGCGGCTGCTGCGCGGTCCTGCAGGCGGCCAGCAGTCCTAGAGCGGCGAGGGGAACGAGCAGGCGGGACAGGGAAGGCATGGGGCCACCTCAGCGAAGACACGCTTACGGCGATGTCAGCATACAGACGTCGCCGAGGCGGCGGTATTCGATGTTTGGCTTGGGCTACGCCGACTCGGCCACCGGCAGGCGCTCCTCGCCGGGGAAGAGGTCTTCCATCAGCTCGCCCAGCTCGGCTTCCAGCTTGGCCTTGGCGCGGATCTCCAATTGCCGGGCGCGCTCGCGCGAGAAGCCGAAGTGCTCGCCCAGCTCCTTGAGCGTCATCGGCTTGTCCTGCATCACCCGCATCTCGATGATGTACCGCTCGCGCGGGTCGAGTCGGGAGAGGGCCTCCAGCACCCGCTCCTGCACGATGTGGCGCTCCTCCTGCTCGGCGAGCTCCGCGTCGGGCAGGTCGGCGCCGTCCGTCACGAAGTCGACGTGGGTGGAGCCGCCGTCTTCGCCCAGCGGAGCGTCGAGCGAGAGGTCCCGGCCCTCCATCCGCTGCTGCATCTCGACCACCTCGCCGGGCTTCACGCGCAGCTTGCGGGCGATGGCCTTCTCGTCGGCCCCCACCTGCTCGGCGCCGTCGAACTTCTCCAGCTCTCTCCGGGTGCGCGCCAGGCTGAAAAACAGCTTGCGCTGCGCCTGGGTGGTCCCGAGCTTCACCAGGCTCCAGCTCTTGAGGATGTAGTTCTGGATGAAGGCGCGGATCCACCACACCGCGTAGCTGATCAGCCGGATGCCTTTGTCGGCGTCGAACTTCTGCACCGCCTTCATCAGGCCGATGTTCCCTTCCTGGATCAGGTCGGCCATCTTGATCCCGTACGACCTGTACTCGTAGGCGACCTTGACGACGAATCGCAGATTCGAAGTGACCAGCTTGTGCGCGGCGTCGAGGTCCCCCACTTTCGCGTACAGGCGGGCCAGGCGCTGCTCCTCGTCGACGGTGAGCAGTGGATATCGGTTGATCTCCGCCAGGTACATCGCGAGCGAGCCGGCGCTCGAGGGGACGGTGGACGGTTGCATGCGGTTCCTCCCTCCGTGCAGTGGCGCAACGGAGGAAGCATGAGCAAGCTAGATGCCAGACTTGGCGCTTCGCGCAATTGCCCGCGCCACCGCCTCTTGCTGCCAGGCCGGATCGGGCAGGTGGGCCGGGGCCGGTAGGAATTTCAGGATCGGCGAGCAGCCGAGCCTGTAAAGCGCTCTACTCCGTCTGCTTGCGAGCGACCGGCGACCGGACTAGGTTCCGCGGATGCCCTCTGCCGGCAATCGACGCGGCAAATACCTGGGATTCGTAGCCCACGAGATCAAGAACCCGTTGGCCACCGCGCTGTGGTCTTGCGATCTGCTCAAGCGCATGGACACCGCGGATCGCTCGGGGCCGCGGGCCGAGAAGATGGTGGACGCGAGCCTGCGGGCGCTGCGGCGGATGCGGAGGCTGGTCGACGACTTCTTCACCATCGAGCGGCTCAACGAGCACGGCTATTCGCTGCAGAACGAAACCATCGAGCTGCGTTCGCTGATCGATTCCGCGATGGCCCTCATCGGCGAGAAGGACGGGATCGCGACGCAGAGCTGGTCGGTCGACGTGCCCGACCGGGTGCTGGTGAGCGGCGACGTCGAGATGCTCCGGCGCGGCATGCGGGCGGTGCTCGAGCACATGGCGAAGGGGGGCACGGCGGGGCTCACGCTGCTGGGACACGAGGTGCCGGCTGGGGGTGAGCTGGTGGTGCGCTCGTCCGAGCCGCCCGATCCGCTGGTGCCGCCGAACCCGGAGGAACGACCCTCGGGAGACCCCGCTGGCGCCGTCCTGGGGTACTCCCTGGCCCAGACGATCTTCGGCGCACACGGTGGATCGCTGCAGGAACGCGACGGCGCGCTGGTGATCGCCCTCCCCAAGAGGTAAAGCAAGCGACTACACCGCAGGGTTCGCAGAGGGCGCAGAGTCTTCTTTCACAGAGCGACTCTGCGTCCTCTGCGTTCTCGGCGGTGTAATCGTCTTGCCTAGGGGTTCTCGTCCTTCTTGTCTTCGTCGAGCTCGTCGAGCTTGTTCTTGATGCCCTCGCGCAGGTTGCCGAGGCCTTCCTTCACCTTGCCCTTGATCTGGTCGACTTTTCCTTCGGCTTCCAGCTCCCGGTTGCCGGTGCTGACGCCGCCGACCTCCTTGATCTTGCCTACGGTCTTGTCGAGCTTGCCCTCGAGGTTTTTCTTGTCCATGTGAGGTGCCTCCTCCGGCGTACGCTGAGGCGCGGAGCCGAGGAATGCAGGCAGCAAGGGCACGCTCGTCGAATCAACCCTGGGCCAGCCGAGCGCCAGGGCGCTCCTTGGCGAGCAGGAGGTCGCGGTACGCGGCCAGCACGGCGCGCGGATACGCCTGCAGGCGCCGATGGGACGCGCCGCCGCGGACCAGCGTCCGGGCCACGGACGGGCCCGCGTTGTAGGCGATGAGCGCCCGGGGCAGGTCCCCGTCGAAGCGGCGGAAGAGCTGCGCCATGTACGCGGTCCCCAGCTCCACGTTCAGCACCGGATCGAAGAGGTGGGCGGCCTTGAGCCGTTCCTTGCCGGGGAAGAGCTCCCGCGCGGTAAGCGGCATCAGCTGCATGAGCCCGTACGCTCCCGCCGGCGAGACGGCCAGCGGATCGAACCGCGACTCGATCTCGATGACGGCGGCGACCATCAGCGGATCGAGCCCGTGCCGGCGCGATTCGCGCACGATGACGGCCAGGACGCGGCGCCGATCGTCCTCCCACAAGCCGGCGCGGTCGCCCATCGCCCGATCGAGGCCGATTCGCTGCGCCTCCTGCCAGTCGCGCAGCTCCTCCACCGCGCCAGTCTGCTCGAGCTGCCCCAGGCGGGCCCGCGCCTCGGCAAGCGCCGTCTCGGCGGCCTTGGCCCGCTGATCCGCCAGCTGCGCCGTCTGCACGGCTGCCGCCGTGGTCCAGGCCAGGTTCGCCGCCGTCTCGTCGTGGCCGGGGCCAGGCGATGCGACGAGCCCCAGCACAGCGCCCGCCGCGGCTGCGCCAAGGGCGAGCAAGGCTCCCCGTCCCACACCATGCCTGGGGCCACCTGCGCGGCTCCGGCGCGACGGAAGCGCTCCCAGAACGACCATGTACTCCGCAGACGCCGCCATCCCCATTTCCCCCGCACGCCACACTGCGCGGGTGGGCTCTCGCAGAGTGCGTGCCACCGGGCGCCGGGCGTGTTCACGGCGGAATCTCCGGGCGACGGCGGCTCCCCGGTTGGGAAGCCAGGTTCCCACCCGGGCCAGTGCTGCGCCCCGCCTGCGCGGCGAAGTTCTGTTGCGCGGTTTCCGACAGGCGTGCTATTCAGCCCAGCCTCGGCGGGCCTCTGAGCCGCTCGCGGATGCAATCCCTCCGGACCGATTGGTCCCCCACCCGCCGGCAGGCAATCCGGCCTGACCGTGGTGGGCGCGATGGACGCGGGAGGCGCGCAGGAGGACGCCCATGTCCAAGGGCCTGATCGGCAGGAAAGTCGGAATGACCACGGTGTTCGCGGAGGACGGCACCGCGCAGCCCGTGACGGTGATCGAGGTGCAGCCAAACCTCGTCTTCGGTCACCGCACCAAGGAGCGCGACGGCTATGCGGCGCTGCAGCTGGCGCACGAGGAGCTGTCGGAGAAGGAGCAGCGCAACGCGCGCAAGCCGGACCTGGGCGCGTTCAAGAAGCGCAACCAGAAGCCGCACCGGACCGTGCGGGAGTTCCGGGTCGAGGAGAAGGAGCTGGAGGGCAACGCCCTGGGCTCGCAGATCACCGTCGAGCTGTTCAAGAAGGGGGACAAGGTCGACGTGACGGGCACCACCCGCGGCTTCGGCTTCGCGGGCGTGTTCAAGCGCCACCACATGAAGGGGGCTGCGCGGGACAGCTCCACCGCGCACGAGCTGCACCGCCACCCCGGAGCCATCGGACAGCGCAAGACCCCGGGCCGGGTCTTCAAGAACAAGCGCATGCCGGGACACATGGGCGTGGACCGCCGCACCGTCCAGAACCTGCCCATCATCGACGTGATCCCCGAAAACAACCTCTTGCTCGTCGGCGGCTCCATCCCCGGCCACCGCAAGCAGCTGGTCTTCATCCACCCCGCCGTGAAGTAACCCGTGCTTCGTTTCACGCAGAGGAGGGTAGGAAAAGGGAGAGCGCGGAGGAACTCTTTTCTTAAAAAACCGGTTCCTCCGCGCCCTCCCTTTTCCTCCGCGCCCTCGGCGTGAAACGCTCTAGGCCATCACCGCGAGGTGGAGGGGGCGGCGGCGGGGGCCCCAGGTGCCGGGTTTGCCGGAAAAGACGCCGGGGAGGGGAGTGCCGCAGTTGGGGCAGCGGGCGTCTGGGGTGAGGGTCCAGCGGGTCAGGACGTACCAGTCGCGGCCGATGAGGATGGAGCCGCAGGAGGAGCAGCGGGTGGTCTGGCCGTCCTCGTCGTGGACGTTCCCCGTGTAGACGTAATGCAGGCCGGTGCGCAGGGCGATGCGGCGGGCGCGCGTCAGCGTCGAGGGCGGCGTGGGCGGCGTGTCCAGCATCTGGAAGTCGGGATGGAAAGCCGTGAAGTGCAGCGGGACGTCCGGGCCCAGCTCGCGGAGGATCCATTCGGAGAGCGCGGCGACTTCCGCGTCCGAGTCGTTGTGCCCGGGGATCAGCAGCGTGGTGATCTCGAACCAGACCTGCGTTTCCTTCTTCAGATACACGAGCGTCTCCAGCACCGGCTGGAGATGGCCCAGGCAAAGCTTCCTGTAGAACTCCTCGGTGAATCCCTTCAGGTCGACGTTGGCGGCGTCCATGTGCCGGTACATCTCCACGCGAGGCTCCGGGCAGACGTAGCCGGCCGTGACCGCCACCGTCTTGAGCCCGCGCGCCCGGCAGGCCCGAGCGACGTCCACCGCGTACTCGAGGAAGATCACCGGATCGTTGTAGGTGAACGCGACGCTCCGGCAGCCCGCGTCCAGGGCGGCTCGAGCGATCTGCTCCGGGCTGGCCGAATCGCTCAGCCGGTCCACCTCGCGCGACTTGGAGATGTCCCAGTTCTGGCAGAAGCGGCACCCGAGGTTGCACCCCGCGGTGCCGAACGACAGCACGGGAGTGCCGGGCAGGAAGTGGTCGAGCGGCTTCTTCTCGATCGGATCGACGCAGAACCCGCTGGAGCGCCCGTACGTGGTCAGCACGATCCCATCGCCCTCGCGCGCGCGGACGAAGCACATCCCGCGCTGCCCATCGTGCAGGGTGCAGTAGCGCGGGCACACCTCGCACCGCACCCGCCCGTCGTCGAGCCTGCTGAAGTAGCGGCCCGGAAAGCTCACTCAGGCCTCCCGTAGCGCGAACGCGCCGTAGCCGACCACGCGGCTCCGGTCTCCAGCGGTGTCCCCGGAGTTGCGCAGGTCGAGCCGCTCGCAACGCATCCCGCGGCGGGCGGCCTCGAACAGCAGGCCATTCAACGGCGCGGCGCCACAGGCGGCGCCGGGTGCGACGGGGACGAGCTGCTCGATCCGCCGCGCGGTCTCGCCGTCCATCCGGCGGGCCTCGCCGTAGGGCAGGTAGTGCGACAGGTCGCTGCTGACCACGATCGCGGTCTCCGGTCCGTCCCACAGTCCCGCCAGCACGTCGGCCACCTCGGCGGGCTCGGCGTCGCCGACGGCGAGCGGCACCAGGCGGAACTCGCCCAGCGCCGTCTGGAGGAAGGGGACCTCCACTTCCAGCGAGTGCTCGCGCGCGTGTGGAGCGTCGTTGCGCGGCAGCTCGTCCGGAACGTCGAGCTCGACGCGGCCGAGCGGCGTCTGGAACGCCGAGGCCCGGGGCGCGGCGACCCCGCGAAGCAGCGCGAAATGGGAAGGCCCGAGCAGGATCACGCGCCGGACGCCGGAAGGCAGGCAACGGAACGCGGTCGCGGCGATCGGCCCGGAGTACACGTATCCCGCGTGAGGGGCGACGATCGCTTTCGCCGGCTTCTGCGGCGGGGCCGAGTCGAGCAGCCGCGACACCAGCGCGGACAGCTCGTCCGGGTCGTCCGGGTAGAACGTCCCCGCCACCGCGGGCCGGCGCACCGAGGCCATTGCGTTGGCGAGCATACCTCCGCGGGGTTCCGGGGGGTTGTCCTCCAGTTCACGCTTGTTGCGCCTGGAGCGGACGGGCGTCGCCTCGCTGGCGTTGATGCCGCGCATCCGGTACGTGTTCTGAATGCGCTTCTGCGCAGTTCTGTTGCTCGCGGCTTGCGCACATGTTCCTCGGACATCTGCCGCTGAAGAGTCGGTGGCGAGCGCGCTCGACGATTTCCACGCCGCCGCCGCGAAGGCCGACGAGGACCGCTACTTCGCCCACTTCGCGCCCGGGGGCGTCTTCCTGGGGACCGACGCGACCGAGCGGTGGGAAGTCCCCGCTTTCCGCGCCTACGCGCATCCTCACTTCGCCAAGGGGAAGGCCTGGACCTTCCGCGCGGCTCGCCGGATCGTCACGGTCCGCGGCGACATGGCCTGGTTCGACGAAGATCTGGAGACCCAGAACCTGGGCCCGGCCCGCGGCAGCGGCGTGCTCTCCCTGCACGACGGCAAGTGGCTCATCGACCAGTACGTGCTGTCGATCACCGTGCCCAACGAGCGCTTCCGCGCGGTCCGCGACCTGCTCGCCGCGCCGTGAAGAACGCAGCCGTTCTTCCGACTTCGCGGGCAGCTACCGGACGATTCGTCTAACGCAGTGCGTCCCGTCCCGGGACGGGACGCACTGCGTCATAACACCCCGCGGATGACCTCTGCCTTCGGAGCCGGAACTACACGCTTTGGTGCCTACCGTTCTTTGCCGCGCATGGCGCGGAACATCTGCTTGACGTTCTCGCGGTCGTAGTCGGTGGCATAGCTGAACTCGCCGCCGTTCTTCAGCCACTCGCCGCCGTCGACCGTGAGGCAGTCCCCAGTCACGTAGCCCGCCCCGTCGGAGAGGAGGAACACGGCCGCGTCGGCGATCTCTCGCGGAGTGCCGAACCGCTTCAGCGGCACGCGGTTCTTCGCCATCTCCACCATCTCGGGATCGGGCATCAGCCGGCTGAACGCGCCCTCCGTCGGCACCGGCCCCGGCGCGATCGCGTTCACCCGGATTCCGTACGCGGCCCACTCCACCGCCAGCGAACGGGTCATCGCCAGCACACCGGCCTTGGCGCACGCGGAGGGGAGGACGAACGCCGACCCGGTCCAGGCATAAGTGGTGACGATGTTGACGATGGCGCCCTTGCGGCCGACGATCATCTTCTTCCCGAACGCGCTGGTGCAGTGGAACGTGCCGTTCAGGACGATGTCCACCACCGCCTTGAACCCGTTGGGCGAGAGGTCCTCGGCGGCGGCGAGGAAGTTCCCGGCGGCGTTGTTCACCAGGCCGTCCACCCGGCTCACCTGCGCGGCGGCCCTCTCGACCGCGGCGGCGTCGCGCACGTCGCAGGAGATCGCGCTCGCCTCTCCGCCCCGCGACCGGATCTGCGCCACCACCTCGTCCAGCTTTTCCTGCCGGCGCCCCAGCACCATCGCGTGGGCCCCCAGCTCGGCGAACCGGCGGGCCATCTCGGCCCCGAGTCCCGAGCCACCTCCCGTCACCACGATGTTGCGCCCCTTGAGCAGGTCGGGTGCGTACACTGCCGCCTCCGGGTAGAAGGAGTTTCATGATGCAGATTCATGGACGCCGCGTCCACCGCTGGCTGGCCTGCGCCGCGCTTCTCGCCGCGGCTGCCGCCGGCGCGCAGGAGCGCGGGAGGCTTGTGGTCTTCATCGTGGTCGATCAGCTCCGCACGGAGGACTTGCTGGTCCTGCGCGAGGACTTCGGCCGGCGGGGCTTCGCGGGTCTGGGCGACCCGGTCTCGATCCGGTACGAGACCGCGCTCAATCACACCGCGCCCGGGCACGCGACCCTGGCCACCGGCGCCTGGCCCCAGGTGCACGGAATCGTCGCGAACAAGCTCATGGACGGGGACCAGGCGCGCGAGGCGGTCGAGGACGCCGCCTGCCCGACGTGGGAGGGCAAGCGCGGCGTGAGCGCGGCCGCCCTGCGCGCCCCGACGTTCGCCGACGAGCTCAAGCTGGGGAGCCGGGGCGGCGCGCGGGTGCTGAGCATCGCGATCAAGGACCGCGGAGCGCTGTTCCTCGCCGGCCGGTCCGCCGACCTGGCGCTGTTCTACGACACCGACCGGGGCGAGCTGACCTCCACCACGTGCTACGCGCCCGGCCCGCCGGAATGGCTCGGCGCCCTGCAGAAGGCGCATCCGCCGAGCGAGTGGAAGGACTGGATCTGGACCCTGTCCCGGCCGCCGGCGGTGTACGCGCGCGTCGCCGAGGACCGCACGGAGATCCGGGACGCGTACGGGATCGGCCCGTCGTTCCCCCACCACATCGGGACCGGGGAGGTCTCTCCGCGCCTGTTCAAGGCGCTCCGAGCCGCGCCGCCTTCCACCACCATCGTGCTTCGGGCGGCCCGCGCGGGAGTCGAGGCGATGCAGCTGGGGGCGCGGGGTCGGACGGATCTGCTGCTGCTTTCGCTGGCGGGCCTCGACTACGTCGGCCACGCCACCGGCACTGCCTCCCGGGAGCGGATGGACTTGCTCCTGCGCATGCACGACGAGCTGGGCGCGTTCCTGGGCGAGCAGCGCGCTCGCCTGGGCGACCGGCTGTCGGTCCTCCTGACCTCGGACCACGGCGGGACCCCGACCCCGCCCAGCGCCGCCCAGGTCCGGGTGCGCGCATTGCACGTCTCGGCAGCCGAGCTGACGGATCCCGTGCAGAAGGCCTTGGACCAGGCCTTCGGCCCTCATCCCGGGTGGGTGCTGCTGATCGACGACGGGGTGCTCGCGCTCCACCGCTTCCCCGGAGTCGACCCCGCCCGCGCCTCCGAGGTCGCGGCGGAGGCCCTGCGCCGCGTCCCCGGCGTCTGGAAGGCGGTGACGCAGGCCGGCCTCGCGGGCGAAGAGCCGGTGTTGCGGCACGCCTGGTTCCCGGGGCGAAGCGGCGACGTCCTCTTCGTGCCGGCGCCGCTCGCCAGCCTCGCCGGACCCGATATTGGAATCGCCTGGACCATCCACGGGAGCCCCTGGGCCGACGACGCGGTGGTCCCGTTGCTCGCGCAGGCGCCTGGGTTCCGGCTCAAGCACGGCGAAGACCTGTCCGCCGTGCAGGTCGCCCCGTCCGCCGCCCTGCTGCTGGGAATCGCGCCTCCCTCCGCGGCGCTGGCGGCCCCGGCGTTGGTCCCGGCGCGGTGACCGTGTACGATATTGACCGCGGTGAAGCACGAGTTTGTCCCACATCGCGCACCTTCTCCGCTCCCGACCTACCCGGAAGAGCTGGAGTCCGCGCAGCGCCAGGCGCTGCGCACGGCCTGCTTCCTCGCGGCTGCGCTGCTCGTCGCCTTCTCCGCGCTCGACCGCGCCGTTACGCCGGAGCACTGGCAGACGCTGCTCCTGGTGCGCGTTGCCGCGGCCTTCGTCCTGCTCCTGCTCGGGCGGCGGCTCGGGCAGCCAGGGATCCGCGCGCTGTGGAGCGCCGCGGCGGCCGCGTTCGTCAGCGCGGTCACCCTGGAGGCCGGCATCTTCGCCACGGGCGGAGTACGCAGCGCGTACCTGTACGCGGTGCTGCTGATCGTGGCGGGCGTCTCCATCCTGCTGCCGCTGCGGCCGCGCCAGGCCCTGATCCTGCACGCCGAGATGCTGGGGATCACGGTGCTTCCGCTCCTCTTCGTCGTCCGCGGGCGCGAGGACGCGCTGGAGCTGGGCACCCGGGCCTCCTTCTTGCTCTGCGCCTCGGTGCTCGGCGTGGCGGGGGCGGCGATCCAGGATCGGCTGCGGAGGCGCGAGCACCAGGCACGCGTGGAGTTCGCCCGGCACGTGGGGCTGGTGAACCTAGGGACGCTCGCGGGGGGCCTGGCGCACGAGCTGGCGAACCCGCTGACCAGCGTCTCGCTGGAGATCGAGGCGGCGGACGCCTTGCTCAGACCAGGGGAGCACACCCGCCACATGCACAACGCGCTACAGGGCCTTTCGCGCATGCGCTCGATCCTGGAAGCCATGCGGCGCGGCGCGCGCTTTTCCGACGGGGACCAGCGCGAGGTCGATCTGTTGCTGGAGATCGAGGTGGCGCTGGTGCTCCTGCAGGGCCGGCTGAAGCACCGCGTGGAGCTGGTGCGCGACTACGGGGAGGTGCCGCCCGTCCGCTGCCAGCCGACCCTGCTCGGACAGGTGCTGGTGAACCTGGTGGTGAACGCCGTCGATGCGCTGCGCGACCGTCCGGATGCCCGGCTCTGCCTGCGCACCCGCCGGCTCGACGGTCACGCGCTCATCGAGGTGCAGGACAACGGGCCGGGCGTGCCCGCCGGGCTGCGGCAGCGGATCTTCGAGCCGTTCTTCACCACCAAGGGCGAAGGCGGCAACGGCCTGGGTCTCTGGATCTCCGCCGAGATCGCCCGCCTCCACGGCGGCCGCCTGTCCTACAGCGAGGCCCCAGAAGGCGGCTCCATCTTCCGCCTCTCCCTCCCCCTCCCCCCTCCCGCCACGCTTCGGGACTAGAGCGTTTCACGCGGAGGAGGGGAGGAGAAGGAGAGAGCGCGGAGGAGCATGGTCTTTTCGAAAACGACACGCTCCTCCGCGCTCTCCCCTTCCTCCGCGCCCTCTGCGTGAAACGTACTAGGCTTGGATGGCGTCCTTAGAGGAGGCCGTCGGAGCGTTTGCGTTCGCGTTCCAGGCGGTAGCGGTCGCCGGCGCCCAGGACTCGCTTGCGGAGGCGGACGTTCTTCGGAGTCACTTCGACCAGCTCGTCCTCCGCGATCCACTCCAGCGCCTTCTCCAGGGTCATCTGGCGGGGCGGAGTGAGGATGATGTTGTCGTCCCGGGTGGCGGCCCGGACGTTGGTGAGCTTGCGCCCGCGGGTCACGTTCACGTCCAGGTCGCCGGGGTGCGAATGCTCGCCGACGATCATCCCTTCGTAGACGGGCACCCCGGCCCCGTAGAACAGCGCGCCGCGCTCTTGCAGGTCGAAGAGCGAGTACGCCACCGTTTCGCCTTCCCGGTCCGAGACGATCGCGCCGCTCACCCGCTTGGGGATCTTGCCCTGCCACGGCTCGTATCCGTCGAACTGGGAAGACATGATCCCTTCGCCGCGGGTGATGGTGAGGAACTCGTTGCGGAATCCCACCAGCCCGCGCGCCGGCACGCGGAAGTTGAGGCGCACGCGGTCCGAGCCGAGCTGCTGCATCTCCGTCATCCGCCCCCGGCGCGGGCCCATGCGCTCGGTCACCACGCCTACCGAGGCCTGGGGGACGTCGCAGACCATCAGCTCCATCGGCTCGTGGAGGACGCCGTCGATCTGCTTGGTGACGGGCTCGGGGTTGGAGGCGGTCAATTCGTACCCTTCGCGGCGCATCGTCTCGATGATCACCGCCAGCTGCAGCTCGCCCCGTCCCACCACCTGGAACGCGTCGGGAGAGTCGGTGTCCTGCACCCGGATGGCGACGTTGCGGTAGGTCTCGCGCTGGAGCCGCTCCCGCAGGTTCCGCGAAGTGACGTACTTGCCCTCGCGCCCGGCGAACGGCCCGTCGTTGACCTTGAAGATCATCGACATGGTGGGCTCGTCCACGTGGATCCGCTCGAGCGGGATGGGGTGCTCGGGGTCGGCGATGGTGTCGCCGATGGCGATCTCCTCGATCCCGGCGAGCGAGATGATCTCGCCCGGCCCCGCCTCGGCGATCTCGACCCGCTTGAGCCCCTCGAAGGCGAAGATCTTCGTCACCTTGCCGCGCGGCGTGCTGCCGTCCGCGCGGCACACCGCCACCGACTGGCCCGCCTCGACCGAGCCGCTGGTGAGCCGGCCCACCGCGAGCCGGCCGACGTAGTCGTCGTAGTCGAGGTTGGCGACGAGCATCTGAAGCTTGTCGTGGGTGGTCTCCGCCTTCTTCGGCGGCGGGATGGCCTCGAGGATCGCGTCGAGCAGCGGCTCGAGCGATCGCGCCCGCGCGCCGGGTGTCTCGCCGGGATGAGGCGCCGCGCCAGGAGCCGCGGCCTGCCCGACGGCGAAGTCGTCGAAATCGGAGAGGCGCAGCGAGGCGCGGCCCGCGCGCGCCACCGCGTAGATCACCGGGAACTCGATCTGGTGCTCGCTCGCGCCCAGGTCGATGAACAGCGAGTAGATGGCGTCCAGCACCTCGGCCGGACGCGCGTCCTGGCGGTCGATCTTGTTCACCACCACCACCGCGGGCAGCCCCAGGGCCAGCGCCTTGCCCAGCACGAAGCGGGTCTGGGGGAGCGGCCCCTCGGCCGCGTCGACCAGGAGCAGCACTCCGTCGACCAGGCGCAGCCCGCGCTCGACCTCCCCGCCGAAGTCGGCGTGTCCGGGCGTGTCGACGATGTTGATCTTCACACCGCGATAGGTGACCGCGGTATTCTTCGCCAGGATGGTGATCCCCTTCTCCCGCTCCAGCTCGTTCGAGTCCATGGCGCGTTCCACCATGGCCTCGTTGGCGCGGAAGATGCCCGTCTGGCGCAGCATGAAATCGACCAGCGTCGTCTTGCCGTGGTCGACGTGGGCAATGATGGCGATGTTGCGGATCTGCTCTCTGGCAAGCATGTGCGGAGGTGGGCGTGGTAACCGCCTTTCCCCCTTGCGTCAACTTGGTAGACTCGGTGGATGCCGTCGGTACGCGGGCACCACCACCTCGCCATCCAGGTGAAGGACCTGGCGGGCGCAGTGCGCTTCTACGCCGACGTGCTGGGGCTCAAGGTGGTGCGGCGCTGGCCCAACGAGGACGGCCGGCCCGGCGAGCGATCGGTGTGGCTCTCTGTGGGGGAGGGTGAGGAATTCGTCGCGCTCGAAGCATGCGACGTCGACCGGGTGCCGGCGCCCTTCCGCGATCCCCACGGCGGCCTGCACCTGTTGGCGCTGCGCATTCCTGCCCGCGATCGGCACGCCTGGGAACGGCACCTGGACAAGAGGGGGATCCAGATCGTCCACCGCACGCGCTGGACGCTGTACTTGCGAGACCCGGAGGGGAACCGCATCGGTCTCTCCCACTACCCGGACGAGGTCTAGGCGCCGCCATGGCCCTCTGGACCCAAGGCGACGGCATGACGGGCAGGGAGAGCCTCCTCGTCCGCCGGCTCATCGACCAGGGAATCCGCGATCCGCGGGTGCTCGCCGCGTTCGCCCGGGTGCCGCGGTCCTTCTTCGTGCCCGAGGAGTCGCAGGCCGAGGCCGAGGCGGACCGCCCGCTGGACATCGGCTGCGGACAGACGATCTCGCAGCCCTACGTGGTCGCCGCGATGGCCGAGGCGCTGGAGCTGACGGGGCGGGAGCGGATCCTCGAGGTCGGCACGGGCTCCGGGTACGCGACCGCCATCCTGGCGGAGATGATGCCGGTGAACGCCTCCATCCGGAGCATCGAGATCCTCCCGGAGCTGGCCGACCGTGCCCGCCGCGTCCTGCGGGAGCTCGGCTACGGGAACGTCGAGGTGAGAGTCGGGGACGGCGCGCTCGGCTGGCCCGAGGCGGCCCCGTTCGAGGCCATCCTGGTCTCGGCGGCGCCGCGCGAGGTGCCGCCCGCCCTGCTCGATCAGCTCGGGCCCGGAGGACGGCTGGTCCTGCCGGTGGGCCCTTCTCCGGAGCAGCAGGAGCTGCAGCTCTGGAGAAGGGTGCCTTCGGGGGGCCTGGAGAAGCGCGGGCTCATGCAAGTGCGATTCGTCCCGCTGATCGGGTCGTCGAAGCGCAGCGTGCACTGAGGCTCGCCGCAGGGAGCGTTCGATGCAACAGGGCGGCGTGCAGACGTTGCAGCTCGTCGTCATCCTGCTGCTGCTCTTCGTGGTGGTGTTCGGCGCCCTCGCGCGGAAGCTGGCGACGCCGTACCCCCTGGTGCTCGTCATCGCCGGCCTGGCCCTCACCTTCATCCCCGGGATCCCGCGGATCACCCTCGACCCGGACCTGATCTTCTTCGTGGTGCTGCCGCCGCTCTTGTTCGCGGGAGCCTGGACGACCTCCTGGCGCGACTTCTCCTACAACCTGGTCAGCATCCTCTCGCTGACCATCGGGCTGGTCGCCTTCACCGTCCTGGGCGTTGCGTTCACCGCCCGGTGGTTGTTCGCCGGCTTCGACTGGCGGCTGGGGATCGTCCTGGGCGCAGTGGTCGCACCGACCGACGCGATCGCCGCGACCAGCATCGCCCGGCGGCTCGGGCTTCCCCGGCGCATCGTGGACGTGCTCGAAGGGGAAAGCCTGCTCAACGACGCCACCGGCCTGTTGGCCCTGGAGTTCGGCATCGCCATGGTGGTGTACGGGCAGACCCCGGGGATCGGCGCTGCGGCACTGCGGCTCTGCTGGCTGAGCGCCGGCGGGATCGGCATCGGCCTCCTCATCGGACGCCTGGTGGGTTGGCTGGAGCTGCACATCGACGATGCGCCGATCGAGATCACCATCAGCATCCTGGTGCCGTATGCGGCCTATCTCGCCGCGCAGGCGGTCCGCGCCTCGGGCGTCCTGGCGGTGGTGGCCTCCGGCCTCTACTTGAGCCGCCAGAGCACCCGGTTCTTCTCGCCGCCGGTGCGGATCCAGGCTTACGCGGTGTGGAACGCCCTCTCCTTCATCCTGAACGGCGCGGTCTTCGCCCTGGTGGGGCTGGCGCTGCCGTACGTGCTGGCCGGCATCCGCGGTCAGTACGGGCTGCCCAGCCTCCTCCTGTACGGAGCGTTGTTCAGCGCGGGGGTCGTCCTGCTGCGGCTGCTCTGGGTGTTCCCGGGCGCCCGGATGGCCTACTTCATCCGCCGGCGGCTGCTCGGTCAGAAGGAGCAGACTCCGGGGGCGCGGTCGCTCATCGTGGTCGGCTGGACGGGCATGCGCGGAGTGATCGCGCTCGCCGCCTCGATGTCGCTGCCGCAGACGCTCTCGGACGGCAGCCCCTTCCCGCAAAGGAACCTGATCATCTTCCTCACCTTCTGCGTCATCGTCGTCACGCTGGTCGGTCAGGGGCTGAGCCTGCCGGCGGTGATCCGGGCGCTGGGTCTCGCGGGCGACCAGGGCGCCCGATTCGAGCTCCTGGAGGCGCGGCGGATCGTGCTCGAGGCGGCGCTCCGGCGCATCGAGGAGGCGCGCGGGAAGGACGATCGGCGGTGGGCAGGGCTCTATGACGACCTGGCGCAACATTACCGCGCGCGCCTGGAGGCGTTGTCGGGGTCGCGGGAGGGAAAGGCCCCCGACGCGTATCGCAAGGACAGCGAGCTCGAGCGCGAGCTGCTGCAGGTCGAGCGCGAGACCGCCATCCGGCTGCGCAACGAAGGACGGATCAGCGACGACGTGCTCCGCCAGATCGAGCAGGACCTGGACCTGCGCGAGGCGCGGCTCATGGGCGGCCTGGAACGAGATGCGGTAGGCTCCAGTCCATGACGGACTGGCGGGAGCACGGGGTCCGCATCGTCCATTCCGACGAGTTGGACTTGAACACGGCCCAGACGCCGGGCATGTCCCGCGCTGCCGCGATCGACCACGCGCGCACCGGCGCCCGCAAGCTCTGGGCG
This sequence comes from Myxococcales bacterium, assembly GCA_035261845.1. Taxonomy (GTDB): domain Bacteria; phylum Myxococcota; class Myxococcia; order Myxococcales; family 40CM-4-68-19; genus VBKO01. The sequence continues at coordinate 8,118 of DATFTN010000265.1, read as the reverse complement.
GGCACCGTGACCATCCATGCGAGCGCGAAGACGGGTGCGCATCACCACGGGGAGCTGGAGAGCATCATCTACGTGGTGAAAGGGAGGGCGCGGATGCGCTGGGGCGACCGGCTCGAATACGCCGCGGAGGCCGGGCCGGGCGACTTCATCTTCGTTCCGCCCTTCGTGCCGCACCAGGAGATCAACGCGGCCGACGAGCCGCTGGAGTGCGTGCTGGTCCGCAGCGGGCAGGAGCCGGTGGTGGTCAACCTGGACATCGAGGGGGTCGAGCAGCCGCAGGCGGTGGAGTGGGTGGACGCGATCCACCGGAGGCGCAGGTAGGTCAAGGGCCCGGTCCCCTCGTTCCCGGTTGGGTGCCGCGCCGCCGCCGCGCTAAGCTGATCCGATGCCCGCCTGCCCCGTGTGCGAGAGCGACAATCCTCAGACCGCCGTGGAGTGCGCGAGCTGCGGCCGGGTCCTGCGCAGGCCCACCGAGGTCCCCGGTTTCGCTCCGCCGCTCGACGGGCTGGAGCAAACCCTGCACGCTCCCGCCGAGGCGGCCGTGGATCGCGTCCCCGACCTGGAGCAGACCGCGCTGGCGCCGCCCTCTTTGCGAGCGCCCGAGGAGCGGCTCGCGGTCGAACGGACGGCGCACGAGGCGGACGGCGCGGCCACGAACTGGACGCCGGGGCCGCTGGAGGTGGAGAGCGGCCGTGACGAGGATTCCGGTCCGCGCACCGCGCCGCCCGTCGATTCGGGTGCTTGCCCCTGGTGCGGGGCTGCCTCCACTTCCGCGATCTGCGACTCGTGCGGGCGGCACCGCGCGCGTTACTTCGCGCAGCCGATGCCTCCGCCCGACTCGCAGGCGCCGGAATCCGACTCCATCCTCTGCCCGGCTTGCTTCGCCCGCGTCGCGGCCGGCGCGCGCTGCGCCGAGTGCGGCGTACCGCTGCCGCTCCGCGGCGTCTGACCCTTTGTCACCCGAGCCTTCCAGCCGACCGATTGACTTTGTCAGAGTCCGCACGCCATAGAGAGCCGCCGATGGTCCACCGGCACGGCACCGACGAGCTCGAGGCCGAGATGAGGCGGCTGCACGACGCTGCCCGCAAGCGCCGGTCGGTCGACGGATTCGCGCGCGCCGCGGTGGAAGCGTTCGTCTGGGCCGTCTTGACGGGCGTGTGCGCCAAGCTGGTCCGGGATTCCGCGAGGCTGCCCCTGTTCTTCTATCCGCTGGGGGTGCTGGACGCCTGGCTGCTGTGGGATTCGGCCCGCTGGTATCGCCGCGCCCGGGCCCAGCTGCGGCTGGAAAGCGCGGCGCTGCGCCGGCTGCGCCAGGTCCGGGCCGAGCTGGGGATCGATCCGTCGCCGGAGGAGAGGCCGTGAGCGCGCAACCCGGGCGCTTCATCGTCTTCGAGGGCCTCGACGGGGCCGGCACCACCACCCAGGCGCAGCTCCTCGCCGAGAAATTGCGCGGCCGGGGTCGCACCGTCCACCTCGCCCACCAACCCAGCGAAGGCCCGGTGGGGTTGCTCGTCCGCCAGATCCTGGCCGGGCGAGCCGCCACGCCTCATGTCGACGGCAAGCTAGGCGTGGTGGACGAGCGGGTGATGGCGTTGCTCTTCGCCGCGGACCGCCTCGACCATCTGGCCGCGCAGATCGAGCCGCGCCTCGCCCGCGGAGAGGACGTCATCCTCGACCGGTACAGCCTGAGCTCGCTGGCGTACCAGGGGGCGACCGTCTCGCACGATTTCATCCAGGCGGCGAATCGGTACGCCCGCAAGGCCGACTTGACGCTGTTCTTGTACGTGCCTGCCTCCATCGCGCTCGACCGGGTGAAGCAGCGGGGAGCCAAGCTGGAGCGGTACGAGACCCCGCAGCAGATGCAACAGATCGAGCGAGAGTACAATCGGCTGGTGGGGACCCTGGCCAGCGTGGTGTCCATCGACGGCACGCGGCCGATCGCCGAAGTCGCGGAAGCTTGCGCAAGCGCGGTACAGCAACAGTTGGGGTAGGGGGAAATGGCCGGTCCATTTGCACAGCGCGAGAGCGTGCTCGGCGAGCTGCAGATCGTGCGCAAGATCCGGGAGACCGTGCGCCGTTGGTGGGGGATCGAGCTGTCCTTCACCGACGCCAAGGGCTTCGTGGTCGAGCACGGCAAGGGGATCCTGATCCCGCCGTCGAACCGCACCTGCACCGCCTGCCTGGGAGACCGGGTCGGCTTCCAGCGCTGCAACGAGAGCATCGAGAAGGCGGTGAAGCAGTTCGGCAGCGACCCTGCCCCGGCGCGGCTCCTGGGCCCCTGCCACATGGGCCTGGAGATCGTGGCCGCGCCCATCTCCTACGGTGGCGAGCGGCAGGGGTCGCTCTTCGCCTGCGGCTTCGTGGTCGCGGAGAAGGCCGAGGCGGCCCGTCCCCACGCAGTGGAGACCACGCAGCGGCTGCAGCTCCCCGTCATCCAGCCGCAGGAGGCGTTCGACACCATCGCCCGGATCGACGCGCGCGACGTGCCGCGGCTCAAGGACCTGATCGACACCACGGTGGAGGAGATCGCCGCCTACCAGAACGCGGTGGCCGAGCGGGAGCGCAACATCCAGGCCCTGCGGCGCGAGCTGACCGGCCGCTACCGCTTCGCCGACATCGTGGGGAAGAGCGCCCCGATGCAGCGGCTGTACGCGCTCCTCGACAAGCTGGTGGGCTCCGACATCACGGTGCTGGTCACCGGAGAGAACGGCACCGGCAAGGAGCTGATCGCCCGCGCCCTGCACTACAACGGTCCGCGCAAGGACAAGGCATTCGTCGCCACCAACGCCTCCGCGCTGAACGACAACCTGCTCGAGAGCGAGCTGTTCGGGCACGTGAAGGGGGCCTTCACCGGCGCCGGGCGCGACAAGACCGGCCTCTTCAAGGTGGCCGACGGCGGCACCTTCTTCCTCGACGAGGTGGGCGACATGTCGCCCGCCATGCAGGTGAAGCTCCTGCGCGTCCTGCAGGAGGGGACCTTCGTGCCGGTGGGCGCCACCAAGCCCGACCGCGTCGACGTGCGGGTCATCGCCGCCACCAACCGCGATCTGCGCGAGATGGTCGCGCGCCGCCAGTTCCGCGAAGACCTCTTCTACCGGCTGCACGTGGTGAACATCGAAGTGCCGCCGCTCCGGCAGCGCAGCGACGACCTCCCCCTGCTCACCAGCCATTTCCTCCAGCAGGCGGGGGAGCGGACCAGCCGCCCGGTGAAGCGGCTGCACCCGGACCTCTTGCGCAGCTTCTACGAGCGGCGCTGGCCGGGGAACATCCGCGAGCTGGAGAACGAGATCGAGCGGCTGGTGGTCCTCTCCGGAGACGCGGAGGTCATCCCGCCGGAGCTGGGGCAGCACGGGCGCGCCACGCCGCAGGAGGGCTCGATCGGCCGGTTCGCGGCGCTGGTCGAGCAGGGGCTTGGCAGCGATCTGGCCACCGCGGTCTGCCAGTTGGAGAAGGACCTGATCGCGCTGGGGCTGCGCGAGACGCGGGGCAACAAGTCGCGGCTGGCGGCGCGCCTGGGAGTGTCGCGCACGACCCTGATCAAGAAGATCCGCGAGTACGGCCTGGACCAGACCGACCCGGGGCGGACCAATCCGGGGGTCGAAGATTGAGCACAGCCGCCATCGTCGTGATCGGCAACGAGATCCTCTCCGCCAAGGTGTCCGACGAAAACGGCCCCTGGCTCTCGCGCGAGCTGCGCGGCCTGGGAGTCGAGGTACGGCGCATCGAGACGGTCCCCGACGAGGTGCCGGTGATCGTGGACTCGCTCCGGCGTGGGCTGGAGTCGGCGAAGTGGGTGTTCACCAGCGGCGGCATCGGGCCCACCCACGACGACGTGACCATCGCGGCGGTGGCCCGCTGCTTCGGCCGACGCGTGGTCGCGGACCAGCGCATCCTCTCCGCGCTGCAGTCGCACCTGGGCGACCGCCTCAACCCGGCGCTGCGCCGCCTCGCCGACGTTCCGGAGGGCGCGACCGTCGACTGGTCTCCCGGATCGCTGTTCCCGGTCGTTTCCGTCGACCGCGTCGCCGTCCTGCCGGGACCCCCGACCCTGTTCAAGGAAGGATTCGGCCGCATCCGCGACCGGTACCGTGGGGCGCCGATCTTCACCCGCGCGCTCTACTTCGGCATCGGCGAGGGCGTCCTGGCCGAGCACCTCGACGCGGCGGTCGCGCGCTTCCCCGCGGTCTCGATCGGAAGCTACCCCCGCTTCGACCAGGCGGACCACCGCGTCAAGGTGACGTTCGACGGGCGGGACGAGTCGGAGGTCCGCAAGGCCGCCGAATTCCTCCGCGACCGCGTCCCCGCCAGCGCGCTGCTGCGGGAGGAGTAGGGCTCCGGAGATCGTTTGCGAAGGGCGCGCGTTGAAGGATGGAACCTGTGGAGGTTCCCATGCGCCGCCTGGTCCTCTGTACCACCCTCTGCGCTCTTCTCTCCGCTCACGCGCCCGCTGCCGCCTCGCCGGCCGAGCCCGACATGCGCCGCCCTCTGGACTGGCTGGTCGCCGCCCAGAACGACGACGGAAGTTGGGGCGACGGCGCCAAGGATCCCCACCCCGACGTCGCCACCACGGCGCTCGCGGGCGTGGCTCTCCTGCGATTGGGTCACACAGGCTCGCGCGGCCAGTACCAGGAACAGACGCGGCGGGCGGTAGCCTACGTGGCGGCCGCGGTGGAGCGCGCGCCTCAGGACGAGATCGCCATCAACCCTCCCGGCACGCTTCCCCAGCGAAAGCTGGGCCGCAACATCGACACCTTCGTCGCGGCGCAGTTCCTCGCCGAAGTGCTGCCCACCCTGCGCGGGCCGTTGCAGGCGCGCGCCGAACGGGCCCTGGGGTCGGTGGTAAGGCGCATCGAACGCGCGCAAGGAAAGGACGGCAGCTATTCGCGCGACGGGTGGGCCCCGCTGCTCGCCTCGGCGTTCGCCAACAATGGGCTCTACGCGGCGCAGCGCGCCGGCGCGGCCGTGGACAAGGACGTGCTCGCCAACGGCCAGGCCGGCCTGGTCGGCAAGTACGATGACAAGACGAAGAGCTTCGGCGTCGCCGATGCGGCAGGGGTCCAGCTCTATTCGGTGGCCGCGAGCATGATCGCCGCCGAGCAGGTGGCGCGGTCCGACGCGCCGGCAAGTCCCGAGCTGAAGCGCCGCGCCGAGGAGGCGCGCAAGGCCGCCACCGCGCAGCTCTCCAACGAAAACGTCCTGCGCGGCTTCGGAACCTACGGAGGCGAGGAGCACGTCTCTTACATGCTGACCGCGGAGGCCAAGGCGGCGTCGGGTGGCGACGAGTGGGCCGGGTTCCGCAAGAGCATCCGCGCGCGGCTGGCCGCCATCCAGCGGGAGAACGGGACCTGGCGCGGGGACCACTGCATCACCAGCACGACTTTCTGCACGGCGGCGTCGTTGATCACGCTGGCGATCGAGCCGCGCACCGGCGGACGCCCGTCGTGACGGGCACAGAAACCCGATCCGCCGCTTACGCCTGCCTGAGCGAGAGGTATGCCTCGCTGACCGCGAAACGGGCCAGGCGGGCCACTTCGGGACGATCCAGCCCGCCGGGGCATTCGGCTCCGACGATGTCGAGGGCTGCCGCAGGATCGCCGCAGATGACCAGGGCGGCGCGCTCGGCCGACTCACGCACGGCGAGCGGCAGCGTGGCCCATACCGGCGAGGGGTCGAGCGCGGCGCGCGCGGCGAGCGGTGCGAGGGCGGCGCGCTCTTCGTCCGGGAAGGCCCTTTCCAAAGCCTCGGCGAGCGCCGGGTCGTGGGGCGGCAGGCCGGAAAAGTCCGTGCCCTGCGGAGCCAGCAGGCGCACCAGCTCGCCGCCCACCTGGGCCAGCCGTTCCGGCGCAAGCTCGGCGACCGGGTGCGTCCCGCGGCGGATGTGCGCCATCGCTCGTGCGTAGAGGAAGCGCTGCTGCCGCGAATGGTGGCGCTTGGGCACCTCCAGCCCGACCAAAAGGCCCGGCGGCTCGGTGGCGGTGGGCAGCACGACCGCAAGCTCGCGCTTGGCGACGTAGAGCACGGGCTCCGCGATGCGCAGGGCCCGCGCGATCGCGGCGCAGATGCGGCGCACCGGGTTGTCGCCCTTCACCCGGTCGCCCCGCCCGGCCATCGCGGTGGGGAAGGCGCGCACGAGCCCGGCAGCCGCGAGAAGCTCGCGCGCGGTGCCCCGGTCGTCGCCGGCGTGGACCCGCTCGTCGTCGGCGACTGAAGGGAGGTCCGCGCGCGGCGGCTGCGCCACGGACTGCTCGTGCAGCTCGGCCTCTTCGGGCGTTGCCGCGCCGAGGCCGACCAGGACCGAGGCGGCGCACACGGCCGCGTCCGTGCGACCCTGCTCCCGCCAGAGCGCAACCAGCGCGTGCAGCGAGTCCGCGGAAATCGGCTCTGCCTCCGCGAACGGCGGCGACGGGGCGGCGGCAGCGTCGGAGGAGGCGGCCGCCGCCAGGTCGGGAGGCTCTTGCGGCGGCACGGGCGGCTCCGCGGCGGGCTCTTCGCCCGGCCGGAGGTGCTGCTCGAGCAGCGCGGCCTCCACCAGCCGGCCCGGCTCGAACGTCGCGTCCGCGGCGCCGCCGCCTTGCACTGCCTGCGCATGCCGCTCCGCGATCCGTTCCGCGACCCTCCGGGCGCCGCGCACCGCCAGCACCGAACCGGGGTCGCCGTCGAGGGCCTGGCGATAGGCGACCGCCGCGGCGTCGAGATGACCTGCGTCCTCGAGCAACTCCCCTTGCTGGAGCGCGAGAGCGGCTCGCGAGGCCCCTTGCGCATATGCGCAGCGGAAGGCTAGGTGCTCGGCCAGGAGCTCCCGCTTTCCGGAGGCGCGCAAGGCCTGATCGACCCGGTCCAGTGCGATGCGGTCCTGCGGATTGAGCGCGAGCGCGCGGCGGTACTCCGCGATGGCCTGGTCTCCCTCGTCCGCCAGCGTGCGGTCGTGCGCCGCCTCCACCCGCAGCAGCGCGGCGCAGCGCGGGTCCTGGCAGCGGCTCGCCAGCCGTCCCCGCAGGTCGGCCCTCTCCAGGCGTGCCTCGTTCGCCGGGTCGTCGCCGATGAGCTGGAGCAGGGCGGCCATCGCTTCCAGGTCGCCGGAGGACTGGGCGAGGATCTGCCGGTAAAGGTGCCGGCCCCTGGGGAGCTGCCCGCAGCGGTGTGCGTACAAGGCCGCGGCCCAGCGCAAGGCCTCGATCCGCTCGGTGGACAGTGGCGAGCGGTGCGCCACCTGTTCGTACGCCTCGGCTGCCTCGGTGAAGCGCCCCGTCCAGGCGTGCAGACGTGCCAGTTGGACCGCCGCATGGGACCCGCCGGGATGGGCCGCGGCGGCTGCCGCGTACAGTTCCGCCGCCCGCTGCGCGTCGCCGGCCCTCCACTCGGCGAACTCGGCCGCGCGGGCGAGCGCCTCCGCGCGAGGGGGACCTTCCGGCACCGCCTCCGCGATCTCCACCAACAGATCCAGCGCCGCCGCGTTGTAGCCGCGCCGGATCTGGAGGCGGGCCAGGCGGCGCAGAACCGCCAGGTCCGGGCCGCCCAGCGAGAACGCCTGCTCCGAGGCCTGCACCGCCTCGTCGAATCGCCCCTGACCCTCGAGGAGCGCGGCGCGCTCGATCTGCAGCGCGGCGGCTCGCGCCGGCTCGGCCGTCCGCGCCTCCTCGGCAAGCAGCTCGATGCGCTCGCCGTCGGGAAGCTGGGGCAGCGCGAGCAAGCCTCGCCGCGCCTGCTCCGACGCCGGGTCTGCCGCAAGCGCCCTGCGGAACAGCTCCAGCGCGCGGGGCTCGTCCGCGGTCGCCCGGGCCAGCTCCGCGGCTTCCACCAGGAGGTCGGCCGCATCGGCCCCTTGCGCCGCTTCGGCGCGAGCCTCGAGGGCGAGCGAGAGCGAAGCCAGGTCCAGCGAGCGCAGCGCGAGCGAGGTCCACCCTTCCAGCGAACGCGGCGTGTTCAGCCCGCGCGCGAGCTCCGCCGCGCGCCGGGCCAGGGACAGCGCGTGGGCGCGCGGGTTGGACGTCCCGTCCGCGGGAGCTGGTACGTCGGAGAGGAGCGCCGCGGCCCGGGCGAGGAGCTCCGCGGCGGGCGCGCGCGGAAGGCCGGCGGCGGCCTGCTCCAGGAGCGATGCCAGCTCGGCGTGGCCGCCGA
>DATFTN010000264.1:0-11705 GCA_035261845.1 Myxococcales bacterium | reverse complement strand
CGGTCGCGGCGCGCGCCGACGATGGTGCCGCCGCGAGCGGTGCGGCGCGGCCGTTGGAGCAGCGCCGCTACTATCCCCCGCCGCCCAGGCGCGATGCGCGAGAGGGATTTCTCTTCAGCTTCGGGGTCGGCGGCGGAACGGTCCGCTTCTCGGATCCAAACTACCTCCGGGCCGGCGCGCTCAACTTCGGCCTCCGCATGGGCTACGGTTTCTCCGACCGCTTCCAGCTGTTCGGCGACTTCAGCGCGGACGAGGCGTTCTACCCGGGGAGCACCCAGCTGACCAACTGGCTGGTCACGCTCCGCGGCCAGACGGTTCTGGTCGGCGATACCCTGGGGAACGGGCTCAACTTGAACCTCGGCTTCGGGTTGGGCGGCATCACGCTCCACGACAACGGCCTGGGCGACTACAGCTCTGGAGCCGCGCCGGCAGTCGTCGCCGGGATCTCGTACGACGTGCGCGTCGGCCGGCGCTTTGCACTCAGCCCCGAGGTCTACTTCAGCTACCACCAGGTGCCGAACGGCCCGGGGTTCGCGGACGATCAATTCTGGTCCGCCGGCTTCCGGCTGAACTTCTTGTGGTACAGCCCGGTGTATTGAGGCCTCCAACGAAAACGCCCGGCGCGGGCGCACCGGGCGGTCTCGGAACTGTTCGGAGACTTCTCTCTTAGGTCTTCCGGACGTTCGCTGCCTGCGGGCCCTTCGGTCCCTCCGTCACTTCGTACTCGACCTTCTGACCCTCGGCGAGGCTGCGGAACCCCTCCATCTGGATCGCCGTGTGGTGGACGAACACGTCCTTGCCGCCCCCATCCGGTGTGATGAATCCGTAGCCTTTTGCGTCGTTGAACCACTTCACAGTGCCTGTCGCCATCCTTCTGCCTTTCTCTAGCGGTCCCCGTCCGGGAGACCTCTTCAGTACAGCGTCAACGTCCCGGTGAAGCGAAACGCACACTCCGGGACGTCGCTGAGCATAGGTACCGACGCTCCGCGGGATCAAGGGGGCGTGCGGGGGCTCGTCGGCTTCCGGGGTAGGTGTTACTGCCCCTTCCGCGCAGCAGCGGTGGAAACCTGCTCAACCGTTGGGCAACCCAGTGCCCAGACGCCCGCGGGATGCAGGGCCAGCAGGCGCGCTTCCTGGGCCGTGAGCGTGGCCGTCCGGACCAGGCCCATCTCCCGGTGCCGCAGGACGAGTTGCACGCCGCCGTCGGGCAGGTGCCTGACGCGGGGCGGCTCGCCCCGCTCGCGCAGCTCGGTCAGACGCACTTCCAGGTCTCGCAGGTGGCGGTCGATGTGCAGCGCGCGCCGCGATTCCGCGTCGCCGAAGACGTGGAAATGCTTGTTGCGCGAGAGCGGGCGCGCCTCGTCGTGGAGGCGCTGCACCAGCCGGTAGAGGAACTCGCGCATGAGGACAGGCTAGCACCAGTCCCGCCGGGCGCCAGCGGTTTCCGCGCCGATTCGTGCGCCGCCGGGCTTGACTTCGGAACGCGAGAGCAGGTGGCGCGACGCGGCTTGACTGCGGGAGTGCGCTGTCAGGGGGACACCATGAGAACATGGTGTCCCCCCTCGCGCGCTCAGCGCACCGGATGCGCCTGCGCCGCGACCTGCTCGGCCAGCGCGTCGCGCTTCGCATCGTTGCAGTCGGAATCGTAACACCAGGCCTCGAGGACCAGGTGTCCCGGACCGTCGGGTGTGGTCAGCACCACGGTGGGGTTTTCCGCCGGGTTGTCCGCCACCGTCTTCGACCAGGTGCGCCCGCCCAGGGCCAGCTCATGCCCGTGCTCCACCGATCCCTCCCAGCGGAGGAGCACCAGGTGGACCCCATCCGCCGATCGGGCGTTTCCATCGGGTCCGGGGACCACGTCCCAGGGCACGCCTGCCTGGACCCCCTGCGCGCGCAGGGTGCGCGAGTGCGGATTCACCGCCCGGGCGATCGCCGCGCCTTCCATCCCGGCCAGGGCGAAGGAGGCGCCGACCAGTACGACCAGGGCGAACCGTCCCCAGGGCCGCGGCGGCAGCACTTGCGAGGGCGCCAGCAGGCCGAGCAGGATGCCGGAGAGGAACCCCCCGGCATGGGCGGCGTTGTCCAGCGGAAAGTTCGCCGCCTGGGCGCCGATCGCCAGCGCGAGGTTGATCAGCAAGTTGAAGAGCAGGGTGCGCCCCGCCGCCCTGCGCGCATCTGGCGCCAGCCGGTGCCGCAGCCGCCAGTACAGCGCGACGTGCGCGCCGAACAGGCCGAAGATCCCGCCCGACGCGCCCACCGCCTGCTGCCAGGGCGCGTGGCGCAGCGTGGAGGCGACGATGCTCGCGCCGCCGCCCGCGATGGCGGTCGCGGCGAAGAGGCCGAGCGCCACCACCGGGCCGAACAGCCCCTCGATGGGCCGCATGAGGATCCAGAGCGCGTAGGCATTGAACAGGAGGTGCAAGGGACCCGCGTGCAAGAACGCGTAGCTGCCCAGGCGCCACCAATCACCGTCCTGCACCGCGGCGGCGGAGAGGGATCCGAGGCGGAACAGGGCCACCGGGTCGGGGTCCAGCCCGCGGCCCAGCCAGGTCTCCGCGAGGAAGAGGATCCCGAGCAGCGCAAGCAGCGCCACCGTGGTGGGAGCGGGCGGGCGGTGGCGTTCCTCGGCGGCGCGGACCTGCGCGGAGCGAGCGTCCTCCGGCGTGCTTTCCGCGGCGTGCGGCAATCCGCCCAGCGGGTCCAGGTCGCTCACCGCGGGAGCCCCTGCGCGTCGTCCACCGCCGCCGACAGGCGCTTCTCGACGCCGGCCAGCGGACCCACGGCGCAGGCGACCAGGCCGTCGCGGCGGAAGGTGGCGCGCGCGACCCGACGCAGGTCCTCGGCGGTGACCGCTTCCAGCTTCGCGACGCGCTCGTCGAATCCCTCCGGCGCGCGAAAGAGCTCGGTGCCGCCGAACCAGCCGATCATCTCGCCCGCGGAGTCGAGCGCGAACTCGAGGCCGATCCGGTGGCGCACCTTGGCCCGGCGCAGCTCGTCCGGCGGGACCTCCTCGTCACAGAGCTCGGCCAGCAGGCGCAAGAGCTCCGCCAGCACCAGCGGCGCCTTGCGCGGGGCGCAAGCCGCCTCCACCTCGAAGACCGAGCAGTCGCTGAAGGTGTCGATCGAGCCGTGCACCGCGTAGGCGAGGCCTTTGCGTTCGACCACGTTGAGCTGGAGCCGCGCGGCGAGCCCGTCGTCGAGGATGCGGCGGAGCAGCAGCAGGGCGGGGAAGTCGGGGTGGTCCTCCGCCGCGGCGGCGAAGGAGAGGCGCAGCTCGGTCTGCGATTCGCGATGCTCCACTGCCACCAGCCTGGGCCCGCGCGGGCCCCGCGGCAGCGGCGTGTCAGTCACCACCGCGCCGGAAGGGAGGCCGCCGAAGGAGCCCTCGGCGAGGCGCAGCACCTCCGCATGGCGGACGGGGCCGGCGGCGCACAGCACCAGATTGCGCGCGCCGTATGCGCGGGCGTGGTGGGCCCGGAGATCGTCCTCGCGCAGCCCGCTGACCGTCTCCCGGGTTCCGGCGATCTTCTGCCCCAGCGGATGCCGCTCGAACAGTCCCCGCTTGGAAAGGTTGTCGAGGTCGACGTCCCGTCCGTCTTCGTCGACCTCGTCGAGGATCTCCTCCAGGATGACCTCGCGCTCGAGCTCCACCTCCTTGAAGAGAGGCCGCGCGAGCATGTCTCCGAGCACCGCGAAAGGAACCTCCATCCGGTTGGGGTGGATCGGCGTGTAGTAGTACCCGTGGTCCCGGGTGGTGACGCCGTTCAGGTTCCCGCCCACGTCCTCGACCAGGGTGTTGAGCGTGCGGCCGTCCGGATAGCCGGCGCTGCCGCGGAAGAACAGGTGCTCGAGGAAATGGGAGACGCCGTTGACGCGCGGGTCCTCGTGCCGGGAGCCGGCCCGCACGTAAGCGGCCAGCATCCCGGCGTGCAGGTGGGGCAGCTCGACCGTGACGACGCGAAGGCCGTTGCCGAGCACGCTCTTGTGCACCGGGTCCTTCATCGGGGCGCGCACCATAGCCGCCGCCGATAGGGCGGCGCTACGCTTTTCCACGGAATGGAAGCCATGTCATTTCTCCAGGCGCCTGGTCAGGAGTGTGCAATCGCCGCGGCGGCGGAGGGGCGGCTGCGGGCGCGCTCGTCCACGACCCCCGGCAGCCGCAGCGTGAAGGTGGTGCCCTGTCCGGGAGTGGACGCGCAGGTCAGCTCGCCCCCGTGCTCCTGGGCGATCTCCTGGGCGAGCGCGAGGCCCAGCCCGGTCCCACGCTCCTTGGTGGTGAAGAACGGGTCGAAGATGCGGGCGAGCCGCGCCGGCTCGATGCCCGGACCCGTGTCGCGGACCTCGACCAGCGCGGCGCCGTCCTGCGCGCGGGTCCCCACCGACAGCTTCCCGCCGCCGGGCATCGCCTCGCGCGCGTTGCGCACCAGGTTGAGCAGCAGCTGCCGGACCTGCGCCACGTCGGCGGCCACCTCGGGAAGATGCGGGTCGAGCTGCTGCTCGAGCCGGACGCCGGCAGCGACCAGCTCCGGACGGACGAAGTCCAACAGATCGCGGACGGTCTCGTTCAGGTCGGCCCGGATCACCTGCGGCTTGGGGACCCGCGCGTACCGCAGATATTCCTCGGTGACCGCGGCCAGGCGGTCCACTTCGCGCACGATGGCGTCGCAAAGTGCGGCCGCGGCCGCGCCTCCCTCCGGCGGATGCTCCCGCAGGCGCTCCCCCAGCTCCTCGGCGTTGAGGCTGATGGAGGAGAGCGGGTTGCGGATCTCGTGCGTGATTTGCGCGGCGATGCGGCCGATCGCAGCCAGGCGCTCCGAGCGCACCAGCGCCTCGCCCTGGGCGCGCAGCTCGCGCTCGCGGGCGGCGAGCCGCTGGGCCATGGCGTTGAACTCCCGCGCCAGCACCGCCAGCTCGTCCCCACCACCTTCCGGGACCGCCACCGCATCGGGAGCGCCCCTGCCCAGCTTCTGGGCGGCCTCGGTGAGGCGAGCGATCGGGGCCAGGGCGCGGTTCGACCGCCAGGTGACGAGGAGCCCGACTCCGAGCGCGACCAGGGACAGTCCGATGATCGCCCAGCGCGCGTTGCGCTCCTGTCGCTCGGCCTCCGCCAGCCCGCCGTTCATCTGCTCCTGGATGACGTTGAGCAGCGTGCGGATCTCGTGGTCCACCCGGCGCTCGCTGGTCTTGAGGCGCGCGATCTGGTCCTGCGCTCCGGGCAAGTCCTCCGCGGCCACCCGCCCCTGCCGCGCCAGAAGCTGGGCCAGTGTGGTGGCAGCCTGGTCCTCGTCGGCGATGCGGGCGGCGAGAAGCTGCAGCCGGGCGTCGATGCGGTCCAGCGCGGCGCGGTCGCGGTCGCTGGCTCCCTCCCGCGCCGACTGGACCTGCACGCGCGCCCGCGCCAGCCGCTCGTCGGCGACGCGCGCGAAGTAGGTGCGGTCGAGCCCGATCAGGCTGGCGCGCTGGGCGGGATCGGCCTCCGCCAGCAGGCGGTCGGTGGAGCGTTCCCGCTCTTTCTGGAAGGCCTCCAGGCTGCCGGCGATCCGCGTCAGCGGGAAGTAGCCGCTCGACACCAGGCTCAAGCCCTGCCCGATGCGGTGCATCTGCACGATTCCAAACAAGGAAATGGCGCCGCTCATCGCCAGGACAGCCGAGAAGCCCAAGAACACCTTGGTGGCGATCGAGAAGCGCATTCCCCACATCCTATCCCGAGAAGGAGCGCGCGCCCCCGGAGATCGTGTACAACTTGGGGGTATGCGACGCGCGCTCCTCCTCGCCGGGCTGGCCCTGGCCGCCTGCGGGTCCGCCGCCGTTCCCGGGCGGGCCCAGGTGCCGGGATTGGACCGTCTTTCCGGCGAGCTGACGGTGGTCGAAGTGGAGCTGCCCGGGGCCGACCTGGCCGCCGTGCGCGGCCCGTCGGGGTGGGTGCTGGTGGGGGCGTCGCTCGAATCCGACCGGGTAGTGGGCGGCACCGCTCCCGACTGCGCCCTGAGGCGGACGGCTTCCGGCGCTCTGGCCGCGCAGACCGGAAAGTGCGGCAGCCTGCTGGGCGCGTACGCGGCCCTGGACCGCTCGCGCGCATTCCTCATCTCCGCGGGCGCCGAGGCGCTGCCGCCTGCTCCGATCGTCGCGGACGCGGCGGAAGCGCCGGCCGGCCTGCGGTACGTGCCGGAGGCCGACGCGTTCACGCTCGCCGCCGGCCCGCCTGGGGCGCGCATCCCCGCCGCTCTGAACCCGGGGGCCGTGGCGCGTGAAGCGGCTCGCCGGCAGCTCCGGAACGTGGCGCGCACCCACCCGGACGAGGCGGAGGGAGTGGCGCTGTTCCTCGGCGCGGCGGTGGCGGCCGACCCCGGTTACCTGGGCGCCTCCGACGGCGAGGGCGATCCGACCGGCGAGCTGGACCTCTCGCGCCCGTTGCCCGCGGGCGCGCCTGTCCCGGCAGTCCTCGCCGGCGCCTTGTGGGCCTGGGCGGATGCGTCGGGCGATCCGATGGGAGCCGCGCGGGCGGCGCTGGCGGCGGTCCGCGCGCTGGGCGAGCGTCCGGACGCGGGAGGGAAGGCCGCGCTATTGTCGCTCGTCGCCGGGCAGCTCGAGGGGGCCGAGAGGGATCAGGCCTGCGCGGTGTTCCGGGCCCGCCTCGCCTCCTCGGGCATCGAGGCGTGCCCGTAGCGTGATTTTCTCTCGCGGACCCGGCGCGACGCGGTCTAGAACGGCTCCATGAAGGCTCCCGGGGAGATGCCGCCGCACCTGGTGCAGTTCCTGCTGGGCGGGCAGACGTGCGTCGTGGCTGTCGTCGACGAGCGAGCCCGCCCGATGACGGCGCTGATGACCTGGGTGGTCGCCCGAAATCCGCAGACGCTGACCATGGCCGTGGACACGCGCGGCCAGGCGCTGCGGCACATTCGCGGGAATCCGCACGTGGCGATCGAGGTGCTGGGCGACGACCTCTGCTACGGCCTGCGCGGCACGGCGGTGATCGAGAAGGAGCGGATGCAGTCCCCGCCCTTTCCTTGCGCGCTGGTCGCCGTTCGCATCGAGGACGTCCGCGACCACGGCGCGGCCGGGGTGAAGTTCGTCGGGCCCAGATACAGCTACCACTCGGGCAAGGAGCACCGCAGCGAGATCGAGAAGGCAGTCTTCACCGAGCTGATGGGCCCAGCCCCGACGATTTGACCCGAGGATTCGCGTCGCCCGGGCCGCGGGTTTTGGGGTACGCTGCTGCGTCTCTGGTTTGGACGGAGCGCATCCATGACGGGAATTGCATTCGTCGTCGCGGTCATCTCGCTGATCCTGGCGGTCGTCTTCTGGCTGCAGGGCCGCTCGGCGGCCGAGGCGGTGGCCGGCCTGAAGGCCCAGGCGGACGCCGCGCACAGGGAAGCCGACGAGGCCCGGGGGCAGGCGCAGAAGGCGCAGGCGGAGGTCAAGGCGCGCGCCGCGCAGATCCTCGAGGCGCGAGAGAAGCTCAACGAGCTGCGCAAGCGCGGGCAGGAGAAGGGGCAGCCCAAGCGCGGCGCCCGCGAGGCCGAGCTGGAGGACCTCGCGCACGCGCGCCGGCTGGTGGAGGAGGCCCACGCCGCCGAGCAGCACGCGCGCAAGGACCTGGCCGCGTCGCAGACCGAGATCGCCTCGCTGCGCGCCGAGCTGGACCGCGCGCAGGCGCGGGCGCGCGAAGTCGTGCCGCCTCCTCCTGCCGCGACGCTCCCCAGCGACCCGGCCAGGCTACGGGAGGCGGAGGAGCAGCGGGGCCGGCTGGAGAAAGCGCTCAAGGAGACAGAGGCCGCGCTCCGCGAGCAGCGCGAGAAGGAGCGCGCCGCCCGCGAGGAATTGAAGAAAGCGCGCGGCCGGGCCGAGACGAACAACCGGGTCTACCTGGTCACCAAGGGCGAGTTGGAAGTCACTCGCGAGCGTCTCGCCCAGGCCGAGAAGGCCCTCTGGAAGGCGGGCCTTAAGGTGCCGCCGCCGTCGCACAAGGAGCGTCCCAAGGCGACCGGTCCGGCGGCCGCCGAACGCCCGAGCTCCGAGGGCAAGGCGAGCGCCGGTCAGCCGCCCGAGCCCACGTCCGCCGAACCTCCGTCGGCGGGAGCAGAGCCCATCTCCGCGGCCGCGGCGCAGCCGAACGGCATCGAGGCGCGCCACCCCGGCGAACCGGACGCCGATTCCGCTCATTGAGCTTCAGTGGAGCACGCGTTCCAGCAGCGAGAGCAGCTGCGGCGCTTCGAACGGCTTGGAGAGATATCCCGCCGCGCCATAGCGCGTCGCGATCTCCCGCAGCTCTTCCTTGGCGCTGATGAGGACCACGGGGACTTCGCTGCTGGCGGGCAACCCCCGGATCCCGCGGAGGAACGCCTCGCCGTCCAGCAGCGGCATGCGCAGATCGAGCAGGATGATGTCCGGACGGAAGTCGGGCAGCACCGAAATGGCCTCGACCGCGTTGCGCGCCACCGAAACGGCGTAACCCTCCATGTTCAGGAGGTCCGCCATGCCGTCG
Organism: Myxococcales bacterium; assembly: GCA_035261845.1. Classification (GTDB taxonomy): domain Bacteria; phylum Myxococcota; class Myxococcia; order Myxococcales; family 40CM-4-68-19; genus VBKO01. The sequence goes on along the minus strand of DATFTN010000264.1, from coordinate 3,220 downwards.
CGGAACCCCTCCTCGTCGTCGATGATGAGGATTCGGCGCCTGGGAGTTTCGGCCTTCGACCTCACCACTTCACCTCGGGTGTATCCTACACCTGCGCCGTCAGGTGTCTGCAAGGCCGGCAAGACAACTGTGCGCACGGTTTCCCCGGATACGACTGGGTAGTTTCGACGCCGCAAGGCGGCGCTGACCGACCTGATCGCCTTGACTTGCCGCGTTGCTTCCAGTACATCGGCCGCCCGTTCTGGCGTCCGCCGAAGTGGTGGAATTGGTAGACACGCCAGATTCAGGGTCTGGTGGGGGCAACCCCGTGGAGGTTCGAGTCCTCTCTTCGGCACCAGTCGCCGCGAACGGAAGATTCCACGGGGATCCGGGCCCTGAGACCGGATCCCCCGCTTTTTCTGCCGTGGACTGCCGGGCGTTGAAAGACTAGCTGGATTTCCCGCCGCCTCGATTGCCGGTGCCGCTCGGAGGGGGCGTTCGCTCCCAGATGCGAGCCCGCGCCGCCTCGTGGCAAGGCCTGCAGAGGCTGTCGCTTTCAGTGCCTCGGCGAGGGCAGGGCTTTTGACCCGCGCATTGTTCGCAGCCTTTGCACGCGCAATGGTCTGTCTGCCCCACGATCGTGCTCCTCTCTCGCCTGATATTATTACACGCGGGCGCAGCGCGGCGAGCCGCGCCCCCCGTCCGCAGATCACCGCGAGTCACTTCGATCTACCGACAGACGCGCACCCACTCGCAGCTGGCCTAGACTATCGTGCCGAGCGGCTCCTTGGCGCTCACGGGAGATTGCAGGTGACACCCCTGTCGCAGGCGTTGGCTGAAGTCGAGGCGCGCAGCCGGGCGCTGCCCGCCGAAGAGACGCCGCTGGCCCAGGCGGGTGGGCGGGTGCTGGCGCAGCCGATCGGCGCCGCGCGCGACCTGCCGGCTACCGACATCTCGATGATGGACGGGTACGCGCTTCGCGCCGCCGACGCGGCCGGCGCGCTGCGGGTCGTGTACGAAGTGGCGGCGGGCGATGCGCCGCCTGCCCACGCGTTGGAGCGCGGCGAGGCGGCCCGCATCTTCACCGGGGCGCCGGTGCCCGCGGGCGCAGACTCCGTGGTGATGCAAGAGCACGCCTCGCGCAATGGCGCCGAGCTCCGCATCGGTCCCGCCCACACTCCGAAGCCCGGGCAGCACATTCGTAGCCGCGGCGAGGAAGTGCGGGCAGGGGTTACCGTGCTGCCGGCGGGAACGCTGCTCGGCGCGGCTGAGCTGTCGCTCGCCGCGGCGTGCGAGGCGGCGCGGGTGCAAGTGCACCGCAGGCCGCGCGTCGCCGTGCTCACCACGGGCGACGAGCTGGTGGCGCTCGGCCAGGAGCCCCCGCCGGGGAAGCTGGTGGAGACCAATTCGCACGCGCTGGCGCAGCTCGCGCGCGAGGCGGGCGCGGAGCCGCTGTTCCTCGGCATCGCGAAGGACAGCGTGGAGCAGATCGCGGGGAAGCTGGGCGGCGCGGAAGCCGACGTGCTGGTCACCACCGGCGGCGCCTCGGTGGGCGATCACGACCACGCCCAGGCGGCGCTGGAACGGCTGGGCGGCAAGCTGATCTTCCACACCGTGGCCATCCGGCCGGGGAAGCCCGTCCTGTTCGGGACGGCGTCGCGAGGACGGCTGGTGTTCGGCCTCCCCGGAAATCCCGCCGCAGCGATGCTGGGATTCGAGCTGTTCGTGCGCCTCGCGCTCCGCATCCTGTCCGGCGACCCGCAGCCGCGGCGGCCGCGGGCCCGCGCCGAGTTGCGCGGCGGCAGCCTGTCGCGCGTTCCCGGCCTCACCTTCTTCCCCCGCGGCCGCGCCTCGATCGAAGCAGGCCGCCTCGTCTTCGCGCCGGGGGTCCAGCAATCCTCGATGCAGATCAGCTCGTGGTCGGCCGTGAACGCCATCGCGCAGATCGAGCCGGGCGAAGGAAGACTCAACCCTGGCGACGCGGTCGACGTTCTTCTGCTGGCCGCTCCGGAAGCTGCTTGACGAGCTTCGCCGGGGCCACGGTGCGATAGCTTTCCTCGATCCAGTCGAGCAGCAGCGGGACGGGCACCTTTTCCTTCGCCTCGAAGCCAGCGGTCACCCAGCCGGAGGCGCCCAGGCCGTAGCCGGTCGCCTCGGCGAAGGGGAGGCTCGAGAGGGCGGCCTCGAAGCTGTGCGGCAGCTTGCAGGTGACGTGCAGCCCGCCGCGCTGCAGGCCGAAGAAGACGAACACCTTCTTGCCGACCTTCACCACCGTCTCGCCCCACGGGTGGTCCTTCCAGGCGTCCGGGTAGGCGAGGGCGGACTCGAGCAGCTTCTTCTTCGCTTCCCCGACGGTCATTCCCGCTCGTCCAGCCAGCGCATCTGGATCGCCTCGAGGATCTTCTCGCCCGACTTGTTCGGGTCGTCGGAGAAGCCGGGCAGCTCGCGGACCCACCGGTGCAGATCGGTGAAGCGCACGCTCAGCGGATCCACGCCGGGGTGCTTCTCGAAGAGCAGGATGGCGATGTCCTCCACGTCGGTCCATTTCAGTTGCTTGGGCATGGCGGACCTCACTTCTTCGGCGGCCAGAGGCCCTTCGCCTCGGCCTCGTGCCGCTCCTTGGGGTGCTCGTCGTACCACGTCTTCTCGGACTCCTCGGTAATCTGGACTTCGACGTCCTGGTGGTCCAGCTCCGCCTGGCAGCCGAGCCGCGAGTACGGTTTCACGTCGAAGGCCTTGTCGAGGATGTCCAGCTCCGCATCCTCCGGCTCGCTGAGCGAATCGAATCCGTTCTTCACCCAGACGTGGCAGGTCGAGCACGAACAGACTCCCCCGCAGGCCGATCCGTGCTTGGCGCCCAGCTCCGTCGATGCTTTCAGCAGATTGGTGCCGGCCGGAACCTCGCCTTCCGCTTCGCGCTGGCCGCGCGGGTCGTAGATCCTGACCTTCGGCATCAGTCGTCTCGCAAGGCGGAATATGCCTTCCGCGCATGGTCCGAGAGCTCGCCCTGGTCGAACTCGCCGACCGAGTGACCTTTGAGCGCGCGCTCGATCCCGCGGTCCATCACCCGCTTGGCGAACTCGGCGCTGACGTGGTCCAGGCGCTGGATGGCATCCTGCACGGCGCGGTGGTCCTTCCCCGTGGATGCATCGCGCAGCGCCCGCATGGCCGCCTCGATCGCCTGCCGCTCCTCGGGCGCGAGCAGGTCGCCGTTGTTGTCGATCTGCTGCTCGGCCGCCTT
>DATFTN010000263.1:0-9062 GCA_035261845.1 Myxococcales bacterium | reverse complement strand
CCGGCGCCGCCTCGACGCCGCCCGCGCGCGAGGTCTGCGCCTGGTCGCCGGCGGCGGAATCCGCCACGCGACGCCTCAGCTGAAGCCGCTCTACGATGCGCTCACCTGCATCCGGCTCAAGACGACGCTGGATGCCGCGGGGCGCGCGCTCTGCCGGAACGCCGAGCGCCACGTCCGCCCGCCCGCGGAGACGGCCGCGCTCTTCCGCGATCTGCCGGACGCGCTCCGCAACACCCGCGCCGTGGCGGAGCGCTGCGCCTTCACCCTGGAAGACCTGGGCTACGAGTTCCCCGACCCGCACCTGCACTGCTCGACGACGTTGGACGGCGAGCTGTGGCACCGCACGTTCGAGGGGGCGCGCGTCCGCTACGGCGGACCGGGGAGCGCGCGCTGGCCCAAGGCGGTGGCGCAGATCGAGCGGGAGCTGGCGCTGATCCGCAAGCTCGGCCTCGCCGGCTACTTCCTCATCGTCCACGACCTGGTGCAGTTCTGCGTGCGCGAGAACGTCCTGGTGCAGGGGCGCGGGTCGGCGGCGAACAGCGCCGTCTGCTACTCGCTAGGCATCACCGCCGTCGACCCGGTCGGGATGGAGCTGCTCTTCGAGCGCTTCCTTTCCGAGGAAAGGACGGACGTGCGCGGGCAGAAGTGCTGGCCGGACATCGACCTGGACCTGCCGTCCGGCGACCAGCGCGAGAAGGTCATCCAGCACGTCTACCAGCGCTTCGGGAAGGCCGGCGCGGCGATGACCGCCAACGTCATCACCTACCGGGCGCGCTCCGCCTCGCGGGAGATCGGCAAGGTGTTGGGGCTGCCGCAGACCGAGCTGGATCGGCTTTCCCACCTGCTGCCCCACTTCGAGTTCACCACCGAGCACGACGACCTGGCCAGCCGCGCGGCCGAGGCGGGATTCGCGCGCGACGACCGCCGCGTGCAGCTCTTCCTCGCGCTGTGCCGGCAGGTCGCGGGGCTTCCCCGCCACCTCGGACAGCATTCGGGCGGAATGGTGATCGCCAAGACCCGCCTCGACGAAGTAGTGCCGCTCGAGCCCGCCTCGATGCCCGGGCGCGTGGTGGTGCAGTGGGACAAGGACGACTGCGCCGACCTGGGGATCATCAAGGTGGACCTGCTCGGCCTGGGGATGATGGCCGTGCTGGAGCAGGCCGTCCCGATGGTCCGCGCGCACGAGGGAGTGACGGTGGACCTGGCGCAGCTCCCGCCCGGCGACCCCGGCGTCTACCAGCTCTTGCAGAAGGCGGACACCGTCGGCGTCTTCCAGGTCGAGTCGCGCGCGCAGATGGCCACGCTGCCGCGCATGCGGCCGGAGAACTTCTACGACATCGTGGTGGAGGTGGCGATCATCCGCCCCGGCCCCATCGTCGGGCAGATGGTGAACCCGTACCTTCAGCGCCGGGCCGGGCGCCAGGAGCCCACCGTGCCGCACCCCAGCCTGTGGCCGGTGCTGAAGCGGACCTTGGGCGTGCCGCTCTTCCAGGAACAGCTGATGCGCATCGCGATGGTCGCGGCGAACTTCACCGGGGGCGAAGCCGACGAGTTGCGCCGCGCGATGGGCAGCAAGCGCAGCGCCGAGCGGATGAAGCGCATCGAAGAGCGGCTGCGCGCGGGCATGACGGCGAACGGCATCGCGGTGGCGGCGCAGGACGAGATCGTGCAGGGCATCTCGAGCTTCGCGCTCTACGGGTTCCCCGAGAGCCACGCCGCGTCGTTCGCGCTGCTCGTCTACGCCAGCGCGTACCTCAAGGTGCACCACCCGCAGGCCTTTTACGCCGCCATGCTGAACTGCTGGCCGATGGGATTCTACAGCCCCGCCACGCTGGTGAAGGACGCCCAGCGCCGCGGCGTGCGGGTGAAGCCCATCGACGTGGCGCGCTCCGACTGGCTATGCACGTTGGAAAGAGAAGGCCCCGAGGAGGAGCTGCGCCTGCGGCTGGGCCTGCGCTACGTGCGCGGCCTGCGCGAGGAGTTGGCGAAGCAGCTCGCCGCCGAACGTGCCGTGCGTCCCTTCGCCAGCATCGCCGACCTCTCCGCCCGGGTTCCTCTGCGCCGCGAGGAGCTGGCCACCCTGGCCGAGATCGGCGCTCTGGCTTCACTCCCTGTCCGCCCTGGCACCTCCCCCGGCACCCGCCGCGCCGCCTTGTGGCAGGTCGAAGCAGCCCTGCGCCGCCCTCCCGGCCTCTTCGCCCGTCTCGAGCCGGCCGACGAGCCGGGATCGGGACTAGAAGATCACCGCGGAGACGCGGAGAGCGCGGAGGTTTTTCCTTTCATCCGAGATCCTCCGCGTCCTCCGCGCCTCCGCGGTGAAAGCGAGCCCGTCGCGTCATCTCCTTTGCCGGAGATGACGGTGCGCGAGCGCACGGCGGCGGATCTGCACGGCACGGGAATGACGGTGGGGCCGCACCCGGTGGCGCTGGAGAGGGACAGATTGCGCCGTCTCGGCGTCCGCAGCGCGACGGAGCTGACCCGCATGCGCAACGGCCAGCGCGTCCGCGCCGGCGGCGTCTGCATCGTGCGCCAGCGGCCCGGGACCGCGAAGGGGTTCGTCTTCCTCTCCCTCGAGGACGAGACGGGCATCTCCAACATCGTCATCGATCCGCCCACCTTCGAGCGGAACCGCCGCCCCGTCCTGTGCAGCGCGCTGCTCGTCGTGGAAGGCCGCCTGGAGAAGTACGACGGTGTCACCAGCGTCAAGGGCGACCGCTTCTGGTCCCTGGAGGACGCCCTCACCCTGCCGTCGCGCGATTTCCGGTGAGCTTGGGGCGCCTCCGCAAGTAGAGTGCCAGGGTGCTCGAGGCCGCGATCTTCGACCTGGACGGGACGCTGGTCGACACCCCCAAGGTGATCGTGGCGACGGCCCTCGAGGCGCTGCGGGGGAGGCCGCGCGCGCTGCCCGAGCCGCAGGCCATCCGCGCCACCATCGGCCTGCCTCTCACCGTCGCCTTCTCCGGGTTGTTGGGCCTTTCGGAAGGCTCGCCCGAGGTGGAAGAGGTGGTGCAGGAGTACCGGCGGCTGTGGCGCGCGAACGTCGTCCCCAGGTCCGCCGATCTCCTCTACCCGGGCGTCGCCGAAGGCCTGCAGCTCCTGCACGATCTGGGGCTCCGGCTGGGGGTCGCCACCTCCAAGATTCGCAGCGGCGCCGTCGCGCAGCTCGAAGCGGCGGGCATCGCGCGGCACTTCGACGTCATCGCCGGCTACGACTCGGTGGAACGTCCCAAGCCCGATCCGCAGATGGCCCTGTACGTGCTCGAGCGGCTCGCCTCGGCGCCGGCCGACACGGTGATGGTGGGCGATACGACGCACGACCTGCTGATGGCGCACGGGGCGGGCCTGAGGGCGGTCGCGGTCACTTACGGCGCGCACGACGAAGCCACCTTGCGCACCCAGTCACCCGACTGGGTGGCCGGCGACTTCACGGAGGTAGTCCGGCTGTTGCGGGAGCTCGCGAAGCGTTAGATCTGCGCCATGGCCATCGCGACCGTCGATCCCGCCACCGGCAAGACCGTCCGCACCTTCCAGCCGCACACCGACGCGCAGGTCGAGGAGAAGCTCGCCCGGGCGCTCGTCGGCGCCCGCCTGCAGCGCGAGCTGCCCGTCACCGAGCGCGCGAAACGCATGTCCCGCGCGGCGGACGTCCTCAAGGCCCGCCGCGAAGAGCTGGGCCGCCTGATGACGCTGGAGATGGGCAAGCTGAAGAACGCCGCCCTGGCCGAGGTGGACAAGTGCGCGCTCGGCTGCCGCTACTACGCCGAGCACGGCCCTGCCTTCGTCGCCGACGAGAAGGTCGACTCCGACGCTGCCCGCAGCTTCATCCGGTACCAGCCGCTCGGCGTGGTGCTCGCGGTGATGCCCTGGAACTTCCCCCTCTGGCAGGTCTTCCGCTTCGCCGCCCCGGGGCTGGTCGCCGGCAACGCGGCGGTCCTCAAGCACGCTTCCAACGTTCCCCAGTGCGCCCTGGCCATCGAGGAGATCTTCCGCGAGGCCGGCTTCCCGGAGGGCGCCTTCCAGACGCTGCTCATCGAGGGGAGCCGCGCCAGCAAGCTGCTGGACGACCCGCGCATCGCCGCCGCGACGCTCACCGGCAGCGAGGGGGCCGGCCGGAGCATCGGCGAGGCGGCGGGACGCAACATCAAGAAGGTGGTGCTGGAGCTGGGTGGATCGGACCCCTACATCGTGATGCCCAGCGCGGATCTGGAGAGGGCGGTCAAGGTGGGCGTCGAGGCGCGCATCCAGAACGCCGGCCAGAGCTGCATCGCCGCCAAGCGGTTCATCGTGCACGAGCGGATCCACGAAGAGTTCGCCCAGCGGATGGCTCGGCGCTTCTCGGAGCTGCGGGTGGGCGATCCGAGCGACGAGTCGACCGAAGTGGGGCCGCTCTCCTCGAAGCAGGTGCTGGACGATCTCGAGGACCAGGTGAAGCGGATGGTCGCGAAGGGCTCCAAGGTCCTGGCCGGCGGCAAGCGCGTCGAGCGGCCGGGGTTCTTCTTCCAGCCCACCCTGCTCACCGACGCCGGCCCCGGCACGCCGGGGCGGGACGAGGAGATCTTCGGGCCCGTCGCCACGCTCTTCAAGGTGCGCGACGCGGGCGAGGCGCTCCAGATCGCCAACGCCACCAGGTTCGGCTTGGGCTCGGCGGCCTGGACGCGCGACGCGGGCGAAGTCCGGCGCTTCACCGACGAGCTTCAGGCCGGCCAGGTCTTCATCAACGGGATGGTGAAGTCCGACCCCCGCCTTCCCTTCGGAGGGGTCAAGGCCAGCGGCCACGGGCGCGAGCTGTCAGTGATCGGCATGCGCGAGTTCGTGAACTGGAAGACCGTCTGGATCGGCCAGGGCGGCGAGCAGGCGTTCCCCGGCACCGAGTAGGGAAAGGTAAGCCCTCAAGTTCGAACGAGAGCGGCCGATGACGATTTGAGTCATGGACCGCCTTCTCTTCGTGGACGACGAGCCCTTCGTGCTGCGTGCGCTGAAGCGCACGTTCGAGCTGGAGGGCTTCCAGGTGGTCACCGCGCACCGCCCGGCCGACGCATTGGAGCTGCTCCAGAAGGACCCGGGATTCGTCGTGATCGGCTCGGACTACCGGATGCCGGAGATGAACGGCGCCGAGTTCCTGCAGCGCGCCCGCGACCTCGCGCCCCAGAGCTACCGGCTGCTCATCTCCGCCGTGGAGGAGTTCCACGCCGCGGTCGACTCCATCAACCGGGGCGAGATCTACCGGTTCGTGCCCAAGCCGTGGGACCGGGACGACCTGCTCGCCATCGTCCGCGGGGCGGTGGACGACTACCACCTCCGGCGCAACTACCGGGAGATGACCGCGCTCCTGCACGGCAAGAACGCGGAGCTGTCGGCGCTGAACCAGAACCTCGAGCAGAAGGTGGTGGAGCGGACGCAGGACCTGATCGAGGCGCTGGTGACCGCGCTCGACCGGCGCGGCGCGGAGGCGGTGCATTCGCGCAAGGCGGCCGCCTACTGCCTGCGGCTAGGCCGCGAGCTGTCGTTGCCCGACGCGGAGCTGGCGATCCTCGAGCAGGGCGCGCTGATCCACGACGTGGGCAAGATCGCCATCCCGGACTCGATCCTGCTCAAGAAAGGTCCGCTCGCACCCGACGAGTGGGCGGAGATGAAGCGGCACCCCGAGCTGGGGTACCGGATGCTGGCCAACATCCCGTTCCTCGAGCAGGCCCGCCGGCTGGTGCTGACGCACCACGAGCGATTCGACGGGAAGGGCTATCCGCTGGGGCTCTCGGGCGCGCAGATCCCCCTCTCCGCGCGCATCCTGCACCTCTCCGAGGCGTACGAGTCGATGGCGGGTGGCCGGTCCTTCCGGGCGGCGCGGCCTTCCGCGGAAGTGCGCGACGAGATCTCGCGCTGCTCGGGTACCCAGTTCGATCCCGAAGTCGTCTCCGCCTTCCTGCGGATCCCTGCCGCGGAGTGGGACGAGATCGGAAGCGCCGCCTCTCCGCCGGCCTCGCCCGAGCAGGCGCTCGCCGACCTCAAGGCTTCTTTCCTGACCTGAGGGCAGGGCCCCGGTTTTCCGCCCGCCACGCCGGAGCCGTCGTACAATACGGCGGCCATGTCGACCCTGATCACCGTGGAGTGCATCAACTGCGGCGCCTGCGAGCCCGAGTGTCCCAACCAGGCCATCAGCCAGGGCGAGGACATCTTCGTGATCGATCCCGAGCTCTGCACCGAGTGCGTTGGCTTCCACGAGCAGGAAGCTTGCGCGGCGGTGTGCCCGGTCGACTGCTGCATCCCGGATCCGGCCATCGTCGAGTCGGAGGAGGTGCTCTACGAGCGGGCCCGGCGCCTCCACCCCGACGAGAAGCTGCCGCCGCTCGCCGAGCTCCCTCCCAGCCTCTCCCGCTTCCGCAAGGCCCCGAAAGCCACGGGTTGACGCCATGTCCACCTCGACCGGCGCGCAGCTTCTCGTCCGCATGCTCAAGGCCGAGGGCGTGCGCCACGTCTTCACCCTCTCCGGTCTGCACGTAGCCCCCATCTACGCCGCGTGCGTGGAGGAGGGCATCGCGATCGTCGACACCCGCCACGAGCAGGGGGCCGCGCACGCCGCCGACGCGACCGCGCGCCTGACCCGCGGCATCGGCGTCTGCTGCGTGACCGCGGGCCCCGGCGTCACCGACGCGCTGACCGGGATCGCGAACGCCTGGGCCGCCTCCAGCCCCGTGCTGCTCCTGGGGGGCGCCGCGCCGACCTTCAACGCCGGCAAGGGATCGCTGCAGGAGATGGAGCAGGTCGACCTCTTCACCCGGATCACCAAGTGGTCCGATCGCATTCCAGCCCCCGACCGGGTGCCCACCTACCTGGCGCGCGCCTTCCGCCTGATGCTCTCGGGCCGCCCCGGGCCGGTGTTCCTCGAGGTGCCCTGGGACGTCCTTTCGAACGGCGTGGACGACGCGGAGTGCCCCCTGCCGACCGGTTACCGGACGCGCGCGCGCCAACCCGGCGATCCGCAGCTGATCGAGCAAGCCGCGCGGCTGATCGAGCGCGGACCGCGCGTCGCCGTGATCGCGGGCAGCTCCGTCTTCTGGGACGACGCCGCCCGCGAGCTGGCCGCCTTCGCCGAGCGGGCCGGCGCCCCCGTGTACCTGAACGGCGCCGGCCGCGGCGCGCTGCCGGCCGACCATCCGCACTTCTTCTCCCACACGCGCAAGGACGCGCTGGCGGAAGCCGACGTGGTGCTGGTGGTGGGGACGCCGCTCGACTTCCGCCTCGGCTACGGCGCGGGCTTCGGGGAGGCCGCCCGGATCGTGCAGGTCGACTCGGACGCGAGCGAGATCGGCCGCAACCGCGCCGTGGAGGTGGGCATCGTCGGCGACTCGCGCAGCGTGCTGGCGCAGCTGGAGGCGGCGCTGCCGCCGGCGAAGAAGGGCGCGAGCTGGCTCGGCGAGCTGCGCGAACGGGAGCGCTCCAAGGCCGAGCGCCAGGCGGCGTTCGAGCGGAGCGACCAGAAGCCGATCCACCACTTCCGCCTGGCCAAGGAGCTGGACGAAGTGGCGCGCGCTGCGGGCGACAGCATGTTCGTCGCCGACGGCGGGAACTGGGTCGCCATCGCGGCCAAGGTGATCCAGCTGCGGCGGCCGGGGCGCTGGCTCGATCCAGGCCCGCTCGGTTGCCTGGGCGTGGGCGCGCCGTTCGCCATCGCCGCCAAGCTGCTCCACCCCGAGCGGCCGGTATTCGTGATCCAGGGCGACGGCTCGTTCGGCTTCAACGGCATGGATTTCGAGACCGCGCTGCGCTTCAAGCTCCCGATGGTCTGCGTGGTCGGGAACGACGCCGCCTGGGGGCAGATCCGGCTGCCCCAGGTGCAGCTGTTCGGGCCGGAGAAGAGCCCCGCGACGCTGCTCGCCCCGACCCGCTACGACAAGGTGGTCCAGGCGCTGGGCGGCTACGGGGAGCACGTCGAGGATCCAGCCGGGATCCGCCCTGCACTGGAGCGCGCCGTCGCCTCCGGCACCGTGGCGTGCGTCGACGTCGCGCTCGACCCGGACGCCCCGGCCAACAGTGGAGCGCAAGGCTATGCCATCTGAGCTTCCCGATCCGCGCACGCTCGCCCTCGACCGACGCGACGCGCTGCTGCTGTTGATCGACGTGCAGGACAAGCTGGCGCGCGCGATGCCGAAAGAAGGCATGGCGCGGCTGACCAGGAATGCGGGCGTCCTGCTCAAGGCGGCCCGGCGGCTCGGCCTGCCGGTGGTGGCGAGCGAGCAGTACAAGAAGGGGCTGGGCGACACGGTGCCGGAGCTGCGCGAGCTGCTCGCGGCGGCGCCCGTCGAGAAGCTGGAGTTCTCCTGCGGCGCCTCCCAGCCGGTCGCGCGCCAGATCCTCCAGACCGGCCGCAAGCAGGTGATCGCCATAGGCATGGAAGCCCACGTATGCGTCTTCCAGACGGTGCGGGACCTGTTGCGCGGCGGCTTCGCCGTGTTCGTCCCGCAGGACGCGATCGTCTCGCGCACGGAGGAGAACCGGCAGGTGGGCCTGCACCTCTGCGAGAAGGCCGGAGCGACCCTCACCAGCACCGAGACCGTGCTGTTCGATCTCCTGGGAGTGGCGGGTACGCCCGAATTCAAGGAGCTGGCCCCGCTCATCAGATGAGACTTGCCTAAGGCAGGCCTTTCGCGCGACGCTTCCGCCATGGGGGAGGCTTCCAAGCCGGAAGGCGCAGATCAACTCGGCCCCGTCCTCGAATTCATGAAGCTCTTGTGGGCGGTGGACCACGGGCTGCAGTCCATCTCCAAGCACATGGAGTCCCGATTCGGCATCACCGGACCCCAGCGGCTGGTGGTCCGGATCGTGGGACGGTTCCCGGGCATCTCGGCCGGCGCGCTCGCCGACGTGCTGCACGTGCATCCCTCGACGCTCACGGGCGTGCTGCGGCGCCTGGAGACCCGCGGCATGCTGGTGCGCCGCAGCGATCCGAGGGACGCGCGGCGCGCGCTGTTCAGCCTCACGCCGCGCGGCCGCAAGATGGACACGCTGCGCACTGGCACCGTCGAGCAGGCCGTCCGCCGCGTTCTGGCTCGCCTGCCGGAGGACGC
>DATFTN010000262.1:0-2633 GCA_035261845.1 Myxococcales bacterium | reverse complement strand
GTACCACTCGCGCAGGAGCAGCGAGATCTGCTCCTTCGCGAAGTCGGAATCGACGATCGCGAGCGGGATGCAGTGGAACGCCAGGTCCCAGGCGGCGAACCACGGGTACTCCCACTTGTCCGGCATGGACAGCACGTCGGCATTGTGGAGGTGCGTCCACTCGGCGTTGCGCCCGGCGCGCCGCTGCTGCGGCGGCGGGGGCTGCCGGTCGTCGCCGGACAGCCAGTCGCGCACCACGTAGTGGTAGTACTGCTTCGACCACAGCATGCCCCCGAGCGCCTGGCGCATGACGCCGGCCCCGTCCTCCGACAAGTGGCCGGGGATGACGGTCTGATAGAACTCGTCCGCCTCGCGCTTGCGCTGCTCGACGACGCGATCCACTTCCTCGATTCCCACGCCGGCGTCGCGCGTGAGCCGCAGGCGCACGACGGCGCTCTCCCCCGGCCCGACGGTGAGCGGATACCGCGCGGCGCACTTGGTGCCGATCCGATCGGGGTTCACCGCATCGGCCCGCCCCTGCACGACGTACTCGTCGATGCCGTCCTTGACGTAGCCGCCGTTCTTGCCGCCGAAGAGGCGGGCGACGTTGGTGTCGTTGTCGGTGAAGAGCAGCTCGGGCGCGCCCTCGCAGTGGAGGTACCGGCGCCCCTCGCCGCGGTGATCGGCCTGCACGATCGCGTCTCCGCCGGCGCGCACCGAAGGCCGGCGCTGATCGCCGTTCCAGCTCCAGGTGTTCCGGAACCAGAGGGTGGGAAGGAGGTCCAGCTCGGCCGGCTCGGGGCCCCGGTTGGCCACCTCGATCCGGATGCAGAGGTCCTCGACGTCCGCCTTGGCGTACTCCACGAACACGTCGAAATAGCGATCGCGGTCGAAGGCGCCCGTGTCGAGCAGCTCGTACTCGCGGCCGGCGCGACCGCGCCGCCGGTTCTCCTCGACGAGCTTTCCGTAGGGGAACTCCGCCTGCGGGTATTTGTAGAGGTACTTCATGTACGAATGCGTGGGCGTCGAGTCGAGGTAGTAGTACAGCTCCTTCACGTCCTCGCCGTGGTTCCCCTCCTGCCCGGTCAGGCCGAAGAGCCTCTCCTTGAGGATCGGATCGCGGCGGTTCCACAGCGCGACCGCGAAGCAGAGGACCTGGTGCCGGTCGCAGACCCCGGCGAGGCCGTCCTCGTTCCAGCGGTACGCGCGGGATCGCGCTTGATCGTGCGGAAAGTAGTCCCAGGCGGTGCCGTGCTCGCTGTAGTCCTCGCGGACCGTGCCCCATGCCCGCTCGCTGAGGTAGGGGCCCCAGCGCTTCCAGTGCTTCTTGCGTTCCCGCGACTCGGACAGCCTGGTCTCTTCAGCGGTCATGGTCCTCCTCAGTCCTGCGAGCCGGCCGGCCGTTACTCGCCGGCGAGCTGCAGGACGTGACCGTCGGGATCGCGCGCCAGCACCGCGCGCCGGTACCCGAGCTTGAGATCGGACAGCTGCACCACGCCAGGGGAGAGGAAAGGCGAGCCGCGCGCGCGGAGGACGCGGGCGCCTTCCGCCGGATCGGCGACCACCGTCGTCTGCCAGTGGACGAGATCGTTGGCGCGCTCGTCGGCCGGGAAGAGGCGCCCACCGCTCGGCGCGAGGTACTCCAGGAACTCGATGCCCGGTCCGCTCGCCGCGCGCAGCGTGGTGATGCGCAGGTGCGCGCCCTCGACGTCGTTCAGCCGCTCCTGCTCGGCGCCCCAGTTCTCGCTGGCGCCCGCGACGCGCAGGCCCAGGACGTCGCGATAGAACCGCAGGCTCGCCTCGGTGTCCGAGACCACGATGGCGGTGTGGTCGATGCCGAGGAAGATCCTCTCCTTGCGCTGCCACCGCGGATCGCCCTTGCCCGCCGGGAGCTGCAGCACCTCGAGCGTGTGGCGATCCGGGTCGCGAAAGTAGAAGGCGCGGATCCCACCCGCGGCCGGGTTCCAGTCCGGTAGCCGCTGCGGGCCTTTGGACACGCGCTCGACGCCCGCGGCGAGAAGCGCGGCGTACGCCCGGTCCATGTCGGACACCACGATGGCGACGTGCTGGAACCAGCGGTCGTTGCTCCGCGGGTCGAGAGGAGCTTTGCGCCCCTTCGGCGTCAGGTACTCGGTCAGGTCCAGGCACTCGCCGCCCAGCCGCACCCGCACGGCGCGGCTGCGGCTGGGCACTCCCTGCAGCCGCGCCAGCGCCTGTCCGGCCTGATCGACTTGCAGCGCCTTTTCGAACGACAGCACGCCCGAGTAGAACGCCACCGAGCGGTCGAGATCGGACACCGTCAGCCCGATGCAGCCCACCGCTCGCACCAGGGCCGCGCCTTCGGCGCGCGCCGCCGCGCAATGCGCGATGACCGAGCACGAGGCGACGACCAGTGCCCATCGCAGCCGGAACATGGCGCTCCCTCCACGCGGGGGAGTCCGCGGCGGGATCCGATCCGTTACGGCCGAACGTCTTCATGTAACTTTTTTGCCGCTCGCGGCACGTGGACACGATGCCCGCTCCGGCTGTTCACTGGACTCGCTTCCCCGGGGGGACCGTGCAGGAGCGATTGGCAGATCCATCCGGGCCCGGCTCCGACGACGCGCGGCTGGTCGAGGCCCTGCGACGCGGCAAGGAGGAGGCTTTCCTCGCGC
>DATFTN010000261.1:0-15166 GCA_035261845.1 Myxococcales bacterium | reverse complement strand
TGGCCCTCAGTACCTCGATCGCGCTGACGAGCGCCGCACCACGCGCAAGCTCGTCAAGCGCCTCGAAGCGCTCGGATACGAAGTCGCGCTTTCGCGCAGAGCTGCCTGACGGTCACCCTCGAACGACCATTTTCATGGCAGGGGAGAGTTTGTCGAAGGCAGCAGCAGTAGCGTTGCTCAAATGAGCGCGACGGCGGCTCTGCCAACAGACGATGCGCAGTCGGCGGCCACTCTGTTGACGCGCCGCGTCCCGTCCCGGGACGGGACGCGCTGCGTCACGTCTCGCGTCTGCTCGAACAACCGCGCGGCAACGGTTCAGCCGGTTGAACCAGATAACTCCGAATGGAATCGGCTCGCCCGAGCGCGCTGGGTCTTCGTCACTCCGCTCGATGAACACTCCCTGAAAAGCAAGAGAGACCGACGGCCGCCCTTCGTAGGACGTGGAGAAAGCGATTCGATGCACGCGTGACGAGGCAAGAATGACCACCGCGAGCACGGCGCCTCGATCAGTGCAATCATGCCGGCCTTCGTCGCCCCGGCCCCCACGGCCGCGCGCGACAGAAGGGGGTCCCATGTCGCTCCAGACGATGATCAAAGCAGCTTCTTCGGTCGCGCTCGTTGCCGCGGCCGCGGTTGGCCAGACCACGCCGGCGGCCAAACCGGCGATGAGCAACTACGCAATCCCCATCGGAACCAGCGTCTCGCTCGACGATGCGAAGAAGGCCGCCGCGGCCGCCTCCGCCGAGGCGAAGAAGAACGGCTGGTTCATGGCCATCGCGGTCGTCGATCCGGCCGGCACGCTGGTCTACTACGAGAAGGCCGACACCACGCAGCTGGGCAGCGGGCAGGTCGCGATCAACAAGGCTCGCTCGGCGGCGCTGTACAAGCGGCCGACCAAGGCGTTCCAGGACGCGCTGGAGAAGGGCGGCGTGAACATGCGCGTCCTCGCCTTGGAAGGCGCAGTGCCCGTCGATGGCGGCTCGCCGCTCCTCGTCCAGGGCAAGCTAATCGGGGCGATCGGGGTCTCCGGCGACCTGGCGGAGCACGACGGCCAGTGCGCGACCGCCGGCGCGGCCGCGCTCACGACGACGACCGTAGCGCGCTGAGCTCAGCTGCAGCCGGCGGCGTGAGGCCGCCGGCTCGCGGTCTCAATCACTACCGGCCGGGCCGAGCGAGACCGGGCTCGGCGGAGGCTGTGCAGTCTTCGGGCACTCCGGCTCGTCGGCAGGCTTCTTGGAAGCGATGCCCCTGCGGGCCAGGGGCTTCCGCGCGCCGGAGCAGCCATCGGTCCGCTTCACGGCAGTGCCCGACTTGACCAGCGTCGGGTCCGGTATCACCGGCGTACCATGGACCTCGACCACGGTCGCCGGCGACGACGGCGCGCGCGGCTGCTCCGAGCTGCGGAGGTCGCTCTCCGTCTTCGCCGTCCCGGTGCTGGTCGCGGTCGCCACCGCCGCGGGCGCCGGCTTCTTGGCCGCCTCTCCCAGCGCCGAGACCATCTTGTCGCTGCTCTGCTTCAAGAAATCGCGATCGGACTCGCTCACGTTGAGGAGCGAATCGCGGTCCTGGCTGAGCTCTGCCAGCCGCGACTTGAGCGCCGAGTTCTCCGCCTCCTTGCCCAGGGCCGCCGATGCCTCGTTCATGCACGTCTGGGCGATCTTGTCGTCCGAGTCCTGCGGCGGGATTGGCTCATTGCGCGTCCAGGCGGCCAGCGCCCGGTTCTGCCAGCGGAAGTCCGCCTGCGCCATGCACTCCTGGACCAGCCTCGCTACCCGGTCCTGCGCCCACACCGGTGGCGGCTTGGCGCAGAAGCCCAGCTCCTCGGAGACCCTCCCCGGCCACTTCTCGGTCTGCTTCACCCAGCAGCCTTCCCGCTGCAGCATTCGCGTCGAAGTGCATGCCCACAGCGCCGGCAGCACCACCGCCACGATCCTGATCCGCCTCATGCCCCCTCCCGGGGCGGAGCTTTCCGCCGCAGGGCGCGTCGACTGCGCCAGTGTCAAGCTGGCCAGCCGGAGAGGCGCGCGGTAGCGCCGCAGTCCGGTCGCCCGGACGGGCGCCAGGCCGTCCGCTTCCCTGGATCTACCTGGCCAGGGCGCTGGCGTCCTTCCAGACGGATCGGTCCACCAGGCGGTCGTAGCCGACCGGCGTCTTGCCCGGCTTGATCCCGCCCAGCTCCTTCTCGGTTGCGACGACCGCGTCGAGGTTCTTCTGGGTCAGGCCGTCGTTCCCCACCGGCCAGAAGGAGATGGCCTTGAAGCGGGGCAGCGTGTCCTTCGCGAGCTTCGCGGTGCGACCGGTCACGGTGGCGATCTGCGCCACGCGGTCCGCGTGGCTCGGGTCCAGCATGTACTTCGTCGCGTCGATCAGGCCCGCCACCGCGCGTACGTACGCGTCGCGCTTCTGCTTCAGGTTGTCCTGGGTCGCGACCAGGATCAGGTAGTGACTGAGCTGGTTCACTTCCTTGAACGACGAGATGACGGTCAACGGCCGCTTGGTCTGCTCCTCCAGGACGGGCACGTCGTCGAGGTGCAGGACTCCTATCTTGAGCTGCCCCGCCACCATCGCGGCGCCCACGTTGGTGCTGAGCGCGACCAGCTTCACCTGGTCGATCTTCAATCCGCACGGCCGGATCAGCTGCTCCAGCGCCACCGAGCGCGCACCCCCCACCGAGTCGACGCCCACCGCCTGCCCCTTCACGTCGGCGCATTTCCCCAACGCCGGGTCGGTCGAGGCCAGGAGCCAGTCGGGATTCTCCAGCCCGTAGATGCCGACCAGGTTCACGCCCGCGTTGGAGATCATCCGCACGATCACCGGCGTCGGCGAGAGCGCCATGTCGGGAGTGCCGGCCACCACCGCCTGGGCCGCGGCCGCGCCGGAGTCGAAGGGCCGTACGTCCACCTCGACGCCGTGCTTCTTGAAGAACCCCTCCTCCTTGGCCACGTACACGACCACGCTGCCGAAGACGGGCGGCACTCCAGGCACGGCGAACGAGAGCCGCTGCTCGGCCGCCGCCGCGCTCTGCCCGATCGACAGTGCCGCCGCGAACGCGGCGAGGAGCATCCGCCACACGGTGCCGGTTGCATCGGTCATGGGCCCTCCCCTCCCAGGTCAGCCGAACAGGCCGGCGGTGAGGCCTCCGTCGATGGAGATGGTCTGGCCGGTGACGTAGCGCGCGGGCTCGCCGCAGAGGAACGCCACCAAGGGCGCGTATTCCTCGGGCGTGGCTGCCCGCTTCATCGGGATGCGCGCCAGCGCCTCCTGCTTCTTCGCGGGCGTGTCGTAGAGCGCGCGGAAGCGATCGGTCTCCACCAGCCCGGTGGCGATGGAGTTGATGGTGATGCCTTCCGCCGCCACCTCGACCGAGAGCGTCTTGAGCGCGGAGACCACCGCGGTGCGAAAGGCGTTCGAGAGCACCAGCGTGGGGATGGGCTGCTTCACCGAGATGGATTCCAGGGCGACGATCCGGCCCCAGCGGCGCGATCGCATCCCCGGAAGCACTGCCTCCACCAGCCGCAGCGCGCTCTGCATCGTCAGCGCGTAGGCCTTGTCCCAGTCGCCCGGCGTCATCTGCGTGTACGTGCCTGGCCGCGGACCTCCGCCGTTGACGACCAGGATCTCGATCGGGCCCAGCTGCGCCTCGACTTCCTTCACCGCTCGGGCGATCGAATCGGCGTCGGTCTGGTCCGCGACGACGGCCCGAGCGTCCGGCGCGCCCGCCTGCCTGGCACGGCTCACGACGTCGAGAAGCTCCTCCCTGCGGCGCGCGGCGACGGCGACCTTCGCTCCTTCGCGCGCCAGCGCCAGCGCGACCGCCTCGCCGATGCCCGAGCTCGCCCCGGTGACGAGCGCCACCTTCCCGCGGACGCCGAGGTCCATGGCCTTCAGGTCTGCCGCAGGTACTGGTCGGTGCCGTCCAGCCAGTCCCGCCGGGGCGGATCGAAGATGTCGACGTCGAGCGTGTCCTCGAGCGCCTCCGCCGAATGGGGCAGGTTGGACGGGATGGTCAGCACCTCGCCGGCGCGCACGTCCACCTGCTCCGCGCCGTCGGCGCCCAGCCGGAACCGCAGCGCCCCTTCGAGGACGTACGTGATCTGCTCGTTCTCGTGCTGGTGACGCGGCACCAGGCAGCCCTTCTTCAGGTAGACGTGTGTGATCATCATCCGATCGCCGGTGATGATGCGCCGGTCCAGCTTCTCGGAGAGGCGCTCCTTCGGCATCGATTCCCAGCAGTGCAGCCTGGCCTTCGCTTCCATGGTTCTCTCCTCGACCGATCGGGGTCCGACCATAGGCGCACGGTACCCGGCGGTCAAACGGGGTGGTAGGAGGGCCATAGCGGAGGGGACGCCATGGGAATGGAGTCCCCCAGATGCCAGAGGCTGCCATGCTGATCGCGCTCTTCGTCCTCGCCGCCGCGTCCCCCGCAAGCGCCGCCCCCGCGCGCGGGCCCGTCCCCGGGAGATCCGTGGTCGCCTCGCGGTACGGCGTGGTCGCTTCCAGCCAGCCGCTCGCCGCGGCCGCCGGAGTGCAGATCCTCGAGCGCGGCGGCAATGCAGTCGACGCGGCCATCGCCGCGAACGCGACTACCGGAGTGATGGAGCCGACCGGCAGCGGCATCGGCGGCGATCTGTTCGCGCTGATCTACCTGGCCAAGGAAGACAAACTGTACGGGCTCAACTCCAGCGGCTGGTCGCCGAAAGCGATGACGCCCGAGTTCGCGCGGAGCAAGGGCGCCGGGGACAAGCTCCCCCAGCGCGGGGTGCTCACGGTCACGGTGCCGGGAGTGGTGGCCGGCTGGGACGCCCTGCAGAAGCGCTTCGGCGCGCTGCCGCTCTCGGTCTCGCTCGCCCCGGCCATCTTCCATGCCGAGCAGGGGTTCCCGGTCATGGAGATCACCGCCGGCCTCTGGGCGCGCTCGGAGAAATTCCTGGCAGAGCACCCCAACTCGCGGGCCACCTTCCTGGTCGAGGGGCGCGCGCCCGCGGCCGGCCAGATCTTCCGCAACCCGGACCTCTCCCGTTCATTGCGCCGGATCGCCGAGCAGGGCCGCGCCGGCTACTACCAGGGGCCCACCGCGCAGGCCATCGTCGACATCGTGCGCGAGCAGGGCGGCGCGATGGCGCTCGAGGACCTGGCCGAGTTCCAGCCCGAGTGGGTCCAACCGATCCAGACGACCTACCGGGGCTGGACGGTCTCGGAGATCCCGCCCAACTCGCAGGGCATCGCCGCCCTGGAGATGCTGAACATCCTGGAGCGCTTCCCGCTCGGCGAATGGGGATTCCACTCGACCCGGGCGCTGCATTCGATGATCGAGGCGAAGAAGCTCGCCTACGCGGACCTGCTCCGCTACGTCGGCGATCCCCGCTTCGGCCAGGTCCCGGTCGCCGAGCTGCTGGGCAAAGAGGGCGCCGCGCGCAGAGCGGCGCGGATCGACCCCCAGAAGGCGGCTTGCAAGGTGGAGCCCACGCAGCTTGCCGCGGTGACGGATGCGAAAGGGAGCGACACCATCTACCTGACCGCGGTGGACAAGGACGGGAACATCGTCTCCCTCATCCAGAGCAACTACTCCGGATTCGGCTCGGGCCTGGTGCCCAAGGACAAGGGCTTCATGCTGCACAACCGGGGCGCGCTGTTCACGCTCGAGCCCGGCCAGCCCAACACGCTCGCGCCGCGCAAGCGCCCGCTGCACACCATCATCCCCGGGTTCCTGCAGAAGGGAGAGGTGAAGATCGGCTTCGGCATCATGGGCGGCTGGAACCAGGCCCAGGCGCACGCGCAGTTCGTGGTGGACGTGGTCGACTACCGCATGAGCATCCAGCAGGCGCTGGAGGCGGGCCGCTTCACCAAGGGCACATTCGAAGGATGCGACGTCGAGATCGAGTCGAGCGTGCCCGAGCAGGTCCGAGCGCAACTCGCCGGGCTCGGGCACAATCTGGAGGTGCGGCCACCGCGCACGCCGAACTTCGGCTACGGCCAGGCGGTGCTCTACGACGCCCGGACGGGGGTGAAGTTCGGGGCCAGCGATCCGCGCCACGACGGCGAGGCGGTCCCGGTGCCGGCTCCGGCCTTCGATTCCCGGAAGTAGCTGGACGATTCCTGGCTCCGCGGGCGGCCCGCCGTACAATCGAATCATGGCCGACCTCGACCCGCGGAAGCAGGCGGAGCAGCTCTCCAGGCTCGTGCAAGATCAGGCGCTCGTCGACGTTCCGCGGGCGCGCGGCGCCGGAGGCACGCCCGGGGGGATCGGCACGTTCTTCGCCGGCCTGCTCCTGACCGTGCTCGGCGGTTACCTGGTCCTGAACCAGGTGCAGGTAACCTCCTCGTTCAACTTCTTCGGGCTGTGGGGCTGGAACCGGCCCGCCGGGTTCGGGCTCACCATGCTCCCGCTGCTGATCGGCGTGGGCGTCCTGTTCTTCGACGGAAAGAGCAAGCTCGGCTGGATCCTGACCGCGGGCGGCCTCCTGACCATCCTGGCCGCGGTGCTGATGAGCCTGTCGATCCACTGGGAGCCGACCAGCTTGTTCAACACGCTCCTGATGTTCGGCCTGCTCGCCGCGGGTGTCGGCCTGGTCGCCAGATCCTTGCGGCCGTATCCGGCGAGCTCCGCCGAGAGCTGACCGCTTCTTCACTCTCGACCCGGCACGACGTTCTGGCGCACAATCGCGGGATGGCGTCCTCGCACCCGGCATACAGCGGAGTGACGCCGCGCTTCCCGCGGCTCGAGGAGGGAGATCGACGATGAGCCGGATCACGGTGGCTTTGCTGGTAGGGGGCGCGCTGGGCATCCTGGACGGGCTGACGGCCTGGTTCACGCCCGAGATGCGCTCGCAGCTGATGGGGATCGTCATCGGATCGACGGTGAAGGGCCTGATTGCCGGCGTGCTGATCGGTCTGTTCGCGCGCAAGGCGGCGCGGGCGGCGCCGACGGTGATCTTCGGGACCGGCGTGGGGGCGCTGCTCGCGCTGGCGATCGCGCTCCTCCAGGGATCCCACTACCTGGAGATCATCCTGCCGGGCACGCTGGTCGGACTGCTGACCGGCTACGCGACGATGCGCTACGGCCGCCCCGCGGCAGCCGGTCCGCAAACCGCGCGGTGACTAGAAGAAGTAGAACCCCATGCCGGCGAAGAAGGCGGTCTGCTTCCGGTCGGAGGTGACCAGGCCGTGCGCGGAGCCGTCGGTGCCTTCCATGAACAGGCGCTGCTTGACCTCTCCGGTCAGGAAGAAGTTCCTGCCCAGGTAGAGGTCGAGCCCGGCCGAGGCGCTCCCCGTGGCGCGCACCGTCGCATCGGGGTTGATGGAGGCGACCCCAAGCCCGATGCCCAGGAACGGCCGGAAGAAGAACCCGTCGAAGAAGTCGTACTTGAAGGAGGCCTCGCCGATCTTGCCGAACGAAGTGTACTCGCCCGACAGGCGGAACCGCACGCCGCCCTCGTCTCCGCGGAACTCGAGCGCGAGCTGTCCCTCCGGCTTCGTCTCGTCCAGGCTGGTGTACTTGGGGAAGGAGGACACTCCCGGCATGAAGACCAGGGCGACGTGACCGCGCGACTCGCGGATCGGCTCGGGGGCGGGCCGGGGAATGCCGGTCGCGGGGTACGCCCAGGAGGTGGGCTGCGAGTACTGCGCAGCCGGCTGAGGCGCGGGCGGCGGGTAGTAATTGGGGTCTCGCGCGTAGACCAGCCGGCCGTAACGGTCGATGCGGGCCTTGTACCCAGGCAAGCAGCCCGGGACGTTCGCGGCGGCGCAAGGGGGCGGATCCGAAGGAGAACCGGCGGCGTAGGGATCGGCCTGCCCGACGGCGGCTCCGAGCAGGACTGCAGCGAGAGGCAGCATGGCGGCCTCCTCCAGGTGGCTCTTGCCCAGGGAGTCCCGGAAACCGGCAGCGGCCACGCCGCCGGCAAACGTCTCCCTGGCTTCGAGCCGACTCAGGGCGATGCGGATCTATTCACTTGGCCGGAGCGGGAAGCAACGGGTGCGAAAGCCGCGTGTCGCGCGCGGCACATACGCGCTAGGGCCAACCCGCCGTCACCTTCAGCCGGACGTCGAGGTCCACGTCGGCGGTCCAGGAGTTCGCCGGAAGCGTGCCGCTGCCCGAGACGTCCAGCGTGATGGTGTTGCCGCCCGTTCCCGCGGTGAGGTAGTCGAGCAGCTCGACGTCCTGAACCGGCAGGAGCACGATCGTCTGGCCCGGCAAGTTCGCGGGATCCTTGGTGTACCCCGCGAGCGTCTGCGATTTCGTCGCCGACGAGATGGTGATGGTCATGGTGTCGATGCCGTTGAAGTCGGCGTTGGTCGACGGCGGCATGATCAGCGCCATCTGGTTCAGCTTCATGCAGCTGCCGATGGTGAACCCGGCCTGCTGCGACGTCGTCGAGCCGCCGGAGAGCGGGATGTCGGGCACCTGGAAGGTGAAGCTGACCAGTCCCTGGGGGACGGTGACCGGGAACGGTGGCCCGGGAGGCACCGTCTGGCCGAGGGGCTGGCTGAACACGATGCTCGGCTCGTACATCTCGCCGTAGATGAGCTTGCCGCCACAACCGGAGAGCGCCAGGGAGGCGGCGAGAGCGAGGAAGACCGTTGCGCGGGCGCGGTTCATCGCATCGCTCCTAGAAGAGGAAGAGGAGGACGCCGGCGCTGACCGTCGGTACCCGCAAGAGCATTGGCGCGTTGTCGGCGGACTTCACGGTGGTCGTGCTGCCCGGGTTGATCGCATTGATCCCCGCCGCGACGTTCTGGGCCTTGGTGCGAATCCAGCAGAGCCCCATCCGCAGGAAGAAGACGAACCGCTGCTGGGAGCCGAACTCGAGGCCCAGCGACGACGAGAGGTAGTCCTCGGGGATGCTCTGGAGGAGGATCTTCGCCCCGCCGTTGCTCGTGAACCGGCTCGCGTCGCCGGCGAAGAAGTGGCCGCCTTCGAGATGGAGCGTGGGCGTGATGCCCCATTCGAAGGGAATCACCGTCACGCCCCCGCGCAATCCGAAGCTCAGGTAGTTCCAGTTGAGGCCGCCTTCGAAGCGCAAAAGGCTCCAGGGCCGGAACATCGCGGCCAGCCCCGCGCCGACCGGAGCGCCGGCGTCGACCAGCAGTCCGATGCGGTTGCCGCCATACAGAGAGTACCACCTGCCGGAATCGGGCTTGGCCTCGAAGCCCGAAAACGATCTGCTTTCCTCGCCGTCGGCACCTACCGGCTCCACGCGAACCGCGGTGAGGGTGCGGATCGAGGCGGGTTGGGCCGGCGGCGACTGCGCCGGGTCTTGCGCGCGCGGCGTGCCGGCTGCGAGAAGCGCGGCGATCACGAGCAGCATCGAGGCTCCCCCGGGAGGTGGCCGGGCCACCATAGCGGCGATCCGATGCTTGCCTAAGAAACCTTCGTGTGTGCCGGGGTGGTCGGGCGTGCGCGTCCGCCGCTACGACTTCCGCGACTTCCAGGCAGCCAGCACTTCCTGCTCCCGTTCGGGGGACAGGCCCGCCCGCATCTTCTTGCGCCGATCTTCGGGCAAGGTCTTCCACCAGGCGAGCGTGTCGCGCGCGGTGTCGTCGGCGGGCCGGAACCGCAGGCCCGCCCGGATCGCCTTGGTGCAGTCGATCCTGGAGAACCCGCCCGACGATCCCGTCCAGACCGGCATGTCGTCCCAGGCCGAGACCTTGTGCTCTTCGAGGAACTTCTCCGCCACCCAGGTGAGCTGAGCAGGCTGTGGCGCGGCCTTCCGGCAGGAGGCGAGCATCGCGCCGATGCCGAGTGTGCGCTCGGGACCGGTGGCGTTGAACACGCCTACCGTGCCGCGCTCGACGTCGCCCACGATCCAGGCGGCGAGGTCGCGCGCGTCGACGTACTGCACCGGGTCTTCCGGCGAGCCAGGAGCGAGCGCCTCTCCCCCGCGATCGATGCGCACCGGCCAATAGGTGTACCGGTCGGTCGGATCGCCGGGGCCCACGATCAGCCCCGGACGGACGTTGGTGGTTCGCCCCGGCATGGCCGCCTCCGCCGCCTGCTCGCAAAGCGCCTTGAGCGCCCCGTAGTGCTTGCGCACCTCCTCGCTGCCGGGCTCGGTGAGCGTCTGCACCGGCGTGCTCTCGTCCGCGCCCGGTTTCACGTCGTCGGGAAACACGGAGATGGAGGAGATGAAGACGTACTGCTTCACGGAAGGCGCCAGCAGCTCGGCGGACATCTTCACGATCCGCGGCACGTAGCCGCTGGTGTCGATGACCGCCTCCCAGCTGCGGCCCTTCAGCGCGTCCAGCTGGCCGTTCCGGTCCCCGCGCAGCTTCTCCACCTCGGGGAACAGCTCGGGGTGGGTCTTGCCGCGGTTGAAGAGGGTCAGCGTGTGGCCGCGCGCCCGCGCGTTCTCGACCAGGTGCGGCCCCAAGAAACCGGTCCCGCCCAGGATGAGGATGCGCAGCGGCTTGGGCGCCCGCTGCGCCTTGGCGCCGGCGAAGGTCGCGGCGGCGGCGCCGCCGAAGAGCGTGCGGAGGAAGGTGCGGCGGGTGGTCATCGGGAGGCTCCGGTCAGTTCGGCGACGATGCGCCGGCGCAACGATTCGTCAGGGAGGCGGCCGTATCCGGCGCGGAGGTCGTCCGCCATGTGCTCCGGGTTCGAGGTGGCGGGGATCGGGCAAGTCACGGCGGGATGGCCGAGGATGAACTTGAGCAGCACCTGCGCCCAGCTGGTGCAGTCGATGTCCCTTGCCCAGGCCGGCAGCGGCCGCTTCATCAGATCCCGCAACAGCGACCCCGCCTCGAAGGGGCGCTCCACCAGCACCGCGACGCCCTGTTCCGAGCACGCGGGCAGGAGCCGCTTCTCGGCCTCTCGCACGCCGATCGAGTAGGGCAGCTGGACGAAGTCGGGCTTCTCGGCGCGCACGATGGCCTCCATCTCGCCGAATGCCGACTCGGTGTAGTGGGTGATTCCCCAGTAGCGGATGGTGCCTGCTTCCTTCCAGGCGCGCAGCGTCGGCAAGTGCGTGCGCCAGTCGACAAGGTTGTGGATCTGCATCAGGTCGAACGGCCGATCGGCGCGGGGAGCCATGAGGCGCATCGACCGGCGCATCTGCGCGATCCCTTCCTCGCGGCCGGTGGTCCAGACCTTGGTGGCGAGGAACGGCTTGCTGGAGGGATCGAGGAGCTCGCCCACCACCTGCTCCGCTCGCCCGTACATCGGGGACGAGTCGATCACCCGCCCGCCTCCCTCGAACAGCCGCCGGAGCACTTCGCGGAGCGGCCCGCGGGCCTCCTCGGACTCGCCCACGTCGAAGGTGCGGTACGTCCCCATGCCGATGACGGGAAGCTCTTCGCCGCTGCGCGGGATCTTCCGGGTGCGCATGCGTTCCACCTGACCTCCGGGGGCCAGCACCGCTGCCGAGAGCTTGAGGACGTCCCGGCGAGACCAGCTCATCTAGAGGTCTCCATCGCCTCGTCCTTGCGAGCGAGGACGAGGGCGTTCCAGAGCCAGACGCCCGAGAGCAGGATGGCCGCCGCCGCCGTGGGCAGGATTCCAAGGCCGAGCGCCTGCAAGACGGTGGAGATCCTGGCGGCCACCGCGTCGCCGCCTCTGTACACCACCGTGTCGATGAAGTTCTTGGACTTGTACTTCTGCTCGCGGGGAACGTCGATGAAGAGGATCTCGCGCGAGGGTCGATCGATACTGAAGTGGGCGGCGCGGCGGATGCCCTGCACCACCGTCAGCACGAGAAGGGTCGGCGAAAGGACGAGCGCGACGAATCCCAGCACGGTGAGCACCGGCAGGAGCGCGAGCCCGACGCGCACCCCGAACGCGCGCAGGAGGCGCCCGGTGACGAAACCTTGCAGGACCAACGTCAGCACGTTCACCACCAGATCGATCCGCGCGAACAGAGCGGTCCGCACGCGCGGGTCGTCGCTGGCGCGGAGCACGATCTGCGCCTGCTCGAAGTACAGGAAGGTCGTGGTGACGGTGAGCAAGAGGACGTACGCGCAGATGCCGAGCAGGAAGGTCGAGCGGAACACCACCGGGATGCCGCTCAAGAAGTTGCCTCCCAGGGCCTGCTCCTGCGCGGCAGCGCGAGGCGTCGGCCCGGACTCCCGCGCGAGCGCCCAGCGGTGGAGCGCGCCCACGCACCACACGGCCGCTTCCAGGAACGCTGCCGAGACGAGGAGCAGGTGGGTCGTTCCCAGCGGCTTCACCAGCCAAGTGGTGAGCAAGGGACCCGCCAGCGCGCCCGCGCTCCCGCCCGCCGCGATGAACCCGAAGAGGCGCGCGCCCTGCTCGTGGCGGAAGATGTCCGCCATGAAGCTCCAGAAGACCGAGACCACGAACAGGTTGTAGACGCTCAGCCAGATGAAGAACGCGCGCGCGGCGCCGACGTGGAAGCGCCCGCTCTCGAAGAGCGCCCAGAAGACGAGGATGTTCGCCGTGAAGAAGCGGTACGAGAGCGGGATGAACCGGTGCCGCGGAAGCCGC
This sequence comes from Myxococcales bacterium, assembly GCA_035261845.1. Classification (GTDB taxonomy): domain Bacteria; phylum Myxococcota; class Myxococcia; order Myxococcales; family 40CM-4-68-19; genus VBKO01. Next base: position 2,730 of record DATFTN010000261.1, on the reverse strand, counting down.
GCCGCCAGGGCCGAGAAGGCCGGCACCGCCAAAAGCGTCGCACCGAACGTGGCCCAGAACAGCCACTCAAGCTGCTTGACCCCGCCCGCCACTCCCATCTCGTCCCGCAGCGGGCGCAGGATGTAGTAGCCCGACAGGAGGAAGAAGAAATAGAAGAAGGCGAGCAGGACGGCCTTCAGCTCGCGCGGTTCGGCGTGGATGGCGCGCGCGACCGGGCCGGTCCAGGGGCGGGCCGGAGGGGACGCCTCGGTCGCGTTGCCGCTATCGAGCATGTGCGGGGATCACGCACGGAAAGCCTCTGTCTTTCAACCGGCACGGCCGAGCGCCCACTCGCAGACGATCCCCGGCCGTTCGGCTAGAGTGCGCTGCTCCCAGGAGGCAGCCATGGCGCTTTCCAGACACTCCGTTCTCGCGGCGGCAGTCGCCGCGATCCTCTTCTCCGCCGTCTCCGCTCACGGGGACGAGCCCGCCAAGGGCGCGAAGAAGGTATCCAAGTCCGGCATCGCCTACCTCTCCGACGACCAGCTCGGGCCGCCGGATCTGGTCGCCGCGATCAAGTCGCGCCGGGCAGGAGGGAAGCTCCTCAACCTCGACCGGATCCTCTTGCACAGCCCGAATTTCACCAAGGGCTGGAACGGCATGTTCGCCGCCATCCGCAACCAGCTCTCGTTGCCCGGAAAGCTGCGCGAGCTGGCCATCATGCAGATCGGCGTGCTCAACAAGTCCGAATACGAGTGGGGCCAGCACGAGGGAGAGTTCCTCAAGGCCGGCGGCACGCGCGAGCAGCTCGATGCGCTCCGCGCCGGCGCGGCGGCGAGCGGCGGCGATCCCAAGCTGTTCGACGAGTCCGAGCGCGCGACCCTCGCGCTGACCCGCGAGATGACCCAGAAGATCGAGGTATCGGACGCGACGATGAAGCGCGTGCGCTCGCTTCTCCCCGACGCGCAGGTCGTGGAGCTGGTCGGGACCATCGCCGGCTACAACATGGTGTCGCGCTTCGTGGTGGCCACTGGTGTCGAGATGGAGGACAAGTCCCCACCCGAGGCGGGTGCGCGCAAGTAAGCCGGCAACTCCGATTGCTCCAGAGCGCCGCACAGCGCGCCAGATCGGCTCCGTTGCGGCGCTCGATTCCGGGGTGTTACCTGCCTGGAAGCTCGCTCGCGCACTGTGCGCGGCGGGGATTTTCGGGGGGTTTTCACATGAAGCCGGGCAAACTGGTCATTGCGCTGGGCGCGGCATTTTTGCTGATGGGTGCACAGGCCGCCAAGGCCGCTCCGCACGCGCAACCCAAGGTGAACAGCGCCAACGAAACACTACACACCGCTGCGAAGCCGCAGCCGCGCGCGAGCAAGTCCAAGGTTCGCACGCAGAAGCGGCCGGTGCAGCGCGACGCCACGCTGGACTATCCGCAGCTCGGATAGCGCTCTTCCTGGGGGGTGGCACGGTACGACGCGGGGCGCGCGCGGCGGAAGGCCGCGCGCCCCCGCTCTTTTTTCATCGCCGGGCCTAGTTGAGCACGTTGCTCGCTGTCGCCTGGACGATCAAAGCGTCCGCATCCGCCTGCAGCAAGAACCCCTTGGCTACCGCGTTCGCAGCCGCCTTCTTCACCGCGGCGACGTAGCCGTCGTGGTTCTTGTAGCGTTCCTCGAGCGAGGGCCGCGGGTCGATCGGCGGATTGTTCGCGCCGTTCGGGAACCGCTCCGCTTTCGTCTTCAGGAACGGGATCATCCCGCCGACGTAGTTGCAATTCTGGTCCTTGTGGAAGCCGGCCGACGTGACGTTCCAGCCGAAGTAGCTGCCCAGCGGCGCATCGCGCAGGACCACCGGAACGCCGCCCAGTTCGTTGCCGTCCGAGTCCACCCGCGGCACCAGCATCTTGATCGCCTGGCGGATGGGTGGTGGCGCGTTGGTCGGAACGCCCGAGCCGTCGCTCGGGTTGAACTCCGCACCCCAGTTGTAGTCGAGCACGGGGTTGATGAAGGGCCTCTCTGAAATGGGAGTCTGCAGCGGGGCGCCCTTGAGCGTCGTGATGATCGCGAACTCGGGCGCGCCCGCGGGCAGTCCCGGGATCCCCTTCGGGAAGCCCATCGCGGCGAGGGTCGGCTCGACCAGGAAGCCCCGGCCACGCTCGCCTCGCCCCTCGTCCCGGTCGTCACCGTCCCGATCGTCGTCCCCGTCGTCGTCCGCCGGGTGAGGACGCAGCGTTGGGTAGTGGCTGGGCGGCGGCTTCTTTCCCGTCATCACCCAGTCGCGGAAATGCGCCCTGATCGCGTTCACCGTCTCCGTGTGCGGGACGGGATTGGGCCGCAGGATGCCCTGCCCGTAGTTGTTGCCGGGGCAGCGGGCGAGCGCGGCCGGCGGACTCTGGTCGAAGCCGCCTCCGCCGCCGCCGTGCGTGGTGCTGGGGATGTAATATCGCCGGACGTTCTCGGGAATGGGGATGTCCTTCTTGGCATCGGTCCCGACCCACTCGATCGGCAGCTTCAGCTCCCAGACCTCGGCGGCGCCGAAATGCTCGATCACCTTCGGGCAGGTGTGCGTTGCCTTGCAGCGATCGAGGATGCCGCGGCGGGGCAACCCGCGCACCTCGTCCTGGTACCTCTTCCACCACTGCGGACCTTCGCTGCCGGCCTGGTAGAGCTCGAGCACGCCGTCCGGCTGCGCCCAGCGGAAGTTCAGGGCGATGCGGCGGCCGGCGATGATCGGCCACAGTCCGTCGTGCACGTGCTT
>DATFTN010000260.1:0-11466 GCA_035261845.1 Myxococcales bacterium | reverse complement strand
AGGAGCACGTAGCAGTCGGCCAGCCCGGAGTATGCGAGCGCGTACTCCGGGTCGACCTCCAGCGCTTTCTGGTAGAGGACGATGGCCTTCCTCAAGTCGTTCGCAGTGCGCTTGTTCCAGGCATGCCGCCCCTGCAGGTACAGGTCGTGCGCCTTGGTGCTCGAGGTCGCCTGCCTCACCAGCGGCGTCGCGCCCTTGAGCAGCTGGGGCCGCAGCGCGTCGGCGATGGAGCGGGCCAGCTCGTCCTCGACCGCGAAGACGTTCTCCAGCTTGCGGTCGTACGTCTTCGACCACAGGTGGTACCCGTCAGCGGCGTTGACCAGCTGGGCGACGATGCGCAGGTCGTTTCCCTCGCGCCGCACGCTCCCTTCCAGCACGGTGGCCACCGCCAGCTCCTCGCCGATCTTCCGCACGCTCTCGTTCTTTCCCTTGAAAGCGAACGCGGAGGTGCGCGAGACGACCCGGACCCCTTCGACGTTGGCGAGCGCGTTGATCACTTCCTCGGTGATGCCGTCGGAGAAGTATTCGTCGTCCTTTTCGCGGCTCATGTTGACGAAGGGCAGCACGGCGACCGAGGGCGCCGCTGGCAAACGCGAGGCCGTCGCGGCGGTGCTCACGCGCGCGCGGGAAACGAAGTGCCAGGCCACCGCGGCGACGCCGATCAACACCACGCCGCTGCCGAGCAGCGCGAGGACCACCCCCGCGCGACGCGAGCCACCTTCGCTCCCCAGCGGGAGCGTCCGCTCGATGCCGCCGGGATTGACGTCGAATACCCACGCCAGGACCAGGACCACGGGAAAGCTGCCGACCAGCGCGACCACCACGAAGGAGAGCGTCCACTCGGGCAGGTGGAGTCCATTGATGATCGGCTCGATCACCTGGAGCACCGCGAAGCTCACGATGGCGTATCCGAGCAGCGCGCGGAACACGCGCCTTCGCTTGAGCTCCGCCAGGAGCGGCATCGCCACGGGAACCTCCGCCCGAAACCTAGCACCAGGGAGGGGCCGGCGCCGTATCGAGACGAGGGTCCCGGTCGGAGCCGAGTGCGTTTTCGGCCCGACTCGCTTACTCTCCCAGCCTCCAGAAAGGGGGTCTCATGCTGTTCAAGAAGCTCTTCCGGCTGCTGGTGCTGGGTGGCGCGATGGTGGGGACCACGGCCGGCTGCGCGGGCCCCGGCCAGGCCCAGGCTGGCGAGAAGAAGCCCGAGAGCCAGAGCGGCGGCGGATCGCCGGACGGCGGGACTGCGACGGCCCAGGGCTCCGACGCTGGAACGGCGGACGCCGGCGGCGGCGGGGTCGTCGGCTGGTGACGGACGCTCTCCGGCGCACTGCCGGCGAGGCCTGGGCGTTCCGCGCCCGCGTGGAGCGCGAGGCGGCGAAACGCTTCCGGCGCCTTTCGGCGGCCATCCCCGCGTTCGACCCTGAATCGCCCGTGAGCGCGCTGCTCGTCCGCGCGGCCGGAGACGAGGAGCGCCACGCGGAGCTCTGCGCCGGGCTCTCGGCCTGGTACGGCCGCCCGGACGGCGGCAGCGCCGCCGACGTCCCGATCGCACCCCGGTCGCTCGGTGCCCGCGATGCGGTCCTCTACGAAATGGTCGCCGCTTGTTGCATCACCGAGACGGAGAGCGTCGCCACCCTGGCGACGCTGCTGGGCGAGCGGGCCGAGCCCCGGGTCCGCGCCGTCCTGCACGAGATCGCGCGGGACGAAGTCCTGCACGGCCGCATGGGATGGGCGCACCTTGCGCGGGAAGCGGCCGTCCGCGACGTCTCGTTCGTCTCCGATTGGGTGCCGTCGATGCTCTCCGGCACGGTGGAGGAGGCGTTCTTCTCCGCCGCCGGGCCCGGACCGGACGAGCTCCTCCGCCACGGAGTCCTTCCACCGCTGCGCAAGAGGGAAGTCTTCGTCCGGACCCTGGTGGAGGTCGTGCTCCCCGGCCTGGAGAGGCTCGGCGTCTCCGCCGCTCCAGCGCGGGCGTGGCTGGCTGGCAGGCCGTCGAGCTGATCGGACGGGGCGTCAGCGGACGCCGCGCACCAGCGCGAGGATGCACCGGACGGTGATGCCCCCGTCCGGCCGTTCGCGCGGATCGAACCCGCGCGCCCGGCCCGCGAGCAGGCGCGCGCGGACCTGTTCCTTCGGCAGCGCCGGCGTGCCCCGGTCGAACCACTCGTCGAAATCCAGCTCGAAGCCGTCCTCGAGAAGCTGCACGCCGGAGAGGCCGGCGCGAGCGAACCCATCCACCAGCTCGCCCGAGGTCAAGCTCCGCTCGTGAGTCCGGTCGCGTGCGCGCTCGATCTCGCGGTGCCAGTGCGCGGCAGGCCCGTCCGGGTCCGTGACGTGGTCGCTCACCAACACCACGCCGCCTGGGCGGACCCGCTCCGCCTTGGCGCGGATGAACGCGACCGGATCGGCGGCATGATGGACCACGAACCGCGATACGGCCGCATCGAAGGGCTCCTCCGCCGCAAGCTGGAAGATCGAGGCCTGCTCGAATCGCGCCCGGGCGCCGAAACGGGCGCACCGCTCGCGCGCCCTCCGCACCATCTCGCCGGCCAGGTCCACGCCGTACACGCGGTGCCCGGCGGCGAGGAACGCCTCGGCCACGAGCCCCGGTCCGCAGCCCGCGTCGAGGACGCGCGACTCCTCCGGCAGCGCGGCGAACTCCACCATCCGCGCCAGCGCCACCGGGTCGGTTTGCACCGGCCCCCGCTCGAACCGCGCCGCCTGCCCGTCGAATGCCTCCGCCAATGCCTGCTCGCGACCGTCCATGGCCCTGCAACGCTTCCCACAAAGTCCGCGCCACTCCAAGAGCGCAGCGCCGCCCTAGGGGCGGTGGCTGTCGGCGGCGACTGGTCTAGAGTACTGACCGGGGAGGCGCGATGGCCCTGTCCGCCGAGGTGATTTCCGTCCAGGGCCTGCGCAAGGAGTACGCCACCCCGCGCGGCGAGGTGCTGGCCCTCGACCGCATCGACTTCACCGTCGGCGAAGGCGAGTTCGTGGCCATCGTGGGTCCTTCGGGCTGCGGGAAATCGACCCTGCTGAAGATCCTCGCCGGCCTGCTTCCCGCCACCAACGGCCGGGTCCAGCTGCGCGGCACGCCCATCACCGGCCCTCGCCGGGACATCGGGATGGTGTTCCAGTCGCCCGTCCTGTTTCCCTGGCGGACCGTGCTGGACAACGTGCTGCTTCCCGTCGACGTGCAGCGGCTGGGACGCGACGGCAACGTCTCGCGCGCGATGGACCTGCTCGCCCTGGTGGGGCTGCGCGGCTTCGAGCACCGCTACCCGCGGGAGCTCTCCGGCGGAATGCAGCAAAGGGTGGCGATCACCCGAGGCTTGATCCACAACCCGGCGATGCTGCTGATGGACGAACCCTTCGGCGCGCTCGACGCCATGACCCGCGAGGCCCTCAACCTCGAGCTGCAGCGGATCTGGCTGGAGCGGCGCGAGACCGTGCTGTTCATCACCCATTCCATCGCCGAGGCGGTCTTCCTCGCCGACCGGGTGCTGATCATGACTCCACGCCCGGGCCACATCGCGGAGGAAGTCCCGGTGAGGATCCCGCGGCCGCGCAGCCTGGACATGATGGGCTGGCCCGAGTTCTCCTACCTCGTCCGGGGCATCCGCGCGCATTTCAACGCGAAGGGCGGGATCGAGGGATGAACGGCGTGCGCAATCCGGCGCTGCGAGTCGCGCTGCTGGTCGTCTCGCTCGTGGTCTGGGAGGCGGCGGTCCGGGCGCTGCGCGTTCCCGCGTTCATCCTGCCGCCGCCCTCGCAGGTGGGGGCGGCGCTCTACCGCGGCGCGGTGAGCGGCATCTACCTGCAGCACCTCTGGATCACCCTCGCCGAGACGCTGCTCGGATTCGTGCTCGGCTCGGCCGTCGCCTTCGTCATCGGCACGGCGCTCGCCCTCAGCCGCCGCACCGAGTACTTCCTGTATCCGTACATCGTCATGTTCCAGTCGATGCCCAAGGTGGCCCTGGCTCCGCTGGTCGTGGTCTGGTTCGGGCTGGGCCTCACCTCGAAAGTGGTCAGCGCCGCCCTGATCGCTTTCTTCCCGCTGCTGGTGAACACCATCGTCGGCCTGCGTTCGGCGGACGAGGACCGGGTCGACCTGATGCGCTCCCTGGCAGCCACCGAGCTGCAGATCTTCCGCATGCTGCGCCTCCCCTCTGCGCTCCCCTTCATCATGGCGGGCCTGGAAGTGGCGATGGTCTTCTCGCTGGTCGGCGCCATCGTCGCGGAGTTCGTCGGGGCCGAGGCGGGCCTGGGGATGCTCATCCAGAGCCGGAACTTCAGCATGGACGTGGCAGGCGAGTTCGCCGTGCTCTTCATCCTGGCGGTGATGGGCCTCTTGCTCAACGCCGGGCTGGTCTCGATCCGCCGGCGTGTGCTGTTCTGGGATCCCTCGCACGGGCCGGCGGCCGACGGCCCTTCCCTGAAAGGTGGCCTATGAACAGGATCCTCGCTGCGTTCGCGATGCTCACCGCCGCCGCCTTACCCGCGCGCGCGGAGAGCGTGGTCAAGGTCGGTTTCTGCGCGCGCACCATCACCTCGGCGGCGGCGCCCTTCGCGGTGGCGATGAAGATGGGTTGGTACGCGCCTGGAATGAAGGTCCAGCTGGTCCCGGTGCCGGGATCGACCGACTGCGTGAAGCTGGTGGCCACCGGCGACCTGCCCTACTCGCTGCCCTCGATCGAGCCGCTTCCGGCGGCGATCCAGCAAGGCGTCAAGGCGAAGATCTTCTACACGGCGTACCAAGGGAACATCTACGGGATCGCCGTGCCCAGACAGAGCGCGATCCGGTCGATCAAGGACCTGAAGGGAAAGAAGATCGGCGTGGCGTCGATGGGGTCGGCGGGCGTCCCCGTCGCCCGCGGCCTGCTGGCGATGAACGGCCTCGACCCGGAGAAGGACGCGCAGATCGTGGTGGTGGGCGAGGCGGCGCAAGCGGCCGCGCTCCTGCGCGGCGATCAGGTGGCGGCGCTCTCGCTCTACGATACGCAGTACTCGCTGGTCGACAGCGCGGGCGTTCCGGTGCGGCTGCTCGACTCCGGTCCGGTCGCTCGATTCCCGTCCAACGGTTTCCTCGCGCTGGACGAAACGCTCCGCAAGGAGCGGGCGCAATCGGTCGCGCTCGGGAAGGGCTACGCGATGGGCACGGTGTTCGCGGTGGCGAACCCGGAGGCGGCGGTCAAGATCCTCTACGAGGTGTATCCGCAGACCAAGCCCAGCGGAAAGAGCGACGAGCAGGCCCTGCGCGACGACGTCAAGACCCTGCTCGCGCGGGCCGAGCACTGGAAGCTGGAGGCCGGAGGCGTGAGTCGCTGGGGCGAGAGCTCGGTCAAGGACTTCGACGCGTACCAGGACTTCCTGGTGAAGTGGAAGGTGATCCCCGCCAAGGTCCCGATCGGCGAGCTGGTCACCAACGAGCTGGTCGACGAGATGAACCGATTCGACCACGCCCGGATCGTCGCCCAAGCTACGGGGTACAAGTAGTCGCCGCCGATAGGGCGGCGCTATGCTTTTCACAGCGCGGACAGAACGGATAGTTTCAGGCCGATGGGACGTCCTTCGACACTCTCCGGGAGCGGCGGTCAGATCCTGGTCCAGAGCCTGCTCGCCCAGGGCGTCGACCACGTCTTCTGCGTCCCGGGCGAGAGCCACCTGGCGGTGCTGGACGGGCTCTACGACGCGCGCGACCGCATCCGGCTGATCGTCTGCCGGCACGAGAGCGGCGCCTCGAACATGGCCGACGCCTACGGGAAGCTGACCGGATGCCCCGGGATCGCGCTGGTCACGCGCGGCCCGGGCGCCACCCACGCATCCGTTGGGATTCACACCGCCTCGCAGGACTCGACGCCTCTGGTCCTCCTCATCGGGCAAGTGCCCCGCGCCTTCGCCGATCGCGAGGCGTTCCAGGAGGTCGACTACCGGCGCATGTTCGGGCAGATGACCAAGTGGGTCGCCCAGATCGACGACGCCCGCCGCGTCCCCGAGTACGTGAGCCACGCCTTCCACGCGGCGACCTCTGGCCGCCCGGGTCCGGTGGTGCTGGCGCTGCCGGAGGACATGCTGACCGAGGAGGCGGAAGCCCCGGTCGCGCCGCACTATCAGCGGGCCGCTGCGGCGCCGGACCCCGAGCAGATGGACCGGCTCGCCGCTCTGCTGGCCGCGGCGCGGCGGCCGATCGCCCTCCTGGGCGGCAGCGGATGGACGGCTTCCGCCTGCGCCGACCTGCGCCGATTCGCCGAGGCCTGGCAGCTACCCGTCGCTTGCGCGTGGCGGTTCCAGGACCTGTTCGACAACGACCACCCCCAGTACGCCGGCGACGTCGGGATCGGCATCAATCCCAAGCTGGCCCGGAGGATCCGGGACGCCGACCTGGCGCTGGTGCTCGGGGCGCGGCTGGGCGAGATGACCACCGGCGGCTATACGCTCTTCGAGGTCCCGGTCCCCAAGCAGACGCTGGTTCACGCCCACGCCGGGGCCGAGGAGCTGGGGCGGGTGTACGCCGCCGACCTGCCCATCCAATCGGGCATGCCCGAGCTGGCCGCCGCGCTCGCGCAACTGAGGCCGCCTGCGCAGCCGCCGTGGGTGGACCAGACGGCCGCGGTCCGGGCCGAGTACGTGGAGTGGAACACGCCGGTGCGAGTGCCGGGGCCGCTGCAGATGGCGGAGGTGGTCCGCTTCCTCCGCGAGCGGCTGCCCCCCGACGCCATCGTCACCAACGGCGCCGGCAACTTCTCCACCTGGGCACATCGGTTCTACCGGTACCGCCGCTTCAAGTCGCAGGTGGCCCCGACCAGCGGCGCGATGGGCTACGGCGTCCCCGCGGCGGTGGCCGCCAAGGCGGTCCACCCCGACCGCATCGTGCTGGCGTTCTCCGGGGACGGCGACTTCCTCATGTCGGGGCAGGAGCTGGCGACCGCCGTGCAGCACGATCTGCCGGTGATCGTCCTTCTGGTGAACAACGGCGCGTACGGCACCATCCGCATGCACCAGGAGCGGCACTATCCCGGCCGCGTCTACGGCACCGGCCTCGTCAATCCCGACTTCGCCGCCTACGCGCGCTCGTTCGGCGCAACCGGCGAGGTGGTGGAGACCACCGAGCAGTTCCCGCCCGCCTTCGAGCGCGCCCTCTCTGCCGGCCGGCCGGCGCTCATCGAGCTGCGCCTCTCCGAGGAAGTGATCACGCCGGCCACCACGCTGTCGGCCATCCGCGAGCAGGCGTTGAAGAAGAAGTGACTATTTTTGCGCGGCTTTCACCGCGGCCGCCGCATTCACCAGCCCCGCGCCGGTGAAGCGGTTCGGGCTCTGAGGCGCCGGTGCCGTGACGGTAGCCGTCGAGCTGGCGCCGTCCTCCAACGTCACCGTCATCTTCATACCGCGGAACCGATCCGGGTCCTCCTGGGTCGACCCCTCGATGGGAGCGAAGACGGACATCCCGTAGCGGAAGGAGTCGCCCGGCACGAAGCTCCCCGGCGCGAAGTTGATCGTGAAAACGGTCGAATCGGGGCTGACCGTGAAGGTGATGTTGGCGGGATTGACGCCCGTGGCGGACCCCACGTGGAACCGGTTGGGGTTCTGGCTCCAGGTGAGGCCGATGCCGCTGGTGTTGAAGGAGACCGACCTCACGTTGCGGGAGGACAGTGCCGACACTTCGAGGCCGAAGTAGCGGCTCCAGCGCGTCCAATCCCCCGTCGCGGAGAAGATCACCCCGCCCGCCAGGGCGCTCGCGCGGGTGCGGTCGTCGGGTACCGGGAGCGGCGACGCCGTGCCCGCCAGCCGGCCATACAGATCTCCCGGCCGCAAGCTTCCGGGACCTCCCGACGCCTGCAGCATCAGCGCGGCCACCGCCGCGGCATCCGGAGCCGCGGCGCTGGTGCCGAAGAAGTTCGGGAAGCCGTTTCCGTCGGAGTCGAAGCCGAAGAAGGTCGTGTCCACGCCGTCGGCGGCGGTGATCTGCGGGGTCTTGCGCACGTCGGGCTGCGCCAGGCGGTTGCCGGCGTCGTCGAAGAAGATGGTGGTCGGCCCTCCAGCGCTGAAGTCCTCGGGGAACTGCGGGATGGCGTAGTACATCGCCGCCACCGCCTGGCCGCCGCGAGCAGCCGCGTGTCCCCAGGAGGAAGGCGCCGCCTGGCGCTGGCTGACGCCCAGACCGTTGACGTTGACGTACTTCACGTGCTGCGCCGGGCCGCCGTTCACGTTGCCGATGAGGATCTGGTAGTCGCTCGCGTTGGCGCCGCCGTGGATCTCGCCAGGGAAGGGCGGGAGCTCCACGAACTCGAACGCCTCGTCCGTGACGGTGTTGTCGTCGACGCTGTACTGGCCGGGAAATTTCTTGCTGCCGTTGGGCGGCATGAAGTTTCCGTCGGCGTCGAACACGTAGATGTTGAAGTCCGTCTTCACGCCGCTGACGAAGAACGGCTCGTCCCACTGGAAGCTGAGGATGTTGTCCGTGGCGCTGGTGAAGCGCTGCGTGATGCTCACCGATCCGTCGTCGTTGCCGAAGTTGTGGAACGAGAGGGGCCGGATGTTGCCGGGGATCGTCTCGATCTTCACGTTCTCGCGTCCCGAGGCGACCAGCGCCTTCGCGTCCGCGAAGGAGACGGGGCTGTAGATGCCCTCGTATGCCTCGAGCCCGTTGTTGCCGGCGGAGGAGAAGTACGCGGCACCGTCGGCCGCCACCGTGTCCACGGCCCGGGCGAGGATGCCGTCGGAGAACATGGGCTCGTCGAAGTAGATGACGTCGTCGGTGATCACGTCGGCGTGGAACTGCTGCCGCAGCGCCACGATGTTGTTGGCGAAGGAGACCTCGCCGTGGAAGGCGGTGGCGAAGGCCAGCTGGGAATCCGGCGCGATGTCGTGGACCAGCTGCAGCATCGCGCGCCCCTCGTCCGTGCCCGGACCGTCGACCGCCGGGTTGATCTCGTCGAGGACCACCACGCCTGCGGGTAGATCGCCAGAAGCGACGTCGTCCGCCGCATGCGTCGTGCAGACCGCGCACGCGTCGTAGCTGTCCGAGAGGGCGCCGAGCCGGATTCCCCTCCCGGTGAAGCCGCGCTGCTGAGCGACGTCCGCCTTCTCCGCCGCCACGGCCTGGCTCTGCACCAGGCCGGCATTCTTGAGCGGCTTGTGCACGGCGGTGGTCGACGATACGCCCGGCACGCGCGCGGCGGCCCGGGCCGAGCCGAGCGGCAGGTAGCCTTCGATGAACCGCGGATCGATCACGCTCTGGGCGGTCAGCCGGAAGCCGGCCGCGGAGAGCTCCGGCAGGACTTGCTGCAGCGAGATGCCCTCGGCGAGGTGGATCTTCACCAGCGGATCGCCCGAGCGGCCGTGATGTGGAGGCGCAGCATGCTCGAGAGCTGCGGATCTCCCGTCTCCCAGGCGCGGACCACCTGTTCGAGGCCTCCGCCCAGCGCGCCGCGGGCCGCCAGCGCTGCGGTGGATGCGAAGAGGAGAAACCCTGCAGCCCCAAGGGCTGCCTTGCGAATCGATGTTGCCATGGTCTTTTTCCCCTGGATGTCGGGCGGCTGGGGGCCCCTATGGACGGAGAGCAAACGGGCACCCTACAAGCGCCCGCGGAGCAGGCGCAAGCGACGTCGGACCGGTCCCCGCGAGCCGCGCGGGCGGTCTGTTCAGATTGCTACTTCGGAGCGGGGGTGGTGGCCGCGGTCGCCTTGACCATGGTGGCGAGCGGCTTCCCCTTCTCCACGAAATAGGTGGCGAGCACCTTGGCCGGACCCTTGCCGACATTCTTGGCGGCGTGGATCGTCTCGGGCGGGATGAAGAAAGACTCGCCGGCCTTCAGGGTCACGTTCGGCTTGCCCGCCACCTCGAATTCGAGCGTGCCTTCGAGGATGTAGCCGATCTCCTCGCCGGGATGGGTGTGCTGGCCGATGGCGGCGCCCGGGTCGAATTCCGCCCGGGCCTGGACCACCTCGCGGCCCTGAGCGCTCAGGTCGTGCCGCTGCAGCTCGACGCGCTTGAAGCCCGGCTGCTGCGCCTTCAGCGATCCGGCTGCACAGACTGCCGCCAGAGCCGCGGCCGCGCCGGCCGCTACCATCGTGAGTCTTCTCCGATTCATGAATGTACCCCCTTGCGGGACTACGAGCGGGGCGGATGCTACACCGGATGCCAGGTGTTCGTCCCGCGCGGGTGCGGCATGATGCGGCGACTCCTTCCGCGGAGGCCCCATGCCGCGTCCCGATTCCCCGTCCCGCCGCACCCTGATGAAGCTCGCCGGATCGGCCCTTGCTTTCGGCGCGGCCGCCAGGCTCGCGCCGAAGGCGGCCGCCGCGCAGCCGGCCGCCGCGAACCCGTGGACCGCCGAATACTGGGCGAAGAAGGGGGCGGTGTCGCTCTACCTGTTCCGCAAGCGCGCCGGCGCGCCGGTCAAAGGCGGGCCGCCCAGGCCTGTCCTCTTCCTCGTGCACGGCTCGTCAGTCTCTTCCCGTCCGACCTTCGATCTCGCGGTCCCGGGCAAGGGCCAGTACTCGCTGATGAACGTGTTCGCCGGGTACGGCTTCGACGTCTGGACGATGGACCACGAGAACTACGGCCGCTCGTCGCGGACCGAAGGCAATTCCGACATCAAGAGCGGGGCCGAGGACCTCGAGGCCGGCAGCGCCCTGGTCGCGCGCGAGACGGGTCGGCAGAAGATGCACTTCCTGGGCGAGTCCTCGGGCGCGCTGCGCGCGGCGGCGTTCGCGGTGGGCCATCCCGAGCGTGTCGACCGCCTGGTGCTGATGGCGTTCACCTATACCGGCGCCGGGTCCCCCACGCTGCAGAAGCGCTCCGAGCAGGTCGAGTACTTCCGCACGCACAACCGCAGGAAGCGCGACCGGGAGATGATCCGCAGCATCTTCACCCGCGACAAGCCCGGCAGCGCCGACCTGGCCGTCGCCGACGCGATGGCGGACGCCGAGTTGCCGTTCGGAGACACCGCCCCGACCGGAACCTATCTGGACATGACGGCGAATCTGCCGGTGGTCGATCCCGCCAAGGTGCTCGCGCCCACCCTGGTCGTGCGAGGCGAGTACGACGGCATCGCCACCGAGCAGGACCTGCTCGACTTCTACCGGAAGCTGCCCAACCCGGATCGCCAGTTCAGCATCCTGCCGGGCCTGGCCCATTCATTGGCGCTGGGCCTCAACCGGCAGCTCTTCTGGCACTGCGCCCGGGCCTTCCTCGACATGCCCCGCCCCTCTCCGATTTGAGCGGCACAACGGAGCTTGCGGCCTTGTCCCCATACAAGCGCCGAACCTCGGTTGCTTTCCAGACCACATGCGCCTGCTGGCGCACCACCAAGCATGAAAATGCTGGCCCTCAGTACCTCGATCGCGCTGACGAGCGCCGCACCACGCGCAAGCTCGTCAAGCGCCTCGAAGCGCTCGGATACGAAGTCGCGCTTTCGCGCAGAGCTGCCTGACGGTCACCCTCGAACGACCATTTTCATGGCAG
>DATFTN010000259.1:0-2427 GCA_035261845.1 Myxococcales bacterium | reverse complement strand
CGCCACCAAGGAGCCGCTGCCCAGGAAGATCTGCGAGGAGATCTTCCAGGAAGGCCTGCGGCGAGGCCTGCTCGCGATGAGCTACACGCACGCGATCCGCCTGCAGCCCGCGCTGACCATCGAGAAGGAGGTCGGCCTGGCGGGACTGGCGCTGCTCCGCGAGGCGATCTCGATTGTGGCGGCGCGCCACGGGGCGGGGTAACAGGGACCATCTTGGAACGCGTGCAGCCCATTCCATCCCGGCGGCGAGGGGACCGGCTGTGGGAGCGCTTCGCCGCGCTCGCCATCCTGCGCCCCTGGCTGCTCGTGGCGATCGGCGCCTTGGTGTTCGCCGGCACCCTGCCTTTCGCCGTGCGCCTCTACGGCGATCTGCGCACCGACCTGCGCGAGCTCTTGCCGCAGGACGCACCCTCCGCGGTCGCGCTGCAAGAGCTGGAGCGCCGCATCGGCGGCCTCGCCTCCCTGGCGGTGGTGATCCGCACCGACGATCTCAAGGCCGGCGAGCGGTTCGTGGACGCGCTGGCGGCACGGTTGTCGAAGCTGCCTCCCGAGCTGGTGGCGCGGATCTTCTGGCGCATCGACGAGGAGAAGGCGTTCTTCGAGGCGCACGGCGCGCTGTACGCCGACCTGAAGGACCTGGAAGAGGTCCGGAGCGTCCTGCGCGATCGGATCGCCGCGGCGAAGCGGGCGGCGAACCCGCTCATCGTGGAGCTCGACGAGGAGGCGACGAAGCCGGACGCCGACCCCGCCCTGGAGGACGCCATCCTGCGCGTCCGGTCGGCCTTCGGCCGCCTCGACCACTTCATCGACGGGTACCTGGCCGGCGAGGGCGGGCAGACGCTGGTGGTGCAGGTCTATCCGCCCAACGCGGCCACCAGCCTCCACAACGACCAGCGCCTGTTCGCGGCGGTGAGCGGCGCCGTCAGCGCTCTCGATCCGCGCAGCTTCCACCCGAGCATCCGGGTGGGGTACGGCGGCGACGTCCGCTCCGTGATCGAGAACCAGGAAAACCTCGTCCGCGACCTGCTCGTCTCCAGCATCCTGGTGCTCACGGCGGTCGCGGCCGTGCTGGTGCTCTACTACCGGAGCTGGCGCTCCATCCCGCTGCTCGTGCTGCCGCTCTTCACCGGCGTGGCGGCGACCTTCGCGCTCTCGCGGTGGATCATCCACTACCTGAACCCGAACACCGCCTTCCTGGGCAGCATCATCGTCGGGAACGGCATCAACGCCGGCATCATCCTGCTGGCGCGCTACTTCGAGGAGCGCCGGCGCGGCAGCGAGGTCGGCCAGGCGCTGCCCTGCGCGCTCAAGACGACCTGGGTGGCGACCTTCGCGGCGAGCGCGGCGGCGGCGGCCAGCTACGGCTCGCTGGGCGCGGTGAGCTTCCGCGGGTTCAACCAGTTCGGCTTCATCGGCACCGCCGGGATGCTGCTGTGCTGGGTGACCACCTATCTGCTCATGCCGCCGCTGATCGTCATCGCGGAGCGGGTCCGCCCGCTGGGCGAGAAGAAGCGCTCGCGGCTGACCGGCTGCGTGGCGGGCCCCTATGCGACGGTTCTGACGCGGCACACGGGCTGGGTGATGGCCGCCTCCGCGGTGATCCTGGTCGCGGCGCTGTGGGGCACGTGGCGGTTCGTGCAGCAGCCGATCCAGTACGACTTCCGCCAGCTGAGCAGCCGCAAGGGGCTCACCGACGGAGCCGCGTATTGGGACTCGCACGTCGACGCGGTGCTGCAGTCGTACCAGACCCCGACCGTGGTGCTGACGGACTCGCCCGAGAAGGCGCAGGCGGTCGCCGCCGCCCTCGAGGAGGTGCGGGAGCGCCAGGGTCCCGATGGGACCATCGATTCCGTCGCGACGCTGCAGAAGCTGGTGCCCGACGAGCAGCCGCGCAAGATCGAGCTGCTGCGCGAGATCTTCCGCTTGGTCGCCCCGCGCCCGGGGACGCCGGGGCTGGTCGACGAACGCATCGTACGCGCCTTGCCGGAGGACCTGCGGCCGACTCTCTTGCGTCTCCGCGAGCGGACGCAGCTCCGGCCCATCACGCTGGCCGACGTGCCGCAGCGGCTGAAGCTGCCCTTCCATGAGAAGGACGGGACATCCGGGCGCCTGGTGCTGGTCTTCCCCACGCTGACGACCGACTCGCGCCACGGAAAGGCGCAGATCGAGCACGCGAAATTGGTGCGAAGGACCGCCCTCAAGACCGATCCGAAGGCGCTGATCGCGGGCCAGATCGTGCTGACCAGCGACATCGTGGATTCCATCACGAAGGAGGGAGGTTTCGCTGCGGCGCTCAGCTTCCTGGCGGTGGCGGCGCTGACCATCCTGGTGATGCGGTCGATCCGCGACTCCGCCTGGGTGGTGTCGTCGCTCTGCCTCGGGGTGCTGTGGATGTTCGGCGCGCTCGGCGGGCTGGGCTTGCGGCTC
>DATFTN010000258.1:0-10847 GCA_035261845.1 Myxococcales bacterium | reverse complement strand
GCGCGAACCCCGGCGGTATTGCCGCGCAGCGCCGTCGCGCCCGCCTCGACGAATTGGACCACCGAATCGCCCAGCGAGATCTCGTCCCCGTTCCGCAGCCGGACCCTCTCGACCATGCGGCCGTTCACGCGGGTCCCGTTCCCGGACCCCTGATCGACGAGCAGGACTTGCGCTCCGACCCGGCGCAGGAGCGCATGCCGCCTGGAGACGGAGATGTCCGGAAGCACGACGTCGTTGTCCCATCCCCGCCCGAGGGTCAGCTCGCCGTCTCCCAGCGCGACGATGGCTCCAGCCCGCGGGCCGCTGACCACGACGAGGCGCGGAGGCTGGGCGGACGCGGCCGGACGCATCCCGTTGCGGCCCTGGATCACCGTCGCGTCGAGCGGCATTTCGACGGCGCGCAGGGCGCTGCGCTGCCGGGAGCTGGCCGTCTGCCGGTTCACGGGCTGCTCCCATCGACCTCGGCGGGATCGGACAGCTCCTGCCGCGCCTCGGCCCGGCATCGGCTCGGATCGTCGCCGGGGAAATGGAGCAACACTTCGCGATACACCGCTTGCGCTCGCTGCTCCACGCCGTACTTCTCGAATCGCCGGGCGGTGAAGAGGAGCTTCTTGCATTCGCTCATCAAGTCCCCTTCTGCCTCGGCGATCAGCCGCGGCAGCGCTTCGAGCCCTGGCGGAGGGGTGCGACCCTCCAGCAGTTGGCGGGCCCCGGTGAAGCTCTTCCAGGCGTCGTAGAGGTTGCGGGGAGCGACGCGCCGCTCCTCCAGCTTGCGGCGCCCTCGCTCGTACAAGTCCTGGGCCCGTCCAGTCTCGCCGGAGGTCTTGGCCGCGTTTCGCACTTGGGGGACCGCGGCCTCCGGGAGCCTGGACGCCGGCGCAGCGCTCCAGTGGACGGACCAGACCACGGTAGCCAGCAGGCACGAGCCCGCTCCCGCGAGGGCGCAGGTCCGTGCCCACCTGGGGAGGACGCCCCAGCGCGCCGCGATTCTCCGGGGTCCGAATTCGAAGACGAGCGGCCCGACCCCGATCCGATCGCCGGGAGCGAGCGGCGCCGTGCCGTGGATAGGGGCTCCGTTGAGAGCCGTGCCGTTGGACGAACCGGCGTCGAGCAGGACGTGCGCCGCGCCCTCCGACCGGATCCTTGCGTGGCTGCGGGACACTCCCGGGTCGATCACCAGCAGGTCGCTTCCAGGGTCGCGCCCGATGGTCACCTCGGCGGCGTCGAAGCGGAAACGCCGCCCGCGGCCCATCCCTTCGGCGATGGTCAGCTCGATCGGCATCAAAAATCTCCGCCCAGGAAGACCTGGTACGCGATGGGCCCGAAGAGCATCAGGAAGAGGGTGGGAAAGATGCACCCGATCAGCGGGAGCAGGAGCTTCACCGGTGCTTCCCCGGCCAGCTTCTCCGCGCGCTGGGTCCGCTCCTCGCGCATCTGGCTGGAGAGCACGCGCAACACTTTCGCCAGCGGCGTCCCCATCCGGTCCGCCTGCGCCAGCGCGCGGGCGAAGCTGGTCAGGGCGGGCAGCTCGACCCGCGCCGCCAGATCGCGCAGGGCTTCCTCGCGGAGCCGGCCCAGCCGCAGCTCCTTGAGCGAGATCGACAGCTCGTCCGAGAGGGGGCCCTGGCGGCCCTGGTCGACTACTTTCGCCAGCGCGGCGGGGAAGTCGAGGCCTGCTTCGACCGACAGCGTGAGCAGGTCCAGGTCGTATGGGAGCGCCCGGGCGATGGCTGCGCGCCGCGCCTTGGTCCGGTCGCGGAGCCACAGCGGCGGGGCCGCGGCGCCCGCCATCGCCCAGAGGGGAATTGCAGCGAGCGAAAAGCCGAGCCCCAAGGAGGCTACGGCGCCCGCCACCAGGGACCCGGCGGTGGAGAGCAGGACGAGCGCGGCGAACTCCTCGGGGGAGAGCTCTGCGGGATGGCCCGCGCGGCGCAGCCCGGCGGCGACAGCCATCCGCCAGCGCGAGGGCAGGACGCGCCCGGTCGCAACCGCCACCGGGGACAGCACTGCCCGCCGGAACGCGCTGAAGGGCGCGGACGGAGCTTCGAGCGGCGCAGACGCTTCGCGCCGGGTGGCCCACGCCGTCCGCAGCGCTTGCGCAGCTCGGAGCGCCGCAAGACCGAGCAGCGCCCCCGCGGCGCCGGCGAAGAGTCCGGATGCGGCGGCGGTGAGCTGGGGAGGCGGGTGCATGGGCGCTCCTACACGTCGATGGCGACGATGCGCCGGATGAGGACGAACCCGGTCGTCTCGAGCAGCACGATGGCGCCGATGAGCGCGTAGCCATACGCGGTCCGGAACAAGGGCTGCATCAAGTCGGGGCGGTACCAGTCGAGGAATGCCGCCACGAAAACGGGGAGCGCCGCGACGATGATCCCTTGCAGCTTTCCCTGGCTGGTCAGAGCGCGGATCCTGCCTTCCAGGCGGAACCGCTCGCGGACGGTGCCCGCGATGGTCTCGAACATCCCGGCCAGGTTCCCGCCCATCTGCCGGGCGAGGTTCGTCGAGGCGGCCACCAGCTCGAGGTCCTCGCTTCCGACTCGCGCCGCCATCGCCGAGAGCGCTTCGTCCACGGGCACGCCCAGCTTCACTTCCTTCAGGTAGAGCCCGAATTCCTGCGACAGCGGCGGCAGCGCATCGCGCGCGACCTGCTCCACCGCCTGGTGGAAGGCGAGCCCGGCCTTGAGCGCGGTGGCCATCTGCTGCAGCGCCTCGGCGAGCTGCGCCTCGAATCGCCGCAGGCGGCGCCGCCGGTAGATCCCGACGCCCAAGGCCGGGGCGAAGAACCCGAGCGCCGCGGCCAGCGCGCCGAGGAGCACTCCCCCGGCCCAGAGGCCCAGCCCGGCGAAGAGCGCCATGGCCGCGGCGTTCAGCAGCACGATCTGCCGGGGCTCGAGGAACAGGAACATGTCGGAGAGGTCCCGCAGCGAGCGGGCCACGTACCGGGCCTGGTACTGCTCGAAGGCGCGCCGCAGCACCCCGAACGTGAGCAGCGCGAGCAGGAAGACCGCCGCCGAGACCAGCAGGAAGCAGAGCCCGGCCAGCACGGCTTCAGTCGCTCCTCGGACCGGCGGCCGCGGACTCGAGCCGCGCCCCGCGGATGATCTGGATGGTCCGGTACCGCTTCTGCTGCAGCTCGCCTGCGCGCTCGCCGGTGAGGAGCTGCCTCTGGTCGACCACCGCCCGCTTCTCCTGCGAGTCGAGGTCTTCCGGATTGCGCAGGAGCAGCGTCAGGGTGCCGGTCTCCTGCGCCAGGGTGAGGATCTCCGCCTCCTCCGGCAGCACCAGGAGCGTCACGCTGGTGTAGCGCCGGTCCTCGTCCGGCACGTGGGTGGTGCTGGCATTGACGCGCCCCGTGGCGAGCACCACCACGTTCTGCAGCAGCGTGACGCTCTTGAGCTGCTGGGTCTGCGTGTCGCGAAACGAGCCCACCACGTCGACGTGGTCGTTGGGCCGCACCCAGAGCCCGACCGCGTTGCGCTCCTGCACGTCCACGGTGACGGCCCGCCCCTTGGGGTGGACCATCGCGGACAGGTCGGCGTCGCGGGCGGGGGCGAAATGCGAAGCCAGGATCGGGTCGCCCGCCTTGAGCGGCACCAGCACGCGCTGGCCCACCGGGTCGTTCTTCACCGACCCGTCCTCCTCGACGGCCAGGTAGGAATCGGTCACGAACCGGGCAGGCACCTCGCGCACCGCCACCATCGCGCGGACCAGCTCGGCCCCTTCGGGCACGTCGCGCGCAGCGCACAGGACCCGCACAGTCTTCCAGCCCTCGCGGACCTTTTTCTGCTGCGCGTCGATCGCCGACCAGGCGGCTAGCCCCGCCAGCAGCCCGAGCCCCAGGGCGAGCAGCAACGACTGTTTCGCCGAGAGCACCCCGCCTCCAGCTCGCGACCGCAAGCTGGACTGACTCTACCCGGCCCGGCGCATCGGGCGCAGTCGGCCGGTTGCCCGAGGCGAGCCACGCGGCTCAGTGCTCGGCCGCCTTCGCTGGGGTCTCGTCCGGAGGCAGCGGGACGCTGCGCAGCGCGGAGTCGGCCGCCGCCTTGGGGCCCGGCTGACCCGGGAAGTTGCGCAGAAGCTCGGTTCGGGCGGCGATCGCCTCGTCCACCTGGCCGCCCGCCGCCAGGCACTCCACCGCGTGGGCCAGGTCCCACGCGGCCCGGGCCGGATCCGACTGCCTGCGCAGCGCCGACGCGTCCCGGTAGAGCGCCGCCGCGCGCGGGTAGTCTCCGCTGCGCCTGGCCGCGCCGGCCTGGTCCTCGAGCTGGTCGGGGCCGGGCGCAGCCGGTTGCTCGGCAGCCACCTTGTCCCCCGCGATCGGCACGGTCTGGGCCGGCGCTGGAGGGACGGCCTGCACGCCCTGAGGCGGCGGTGGGGAAACGGCTTCGGAGACGGCCGGAGCGCTCTTCAGCAGCGTGGATTTTCTCGCGACGTCGCGCTTGGTTTCCTCCGAGGGAGGCTCGCCCGGCGGCGGCGGGCGCTCGGCAGAGTAGTACCCAAGGGTCCCCTGGCTTTCCTCTGATCTGCCCACCTGCGCCGGCGACGATGCGGGCGCTTCGTCCAAGCGGATCGCCTCGGTCTGCCCGAAGGCCTCCACCTTCTGGTCGCGGTCCGCCTGTCTCTTCTTCGGCGCTGGCGTCCTGGCCACCTTCACCTCGGGCGCAGGTCCGGGCGCAGGTGCGGGCGCGGGTGCAGGTGCGGGCGCGGGCGGCGCGACGGCCTGCGGGGAAGCCGCGCCGGCAGTCTCCTTCGGTGCGGCGGCCTTCCCGCGCTGGAACAGCGCATCGTCGATGGCGGTCGGAGCGGGTGCGCCGGGAGCGCGCACCTGGATTGGAGCGACTTCCCCGGCCCTTTCCTGGGAGTGGCGGCTGGTCAACGACGAGGTGACCACCACCGCCAGCCCGGCGGCCGCCGCAATCGAGCCGATCGCGGCCGCTCGACGTCCCCACCTCGGCGGCGGACGCCCTGCCCCGCCGCGCATCCGCGCGTGCGGGTCGAGCCGCGCCGCCTGCAGGCCGAGCGGCTTCACGGTGGCGGAGACTTCCACCACCGGCCCCGGCGTCCCGTCCGCCTGCAACCCGGCCTCGGCGCGCGCGGCCCGGAGGATCGGCTCGTCGAATCCCTCCGGCGGCTCCTCCAGCTCGCGCAGCAGCGAGGCGACCTTGCGCGCATCGTCGAGCTTCGCCTTCTCCGCCGTGCACGCGGCGCAGCTCAGGACGTGGGCCGTCACCTCCGCCGCTCTATCGGGGGGAAGCTCGCCGCAGGCAAGGTCGAGCAGCAGGTCGTGGGACTCGGTGCAGTTCATGCTCTCCCCAACCGCACTCCCGGAGGCGGCTCCGGCTCCGGCTCGGCATCCTCCGCGGTCACGCCTTGGTCCGCGAGCGCCTTGCGCAGCCCCCACAGGGCGTAGCGCATCCGGCTCTTGACGGTGTTCTCGTTCGCGCCCACCAGCTCGGCGATCTCCTTGAACGGCAGGCCGGCCTGCTCCCGCAGCACGAACACCTCGCGCTGCTCGGCGGGAAGCGCGAGCAGCGCCCGCCGGAGCAGCGGCCGCAGGCGCGCGCTGTCCGCCTGCCGATCGGGCCCGGCGGAGCCCGAGGGGACCGCGTCGATCCGGGGGCCCTCCTCGCCCTCCTGCGTGTCCAGCGACTCGGCGCGCCGGAACCGATCGCGGCGGGCCGCATCGATGCAGAGGTTCCGCGCGATGGTGTACAGCCACGTGTGGAAGCGGGCGCGGTGCTCCCACGCGGCAGACCCTTTCACGATGCGCAGGAACGTCTCCTGCGCCAGGTCCTCGGCTTTGGCGCGATCTCCCAGCACCCGCACGAAGAATGTGTAGAGGGGGCTCCGGTGCCGGCGCAGCAGGCGCTCGAAAGCTCCCGCGTCGCCCTGCTGGAACTCGGCCAGCAGCTCCTCGTCTGTCTTCTCCCGTTCCATCAACGCGCGCCGCGCGAAAAGGATCTTACCCCACTCTGCTCGCGAGGCAGCCCTCGTTTCAAACGAAGCGCGGAAGCAAACAGCGAGCCCAAGAACGTTTCACGCAGAGGGCGCGGAGGAGAAGGAGGAAGGGAGGAACCAAACGAATCGCTCCTCCCCTCCTCCCTTTCCTCCCATCCTCCGCGTGAAATGGTCTTGGGCTAACCCATCGTCAGGCGCCGGCTTGGGCCTGGGCGCGGGAGACGCCGTGGTGGTTGCGGGCGGGGCGGAAGCCCGTGGCGGTGCGGGGGAGCCTCAGGTCGTTCATCGGACCCTTGGCGCCCCGCATGCAGTGGATGAGCAGGCGGACGGCGCGGGCGTCGAAATAGCCGGCATTGGCCTCGTCGCAGAGCTGGTCGGCCGCCCCTCGCGCGTTGAAGGGCTGCTGCCGGAACGGCCGCGGAGCGACCAGCGCCGAGAACGCGCTCGCCACCGAGACCAGGTCCAGCCCGCGCAGCGGCGGCTTCCCCGCGATGCGCGGGTACCCGAAGCCCGCCCGGGTGTGGTGGAGGAGCGCGAAGTGGACCGCCGGCGCATCCCCCAGCGAGCTGGCCAGGACCAGCGCGCCCGCGATCGGATGGTCCTCCAGGGTCAGCGCCTCGTTCGCGGTGAGGTGGTCGCGCTTGAAACGCAGCCGCTGCGCGGCGTGCCGCATCCCGATGTCGTGCACCAGCGCGCCGCCGACCAGCCGGGACAGCCCGGGCGCCTCG
Organism: Myxococcales bacterium; assembly: GCA_035261845.1. Taxonomy (GTDB): domain Bacteria; phylum Myxococcota; class Myxococcia; order Myxococcales; family 40CM-4-68-19; genus VBKO01. The sequence continues at coordinate 4,161 of DATFTN010000258.1, read as the reverse complement.
CCCAGCGCGGCGCGGAAGAGCCGCGCGGCGACCACAGCGGTCCAGACCGCGTGCTGGAAGCGCATCGCGTCCTCCTCGCGGAGGGTGTCCAGCTCCTGCCAGACGGCGTCGGGGAAACGCACCTCGCAGAGCGCGTCCGCGATCTGGGCGCGCGCGTCGGGCGGACCGGCCAGGTGCTGCAGCGGGGCAGCGTCGAACGCTTCCAGGACCGACTCGGAAACCTTGGTTTCGTGCAGCGCGCGCTGCCTGGCGTCTTTGGGCGCCTTGGCCGCGAGGTGCTTCAGGTAGCCGACGTCGACGATTTCCCCTCTCGACGCGACCAGCTTTCCGGTCGCAGTCACCAGATCCCGGGTGAGGACGGTGCCAGCCAGGGCGAAATCGGTCACGCGGACGCCCTCCTGTAGAGAAGGACGCTAAGGGTGCCCCCCGGGTACGGCGCAAGGCGACAAGGGTGGGAAAGGGTCGGAGCCGAGCGAGCGCGCTCAAGGATCCTGACCGCTGCCGGACGTTTGCGCGGCCTCGTCCGGCGGCGCGCCGATCTCGTCCGCGCCCGGCTCGCCCAGCGAGGCCTGATCCTCGAGCGCCTGCACCGCGGCCTCGCCGGCCAGACGGCTCTCGCGGATCTCCGCGGCCAGCTCGTCGACGTCGATGGCCTGCCGGCGGTTGAGCACGCGGACCAAGCACGCCAGCATGCGCTGCGCCGCGGCCACGTCCGATGGATCGAGGCCCAGCGCGTCGAGCGTCCTCAGATCCGCCGGGGAGAGCGTTGTCGTGGAGGAAGCCTCGCCCGCGAACCAGCCGCCCTCCTGCGGCTGATCCTCCGGGGTCGCGATCCATCCCTCGCCTTCGGCCGGCGCCTCTCCCTCGGCGAGCTCCTGGCCGCCGTACTGCTCCTCGCCGCCGTACTGCTCCTGGGCCGCCTCCTCGGTGGTGCCCGTCTCCCCGTAAGTCTCCGCGGGAGCCTCCTCCGCGTACTCCTGCCCGGCGGGAGCGCCTTCCTCGTACCCTGAGCCGGCGGAGACTTCCTCGACCTGCTCTCCTTCCGCTCCGGCGTCCTGGGCGGCTTGCGAGATCCACCGCTGCCGCTCCGTGGTGGAGCCTCCCGACTCCGCCGGGGGGTCCGGCTCCATCTCGAACGGCACCTCCTGCCCCGCGGTCCCGTCGATCTGCGCCTCGTCCGTGGAGGGGGCCGGATCTTCCGACCAACCCTCCGCCTCGATCGCGACCTCCTCGACGGGTTCGGGCGAATCGCTGGGCGACTCCAGCAGCGACTCCCCGCCCTGGGGACCCGACTCCTCGGCCGCTGCCGTTACTTCCGCGGCCGCCGCGGCCCAGGCCGATTCGGGTGAGGCGCCTTCGTCCCCCGCCGGAGCCGCGAGCGGATCGGCAATGTCGCTCCATGCGTCGGGAGCGTCGCTCGCCGGCGCCGGACTACCGGCATCCGTTTCGATCGCGTCGGCGGTCCCCAGGATGGCGTCGATGGGCAGCTCGCCCGTCTTGGTCCAACTGCCCTCCGATGGTTCGGACTCCGCCGCGGCGACCTCGGCGTCCTGCGCCAGGTTCGCGGCCTCCAGGCCGTCCACCGCATCTTCGGCCGTTCCCTGGTCCTGAAAATCCTCGGCACCTTCGACGCTCTCGGCGCCCTGGGTGTGCGAAGCGATCGGTTCCAGCCCTTCCATCGGCGCGTCAGCGGGGAGGTCCTCGCCGTCCAGACCGACTGCCTCCACCGGCGCGAGCGCCGCGTTTCCGCCCACCGCGGCGACGGCTGCCGCTTCGTTCACGGCCGGCACCGGCTGCACCATCTGCGGAGTCGGGCGAGGCGGGTCTACGCGCGCGGAGTAGCGCGGAGTCGGGATTCCTCCCGGCGCCGGCGACATCGGTGCCACGGGCGTCGCCCGGCCGGCGGCGCCCGGCGCGCCCTCCATGAACGGGCGCGACCCGGCCGGGAGAGGCTGCACTCCCTTGCCCGGAGTCTCCGTACCGTAGTGCTGCTGGATGGCGGAGATCACGTCGCTGTCGCCCGCCAGCATGGGCTTGATGCGCTTGCCGGTGTGGAAGGCGAGCTGGTCGATCGCCGACAGATCGAGGGGATCGCTCATCGCGATGGTGATCACTTCGCTGCGGCCGGACCCGGTGACTTCGTAGGCGAAGACGTGCAGGCGCTCCGCCACCGATCTGGAGACGGTCTTCACCGCGCGCGGATCGATCTTCACCTCCGAGAGCCGCACCAGGGGCATCGCCAGGTGCTGGCTCAAGGCGGAGATCATCTGGTCCTCGCTGCAGAACCCCTTCTGCACCAGGATGGCGCCCAGCTTGCCGCCCCACTGCTTCTGGTGCCCGAGCGCGCTCTGCAGCTGGTGCTCGTCGATGATCTTCAACTCGGTGAGGAGCTGCCCGAGTCGCTTGCGCGGCGGCATCCCAGATCTCCGTTTCAGCGCTTCACGCGGGTGAGGTATTCCTCCCGCGAGAAGACGCCCTTCTCGATGAGCAGCTCGACCATTGCCTTGAGCGCCGCCACCGAGCGCCGCTGGGTCTCTTCCACGCCGCGCAGGACCTCGAGGGCGCTGGCCCGCGCCGACTTCCCGTCCCGCTTGGCGGCCGGCGGGGGCTTCTCCTTCTTCCCCTCGACCGTCACCACCGAGTCGCCGCTGTTGTTGACGATCTTCATCGAGGACTCGTCGCCGGCCAGCTCCTCGCCGCGGTACCAGCGCGCGATCGCGGCGCGGATGGCGGAGGCGCCCGCCAGCTGCGCTTCGATGCGGCAGCCGGTGAGCGAGCGGAGATGGTCGGTGACCATCACGTTGCCGGGGTCGCTCATCGCCACCACCAGCGTGCGCCCGTCGTCCTTGACCGAGAGCGGCACCAGGTTGAATTCCTCGGCCGTCTCGGCGGACACCTGCTCGATGGCTGCTCTTTCCAGCTCGCCGGCGAGGTCGGCCCGGGCGATGCCCGTCTGCTTCGAGAGCGCGCGGATCAACACTTCCTCGGTGATGAACTCCATCCGGACCAGGATGTCGCCGAGCTTGCCGCCCCACTGCGATTGTTCCGCCAGGGCAGCCTTGAGCTGGAGATCGGTGATCACACCTGCCTTGACGAGCAGGTCGCCGATCCGGATCCGCATGGAGCCATCCTAGGGCAGCCCCAGAGGGCACAGCAACTTAGCGAGCCTGGACTTCCGCTCTGTGAAAACGCAGCGCCGCCCTCTCCGGCGGCGGGTGTGGTCACTCGACTTCCACGACCTTCACTCCGCGCGGCGGATTGAGCTGGAACGCGGCGGGCGAGGTGGGTTTGCCCCACACACGCTCCTTCAGCTGAAGCTCCACCTGGGTCCTCTCCGCGGGAGACGAAAGATGCAGGCGCCGCGGCATCTGCTGGCCGCCGGCGTCGTCGAAATCGTCCAGCTCGACTTCCCACCACAGGTCGCGCCCGCGAAACCTGCGCACGCGCTCGATGCGCAGATCGGCGCCGGCGAAGACCTCCTGCCGCAGCTCGCCGCTCGCCAGCGTCAGCACCGATCCGTCGCCCGCCCGATGCGCCTCGACAGGCCGCGCCCCAGGAAGCGGAGGCAGGGCACCCAGGATCAGCGCCACCAGCTCCTCGTCGCGAAGCGGCTCGGGAATGAGCCGGGAGAGATTCTCCGGGGTGGACGGGCCCCGGTAGAACACGCTGCTGCGCAGGTCGAGGAGCGCGAAGCGGCCGCCGTCCGCGACCAGAAGCGCGGCTGGGTTGCCCAGCGGATCCAGCGCCGCGATCCGCAGCGAAGCGGGCCTGCGCACCACGATCTGGATCTGGTACCGGCCGCCGTTCTCCGGAGCGTCCACCGCCGCCTTGCCCGAGGCGGAGAGCGTCTGCGGCTCGGCGTGCGCTTTCTCGAGTTGCTGCAGCAGCGGGACCGGATCGAGCGGCGGACCCGCCGGAGGCGGAGCGTGGGGGCACGCGAGGCAAAACGCCAGGAGCGGCGCGCCGACCGCGAGCCGCAGGCCGCGAGCACGAAGCCTCACGACCCGAACGGCGGGGGCGTCCCGCCTCCTCCCTCCTGCGAGTCGGCGGCGGTGCGTGCGCGGTCGAGCTCCGACTTGAGCCCGGTCAACGCTTCGTTGGTGTTGCGCAGCCGCTCGCTCAGCACCTGCACGAAGCTCCACAGGAGCTTCACCGCGAGCA